>NZ_FXWZ01000003.1:323290-646580 GCF_900184225.1 Brevibacterium ihuae | reverse complement strand
TCGGATTGCTCAGGGTGTCGCGGCTGATGAGCTCGTCCATCACTCCGGCGAGGAACGCCTGCTGGTTGCGATTGCGCTGGAGGTCCCCGTCGGCGAAGTTCTTGCGCGCCCGGACGAAGGCGAGGGCCTGCTCGCCGTCGAGGTGGTTGACGCCCTCCTGGAACGCGTGCCCGTCGAGCTCGAACGCCTGCTCGGACACGACGTCGACCCCGCCGAGCGAATCGGTGAGCGCCTGGAATCCCTCGAAGTCGATGATCGCGACGTGGTGGATCGGCGCGCCGATGAAGTCGCTCACCGTCGAGGTGGCGAGGGCCAGCCCGCCGAACGACATCGCCGCGTTGATCTTCGCCTCGCCGTGGCCTTCGATGTCGACCCAGATGTCACGGGGGATCGACATGAGCTGCACGCCGGACCGGTCCTCCGGGATGTGCATGACCATGATCGTGTCGCTCCGGTTGCCGCGCGCATCGGCGAGGTCGACCTCCTCGTCGCGGGAGTCGGAGCCGAGGAGCAGGATGTTCGTGCCGGCGCCCGAGGTCTCCGGGCGCTCGCCCCCGAACGCCTCGTCATCGCTCACGTCCTCGGTGCCGCGGTCGAACTGGTTCGCGAGGTAGAAGGCGTACCCGCCGATCCCGAGCACGGCGAGGAGGACGAGGACGACCGCGCCGACGAGGATCTTCCGCCCGGTCCGCTTCCTCCGGGGCCGTCGCGGCTCCCGGGGCTCCCGGAAGTCGGCATCGTCGTCGGCGAAGATGCTGTCGAAGTCCGAGGTGCTGCGCGGTTCGGTCGCGGGTCTCCTTGGGCGCGGTCGGCGGCGAATGTCCTTGAATCCTAGGCGTCCGCGTTGAGAGACGGCACAGAGAACCCCCTGACGCGCCGGAGAGGCGTATGCGTCAGAGGGTTCGGAGCGGGGTCGGCAGGTGTGCCGAGTGTCAGCCGAGGGCGTCGAGGAGGGCGGTGCAGGCCTTCTCGCACCGGCGGCAGGCCTCTGCGCAGACCCGGCAGTGCTCGTGCATCTCGGCGTGCTGCTCACAGTCGTCCGCGCAGGATCGGCAGGCGGTGCGGCAGGCCTCGAGCAGTGCCCGCGTCACGGCCGGATCGGCCGCGGTCCGTCGGGTGAGGACGGCGCCGGTGGTCCGGCAGATGTCGGCACAGTTCAGGTCCGTGGTGATGCAGCCGCGCATGTCGGCGACCATGTCCTCGGCGAGACATGCGTCGGCACATGCGGTGCACGTCTGGGCGCACGCGAAGCACGCCGCGATGCATTCGGCGAGAACTGCGCGATCGACTCCCGAGGAGTCGTTCGGGTGGGTCTCGAGCATGGTGGTCACATCGGACATGAGGCTCTCCTTTCAACGGCTGTGAGCCGGCTGTCGCCGACCGTCCTCTTCGACGGTACTCCTCCGGCGGCGCATGGAGAACCCCCTCGACCCGACAAGTGTCCTTGTAGGTCGAAGGGGCTCTGCCGACGTCAGGGCGTCACTTCCCGACCAGTTCAGCGGGTCACTGCTCCTCGGTGACCTCGCCGGAGGCCGCATCGACGTGGTAGTCCTTGTCCTCGCCCTGGAGTGAGATCTCGTAGCGCACGGTGTCCCGATCCTTGTCGAGCTCGGCGTCGTCGAGCTCACCCTGGTGCGATTCGCCCACCGCGTTGATCGCCTCGAGCAGGGAGATGTCGGCCGCGCCGACCTCCTCCTGGTCGTCGGCGTCGGCCTTCTCCTCCTCCGTCTTCTCGACGGTGGAGCCGTCGGCGGAGATCGTGTACTCGAACTTCGTCTCGCCGTCGATCGCGGTGACGTCCCAGGTGCCGTCGTCGTCGGAGTCGATGGACGTGGCGACGCCGCCCTCGCCCTCGGCGGTGGCGATCGCGGTCTCGACGGCGTCGATGTTGCTGATGCCCTGGCCGCCGGCGGCGCTCTGCTCATCGGTGGGGCGGTCGGTCGACGTGGTCGGGCGGTCGTCGGCGGCCGCGCTCGTGGCCGAGTCGGCGTTGGGATCGCCGGTCTGGCCCTCGACGTCCTCGGGCGTGTCACCGCCGGCCCCGCATCCGGACAGGACGAGTCCCAGGCCGAGGGTGGATGCCGCGAGGGTGAGTGCGGGGCGCGAGAGAGTGCGCTTCATGACAGGGCTCCTTTCGAAAGACCAGTTACTCTCGCAACGGTCTCTGAGAGGCCGCTATTCCCCGGGAGCGGGGGAGCGCACCGGGATCGCCGGCGGGAAGTGCTACCTTGATGTGTTGACGAACGTTTGTTCAAGGGTTTCAAGCCCGCCGAGACGAAAGGCGCGATCGATGAAGATCGAATCCCTCAGCACCGAGCAGCGACAGGCCTGGCAGGACCGCGTGCTCCCGCCGGTCCAGGAGGTGTCCGAGGGCGTCTGGGCGATCCCGGTGCCGATTCCGGACAACCCGCTCGTCTATACCTACTGCTATGCGATCGCCGAGGACAGCGGCGTCGCCCTGATCGACCCGGGGTGGGACGGGAAGGCGCAGCTCGCCGCACTCACCGAGGGGCTGGCCGGTGCCGGGTTCGCCGTCACCGACATCACGGGGATCGCGGTCTCGCACTACCACCGCGATCACCTCGGGCTCGTGCCCGCGCTCTTCGCGCAGAACCCCGACATGTGGCTCGCGCTCCACTCCCACGACATCGCCACGCTCGACACCTTCCGCCGCCGCGAGAAGGGCGCGGTGACCGGCGCGCACGGCCGCGCCTCGATCGCCGAGATCTACGGGGTGCCCGAGGAGCGCTGGGGGGAGATCTCCCACCTCGAGGGACGACGCCGGGCGGACGCGTTCCAGGTCCCCGACTGGCCGCAGAAGATCATCGTCCTCGGCGACCATGACATGCTGCCGATCTCCGGGCGGACGGTGCAGTCGATGTGGACGCCGGGCCACACCTACGGTCATTCGGCGTTCCACGACGACGCGGCCGGCGTCTTCTTCTCCGGCGACCATGTGCTGCCGACGATCACCCCGAACATCGGGCTCGACGCGCCGTCGATCACCCACAGCCTCGCCGACTACCTCGAGTCGCTGCGTCGGATGTCCCAGCTCGCGGAGTCGGTCACCGTGCTGCCCGCCCACGGCTTCCGGTTCCGCGGCCTGCAGATCCGGGCGGAGGAGATCGCCCTCCACCACGACGAGCGCCTCGCCGAGATCCGGGTGCGCTGGGAGGAGACCGAGGACCACTCCGTCTACTCGATCGCGCAGGGCCTCCACTGGGCGCGAGGCTTCGAGGGCCTGCAGAACTTCAACCTCTTCGCCGCGCTCGCCGAGACCGCCGCGCACATGTACTACCTCGGCCTGCCGGTGGGCACCGACGCTGCACCGGAGCCGCCGACCGAGGTCGAGCTCCGCGGCTGAGAGCGGCCCCGGCGCCCGGTCCGGTATTCCGGAAGGGGGCCGACCCGGGAGCTGCGGCGACGAATGCCCGAGGGGCGGCACTCCGATCACGGAGCGCCGCCCCTCGGGCATGCGGGACGCGGATCAGCGGACCATGCCGGTGAGGCGGCCGGTGATGATCTCCTCGGCGTCCTTGACGATGCGCGTGATGAGCTCGGCGCACGAGGGGACGTCGGTGATGAGTCCCTGGACCATGCCGACGGTCCACTGGCCGGCCTCGATGTCGCCGTCCTCGAACACCTTGCGGCCGCGGGCGCCGGCGACGAGGTGCTGGACGTCCTTGAACTCGCCGCCCTTGTTGAGGATGTCCACGGCCTCGGAGGACACCGCGTTCTTCCGCACCCGGACGGTGTTGCGCAGCGGGCGGAAGTTGAGGATCGTGTCGAGCTCCGAGCCGTCGACGATGGCCTGCTTGACGTTGTCGTGGACCGGGGCCTCCTGGGTGGCGAGGAAGCGGGAGCCCATATTGATGCCGTCGGCGCCGAGGGCGAGCGCGGCGGCCATGCCGCGCCCGTCGCCGAACCCGCCGGAGGCGATGAACGGGATCGAGAGCTTGTCGGCGGCGGCCGGGATGAGGATGAGGCCGGGGATGTCGTCCTCACCGGGGTGGCCGGCGCACTCGAAGCCGTCGATGCTCACCGCGTCGACGCCGACCTTCTCGGCCTTGAGCGCGTGGCGGACCGCGGTGCACTTGTGGACGACCTTGACGCCGTGCTCCTTGAACAGGGGCATGAACGGCTCCGGGTTCGCACCGGCGGTCTCGATGACGGTGATGCCCTCCTCGACGGCGACCTTGACGTACTCGTCGTAGGGGACGGGGTTGATCGTGGGCAGGATCGTGAGGTTGACGCCGAACGGCTTCGAGGTGAGCTCGCGGGTCCTGCGGATCTCCGCGCGGAGGTCCTCCGGGGTGGGCTGGGTGAGGGCGGTGAGGATGCCGAGGCCGCCGGCCTCGGACACGGCGGCCGCGAGCGGGGCCTTGCCCACCCACTGCATGCCGCCCTGGACGATGGGGTGCTCGATGCCGAGCAGATCGGTGAAACGGGTCGAGAGCACGGGATTCTCCTTTGATCGTCCGTGGAACGGGGGCGGTCGGCCCCCGCGGCAGTTTTTCACTGAACCGAACGAACGCACGGACAGTGTTGAATACTGACGGTACGGCTCCGAGCGGGACTTTTCAAGGTTCGGCACCGCGTCATGAGACGACGGGAAGTGTCGGATCGCCTGCGCTTCGGTGCGGATCCCGCGGGCAGACGTGCGGGCCCGCCGCTCGGCGGTGCCGATCGTCGGCGCCGCTTCGCCCGCCGCCGGCACCCCTGTCACCCCGCCGCTCGCCCCGATAGCATGAGATCCATGTCACCTACGGAATCCCACGACCCGCAGCTGTCCCGCTTCGATGCCGACCGGGTGGTCGATCCGGCACTCGTCGAGCCGGAGCACCTCACGGTGGCCGGTGACGACCATGCCGCGCGCGGCCGCAGCCGCGGGGAGCAGGCCGCCCGGGGCATCGCCCTCACCGTCGACGCTTATTCCGCCCTCTTCACCCGTCTGGGGATCCCGCTCGATCAGCAGCGGGCGGCCGCCGAGCAGTCGCTCGAGGCGCTTGAATCCTGGGACCCGAACCAGGTCGTCGAGCTCACCGGGGTCGCCGCGGGTGCCGGTCTCGAGCTCTGGCAGGTGGGCCTCGTCGATGCCCGGACCGAGATCCTCGCCCTCGCCGAGGTGCAGCCGCTCGAGTGCTCCACTCTCGTCCACGCCGCTCCGGGTGCCGCGAAGGCGGTCCAGACCTGGGACTGGCATGCGGAGTTCGCCGACGTCTGGCACTACCAGAGCGTCACCGGGGTCGGCGGCGAGCTCGACCACCACGGCTTCGCCGAGTTCGGCATGCGCGGGAAGATCGGCATGAACTCCGCTCGCGTGGGGGTCATGCTCAACATCCTCAGGAACGCACGGGACGCCGCGGGCGGCGTGCCGGTCCATTCGATACTCGCCGGGGTCCTCGCCCGGGCCCGCTCCGTCGAGGAGGCGGTCGAGATCATCCGGTCCGCGCCGACCACCTCGTCCTCGGTCATCACGGTGACCGGTCCGGAAGCCGCCGCCATGGTCGAGATCGGACCGGCGGGCACACAGGTGCTCACCTCCGACGGCTGGTTCGCCCACACCAACCACTTCGTCGGGTCGGAGCTGCTCGACGGCGCCCTCCCGCTCAACGCCGGGAGCATGTCCGAGGAGCGCCTCGCCCTCCTCGAGTCGCGCGTCGCGGACGCCCCCGCGCCCGCGGACACCGCGGAGATGCTCGGGTACATGTGCACCGGACCCGGCGAGGCCCCGGTGTGCCGCGTCGCCGAGGCGGGCAGGGGATTCGGGGAGCGGGCAGCGACCCTCGTCACGGTGCAGTTCGACCCGGCGGCCGGCCGGGTCGTCATGAGCCCCGGCAGCCCGAATGACGTCGGGCGAACGGAATCGACCGAGTTCAGCGTGAGCTGAGCCCACCCCGGTCGACTGCGGCCCGGTGCGCGCTCAGACCGCGCGGCCGGTGCCCGCCATCGGGCACTCGAACGGGTCGCGGGCCCGGATGCCCACCCGGTTGAGGTAGTCCACCACGGCTCCGTAGGACTGGACGAGGGTGACCTCGGTGTAGCGGATGTCCCGCTCGGCGCAGAACTCGCGGACGATCCGCTGCGCCTTCTTCAGGTGTGGGCGCGGCATGCTCGGGAACAGGTGGTGCTCGATCTGATAGTTGAGCCCGCCCATGAGATAGGTGTTGAAGGTGTTCCCCACGATGTTGCGCGAGGTCGTCACCTGACGGAGCAGGAAGTTGAGCGTCGAGCGGTTCTCGAGCTGCGGCATGCCCTTGTGGTTCGGGGCGAAGGACGCGCCCATGTAGAAGCCCCAGACCGCGACCTGCACGCCGAGGAATGCGAACGCCATGCCGAGCGGCAGGTGCCAGAGCACGAGCGCCGGCACCGCGATGAGGCGGATGCTCAGGAGCACGATCTCCGCGGTGCGGTTCTTGAGCTTCCGGCGCGTGAGGACGGTGAGGATCGCGTCGCGGTAGAGGTTGAGGCCCTCGAGGAGCAGGAGCGGGAAGAACAGGTAGCCCTGGCGCTTGGTGAACTCGCGGGCGAGTCCGGTGCGGGCCTGCGCCTGCTCCGGGGTGAAGGCGACCACGGGGTCGTAGATGTCCGGGTCCTTGCCCGTGGTGTTCGGGTTCGCGTGATGGCGGTTGTGCTTCTGCGTCCACCAGCCGATCGACAGGCCGACGATGAGATCGCCGGTGATGAGGCCGTACCAGTCGCTCACCCGGTGCGAGGTGAAGATCTGCTTGTGCACCGCTTCGTGTCCGAGGAACGACAGCTGCGTGAAGACGATGCCGAATGCGGCGGCGATGAGGAGTTGGAACCACGAGTCGCCGAGCAGCATGAAGCCGGCCACGCAGCCGCCGAGAGCCGCGAGGAGCACGCTCGTCATGACCCAGTAGAAGACGGGGGTCTTCTCCATGAGACCGGCGTCGAGCACGAGGCGCTTGAGAGCGGCGAAGTCGCTCGTCGCCGCGCGGGCGCGGGTGCCGGGCGGGCGGTGCCGCGGTGATGCCGCCGCAGGGGTGTCGACGGCGGTGGCGGAGGTCGTGGCGCTCGCGGCGGGGAGCGCAGAGCTGACCGTGGTCGGTTTCATGGCGGATCCTCGAGACGTCGGTGCATGGGACTGCCCGGATTCAGAGGAGAAGCGTGGTGCTCACCGATCCACGTACGTTCAGGCGACGATGTGGACCACGCTACAGTGCGGAGCGCGGTCGGGACGCCGGGATCTCACGAACCGGCGAATACGCACGGAGTTCACATCCGGCGGTCGCCGGGCTCCTCGACCGGGGTGGCTCGCCAGATCGCCCAGGCGAGCGCGACGCCGAGCAGGTCGGCGACCCAGTCGCCGAACTCACCGGTGCGGTGGGGGATCGCGAACGCTTGGATCGCCTCGCTCACCCCGCCGTAGAGCGCGGCGAGGAGCAGCGTCCACCCCGGCGGGCTGCCGAGGAGCAGGAGCGGGGTGATGAGCGCGGCGAACATCCCGAAGTGCCCGAGCTTGTCGATCCCGGGGATCGATCCCGGTTCCCCGCTGCCGGGGGAGTAGAGCGCGATGAGATGGACGACGAAGGCGACGGCGAACCAGATGCGCAGGGACCACGTCCCGCCGGATGCCCGCACTCCCCACCCCTCGCCTCGTCATGCGCCGGCCGGTGCCGCCGCGGGGCCATCAGCCTACCGGGTCCACCCGGACAGCACGGGACCCCGCCACCTCAACAGGTGGCGGGGTCCCGATCCGCTCAGCGGGCCTTACTTCTTGAAGGCGTCCTTGACCTTCTCGCCGGCCTGCTTGAGGTTCGCGCCCGACTGCTGGGCGTGGCCCTCGTTCTTGAGCGACTGATCGTTGGAAGCGTCGCCGACTCCGGCCTTGGTCTTGCCTGCCATCTCGTCGGCCTTGTTGGAGATCTTGTCACCGAGTCCCATGTACGACTCCCTTCGTCAGCGAACCGACCCTCATGGCCGACTCCTCTCCATCCACCCTAGGGACGCTTCATCAAGATTGGTTGTGAATCGCTCCGGTCGCGCCGTCCGTCTCCGCCGATGGACGGGTCTGCACAGCGCCCGGGTCGCTGAGTAGGGTGGAAGGCGCAGTCGGCAGCCACCCGCATCGCGAAGGAGCCCACCATGAGCGAGACCATCGATATCGCACATCTGCAGGAGTGGATCGGCCGCTCGCAGACCGTCGAGGACTTGGCCACCCCGGCCAAGACCGCCGGGCTGCGCGCCACCCTCGACTACGATTCGGATCCGTGGGACGGCAAGCTCCTCCCGGTGGGGTTTTGGCTCCACTTCACCCCGGATGCGCCGCAGCACGAGCTCGCCGCCGACGGCCACCCGCACAAGGGCGGCTTCCTCCCTCCGGTGCCGTTCCCGCGCCGCATGTGGGCCGGTTCCGACGTCACCTTCCACCAGCGGATCCCCGTCGGCGCTCGGCTGCGCGAGGTGCAGACCATCAAGGACGTCGTCCACAAGTCCGGCCGCTCCGGTGATCTCGTCTTCCTCACCGTCGACCACGAGGTCTACGCCGATGACGCGCTCGCGGTGACCGACGTGCAGTCGATCGTCTACCGCCCGGCAGCCCCGGCTCAGCGCGCCCCCGAGCAGTCCGCCGCCGAGCGGGCCGCGCTCGAGCCCGCCGACACCTCGGACTGGGACTACTCCTACGTCGTCCGGCCCACCGAGACGCAGCTCTTCCGGTACTCCGCGCTGACCTTCAACGCCCACCGGATCCACTACGACCGCGACTACTGCCTCAACGAGGAGGGCTACCCGGGCCTCGTCGTCCACGGCCCGCTGTCGGCGACGCTCATGGTCGACGCCTTCATGCGCAACCATCCCGGCGTCGAGCTCAGGACCTTCGCATTCCAGGCGCGCAGCCCGATCTTCGACAACACCCCGGTCGCCTACGTCGGTCGCGAGACCGGCGAGGGCACGTACGAGGTCGGCGCGGTCAACCCCGAGGGCACCGTCTGCCTCAAGGGCACGATCACCGTCTGAGACCGCCGCCGGGCCGCTGCAACCGACCGTCGACGAACAGGAGACCTCATGACTCTCGACCCCGCATTCCGCACCGCGCTCGACGCCGAGCTCCCGGCGCTCATCGAGCTCTACGAGCACTTCCACCGGCACCCGGAGCTCTCGATGCAGGAGCACCGGACCGCGGAGACCATCGAGGAGCGCCTGCGCGGGTACGGTCTCGAGCCGTTCCGCTGCGGCGGCACCGGGGTCGTCGCGGTCATCGAGAACGGCGACGGCCCGGTCGTCGCCTTCCGCGCCGACACCGACGGCCTGCCGATCGAGGAGCAGACCGGTCTGCCGTACTCCTCCGAGGCCACGGGGACCCTGCCCGACGGCACCTCGACCCCGGTCATGCACGGCTGCGGGCACGACACCCACATCACCTCCGCGCTCGGCGCCGCGAAGCTGCTCACCGAGCACCGCGACCGGTGGAACGGTACCGCGATCATGATCTTCCAGCCCGGTGAGGAGACGAGCGCGGGCGCCGCCGCGATGCTCGACGACGGGTTCTGGGACCGGGTCCCGCGGCCCGAGGCGATCTACGGCCAGCACGTGTGGCCCGGCGTCGCGGGCACGGTGAACATCACTCCCGGCACCGCGATGGCGATGGCGGACTCCCTCGAGGTCATCGTCCACGGACAGCAGGCGCACGGCTCCCAGCCGGAGAACTCGATCGATCCGATCGTCCTCGGCGCCTACATGATCACCCGCCTGCAGACCGTGGTGTCCCGCGAGATCTCCGGTCGCGACACCGCGGTGCTCACCATCGGCGTGTTCCAGGGCGGCCTCAAGGAGAACATCATCCCCGCGAGCGCGCGCTTCACCATCAACATCCGCACCTACGACGAGGCGGTGCGGGAGAAGGTCCTCGCCGCCGTCGACCGCATCATCCGCGCCGAGGCGCAGGCCTCCGGGGCGCCCGACCCGGAGATCCGGCCGATGTACGACTTCCCGCAGGTGGTCAACGATGCGGATCTCACCGAATCGCTCATCGGTGCGCTCGGGGACGAGCTCGGTGCGGATGCGGTCAACGTCACCCTGCCGGTCACCGGTTCGGAGGACTTCGGGCGGTTCGGCGATGCGATCGGCGTGCCGTACGTGTTCTGGTTCTTCGGCGGCTACTCGCAGGCGAAGGTCGACGACCCGGAATCGGTGCTGAGCAACCACTCGCCGTTCTTCGGTCCCGACGAGGTCGGGACGACTCTCGGCACCGGCGTCCGGGCCGCGCTCACCGCGCTGCTCGGGCACCTCGGCGCCCGCTGACACCCCGGCCGCGCCGTCCGGCGCGGCACCGACCGTCGGAAGGCCTCCCATGACCAGCGAACTCACCTGGCTCTCCACGCGGGAGCTCGCCCATCTCCTCGGGACCGGCCGGCTCAGCGCGGTCGAGGCGCTCGACGACCACCTCGACCGCATCGCGGAGGTCAACCCGACGCTCAACGCCGTCGTCACCCTCGACCCCGAGGGTGCTCGGGCGCGCGCCGCCGAGGCCGACAGGGCCTACGCCGCCGGCGAGCGGCTCCCGCTCCTCCACGGCGTGCCGATGACCCACAAGGACACCCACCACACGGCGGGGATGCGCACGACGCTCGGCTCCCCGATCTTCGCCGAGCAGATCCCGGAGACCGACTCGCTCGTCATCGCCCGCCTCAGGGCGGCCGGCGTGAACACGACGGGCAAGACGAACGTCCCCGAGTTCGCCGCCGGCTCCCACACCTTCAACCCGCTGTTCGGCACGACGGTCAACCCCTACGACCCGACCCGGTCCGCTGCCGGTTCCTCCGGCGGGGTGGGTGCGGTGATCGCGGCGGGCGTCCAGGCCTCCGGGGACGGCTCCGACATGGGCGGTTCGCTGCGGATCCCCGGCTCCTTCAACAACGTCGTGGGGATGCGGCCCTCGAACGGCCGGATCCCGCACCTCGCCCCGCAGCACCCCTGGGCGTGGCTCTCGCAGTCGGGCTTCATGGCGCGGACCGTGGGCGATGTCGCTCTCCTCATGCAGGCCGGGTGCGGCCCGGACCCCCGCGGCCCCGGATCGATCGCCGAGCCGGGTGCGGTGTTCGACCTGCCCGAGTTCCGGCTCGGCGCCGACGACGACCCCGACCTGACCGGGGTGCGGGTGGGGTTCGCGCCCGAACTCGGCGGGCGCATTGCGGTGGATCCCGCGGTGCTCGACATCGTCGGGGCCGCCGCCCCGGTGCTCGCGGAGCTCGGCGCGCAGGTCGACGAGGCCTGCATCGGGCTCGACGACGCCGACGCGGTGTTCGACGTCCAGCGCGCCTACGACTTCGCTCTCAACTGGGGTGATCTCGTCCGCGCCCGGAGCAGCGAGATCAAGGAGACCGTCGTGTGGAACACCGAGCGCGGGCTCGCGCTCACCGCCGACGACCTCATCGCCAAGGACCGGGCGCGCACCCGCCTGCACACGGCGGTGCGGGACTTCTTCGGCGAGCACGACGTGCTCGTCACGACGAGCTCCCAGGTGCTGCCCTTCGACGCGCAGATCGAATACCCCACCGAGATCGCCGGCCGCCCGCTCGAGACCTACCTCGACTGGATGCGCGCGGCGACGCTGATCTCCGCGACCGGGTGCCCGGCGATCTCCGTGCCCGCCGGGTTCTCCGCCGAGGGGCTGCCGGTCGGTCTCCAGATCGTCGCCGCGCCGGGGCGCGACGTCGAGCTGCTCCGGGTCGCCCACGCGTTCGAGACGGCCACCGGCCACCACCGGAGGCATCCGGAGATCTGAGGCCGGCGGTCGCTCAGACCGCGGGCCGGGCCGCCGTGGCGCGATCGTAGGCGTCGACGAGCGCCGACGCGTCGTCGAGCGTGCGGCGGAGCTCCTGCCGCGGGACGACGTCGAAGCCCTCCGCCCCGTCCGTTCCGGCGAAGCGCACGTACGGCTGTCCGGCGTGCGGGTCCTCGGCGGAGGCTTCCGCGCCGAAGCGCCAGGTGCCGAGTCCGGCGCGCCGGATGACCTCCCCGGCGTAGCGCACCGCCCCCGCGAGGTATGCCTGCTCGTCCGGGTCGTCCATGTCCCCGGCGGAGTCGTAGCGCTCGCGGAGATCGGCGGCGAGTCGGTCGAGTGCCTCGCGACCGTACTGCCACACCTCCATCCCGCCGCCCTGCTCCTGGATCCAGGCGGCGATCGCCGGCTCGACGCCGCTGAGGAACGCGTCGAGGTGGTCCTGCTCGACCTGCGTGGGCTTCTCCCCTCCGGCGGAGAGGTCGATCCCGGTGCTCGACCGGAACGGGGCGCCCTCCTCGCCGAACTCCGACAGCGCGCCGGCGAGGGCGGTGACGAACACGTCCCCGCGGCGCTGCTGCGCGGCGGTCATGAGGAGGGAGATGAGCGAGATCGGCTGTCCCGCGGCCTCTCCGGCCGGGGAGTCGGGGCGGATGAACGGCATCCCGTCACCGGTCCCGCCCTCCGGGTCGGTGTCCCACGTGCCGCCCACCGTGCGCAGCAGGGTCTCCCCGACGTAGCGGATGACGCCCTCGGAGAACGGCTGGTTCTCCGGTGCCGCCACCGCCGCCGGCGCAGGGAGCTTGGCGAGGGTGTAGGCCTCGACCCAGGGCAGGGATGCGGGGGAGAAGTCCTTGCGGAACTCCTTCTCCTCGCCCTCGCCCACGGTGATCGAGCGCGGGAGGTCGGCGGCGACGAAGGAGCCGAGCTTGACGGGCATGTTGGACAGGAAGGCCTGGAACTCGGCGCGCTGGGCGGCCGGTGAGGGGGTCTGAGAGGTCATGGACCCAGCGTAGTGGGCGCGGGCGGGCCGCGGCCGTCCGGCGCGACGGTGCGGGCCGGCGCCGGGTGCGGGAGGTGATCGCCGGTCGCGGCCGATCAGCCGCAGCAGTCCGGCTCGAAGACGGTGAACGCCTGGAGGATCCGGGTGGTCGGGCGCGGGTCGATGCGCAGCGGTCCGGATCCGCTCCAGTCCGGGATCGCCTTCATCGAGGCCTCCTTGGTGACGGTTGCGAGGAGCTCGACGAGCTCGGGCATCGGGATCGTCGCCCGTCCGCCCAGCCGGTCGAGCACCGCCCCGATGACCGTGGCGAACTGCTGGAAGTGCGCGTCGAGCAGCTCGTCGAACTTCCCCCGCAGCTCCGGGACGCGCATCGCGTGGAGGTGGATCTCCCGTTCCGCGAGGACCCATTCGGCCGACTCCGGGCTCTCGGTGAAGAAGCGTTCGACAGCGAGCTCGATGAATGTGTGCGGATCCGTGTCCGCGGTGCCGACGGCGCCGAGGATCTCGTCGAGCCCGGTGTCCGCGACGGCATTGACCCTCTCCATCGCCCGCGAGATCCCGGCGTCGCACACCGCGAGCACGAGCTCGTCGCGGGAGGAGAAGTTCGAATAGAAGGCGCCGCGCGTCATCCCGGCGGCCTCGGCGAACTCCTCGATCGAGGTGCCGGCCACGCCCTTCGCGGCGAGGAGCGGGATCGCGGCGTCGATGAGCTTCGTCCGAGTGCGGCGGCGCCGCGGCGAGATCTCCTGCTCGTCCCCGGCGAGCATGCGCGCCGCAGCGGTCTCGGTGCGCTTCGGGCGCACGGCGGGAGCGGCCCAGCCGCTGTCCACGGTGTTCATCGATCCGTCATGCCCTCATCATTCGTACCAACTTGCCATGCGGCCTACGGACCAGAATAATACACAACTGTATCCAATACATTTGTGTATCGAGAGTGGTGCTGTGTCCTCATTCCTCTACGACCTCGGACGGGCCGCCTTCCGCCGCCGGAAGACCGTGCTCGCGGTCTGGCTCGTGCTGCTCGTCGTGCTCGGCGGCCTCGCCGGACTGCTCGCCGGTGACTTCGACGACGACTTCACCCTGCCCGGCTCGGAGTCGCAGCAGGCACTCGACTCGCTCGCCCTCACCTTCCCCGAGGTCAGCGGCACCGCCGCGCAGGTGGTCGTCGTCGCCGCCGAAGGGGACGACATCACCGCCGAGCCCTACCGCAGCGCCCTCGAGGACTTCGCCGACGAGCTCGGCGAACTCGACTCCGTCAACTCAGCGACCTCGCCGTTCATGGACGGAATCGAGGGCGTGATCTCCGACGACGACCGGGCCGCGCTCGTCAACATCCAGTACGACGGCGCGGTCGCCGAGCTCGGCGACCCGGTCAAGGACGCCCTCGCCGAGGCCACCGACGCCCTCGTCGCGGACCTGCCCGAGGGCACCCAGGCCTCCCCGGGCGGTGAGCTGTTCGGCGTCACCGGGGTGCACCTGTCCTGGGTCGAGGCCATCGGCGTCGTCGTCGCCTTCGTCGTCCTCCTCTTCACCCTCGGCTCGCTGCGGGCCGCCGGCATGCCTCTCGTCACCGCGATCCTCGGTGTCGCGATCGGGATGGTCCTCATCGTGCTCGCCACCGGCTTCTTCGTGGTGAACTCGACGACCCCGATGCTCGCCCTCATGCTCGGCCTCGCCGTCGGCATCGACTACGCGCTCTTCATCATCTACCGGGCCCGCGACCTCATGGCAGACGGGCACTCCGCGGAGGAGGCCGCCGCCCGGGCGACGGCCACCTCGGGCTCGGCCGTCGTGTTCGCCGGCACCACGGTGATCATCGCGCTCGTCGGCCTCAGCGTCGCCGGCATCCCCTTCCTCACCGTCATGGGCGTGGCCGCAGCGATCACCGTCGCGATCGCCGTCTTCATCGCCGTCACCCTGGTCCCGGCCCTGCTCGGCTTCGGCGGGGAGAAGCTGCGGCCCAAGCCCCGGAAGGCGCGCCGCGACGGCACCGAGAAGCCGCGCTTCGACCGGCGGCTGTTCGGCGCCTGGGAGACCGTCGCGACGAAGGTCCCGGCGCTCACCGTCGTCCTCATCATCGTCGGGCTCGGGCTCTTCGCGATTCCCGCCCAGCGCCTCGAGCTCGCCCTGCCGAACAACGGCGGCGCCGAGGAGGGGACCCCGGCCAAGACGAGCTACGACCTCATCGAGGAGCACTTCGGCCCCGGCTTCAACGGCCCGCTCGTCATGACCGCCGGCATCATCTCCTCCACCGACCCGCTCGGCGACATGGAGTCCCTGGCCGAGGACATCGAGGCCGTCGACGGCGTCCACTCCGTCGTCATGGCCACCCCCAACCGGACCGCCGACACCGGGATCGTGCAGATCATCCCCGAGTTCGCGCCCGACGACCACCGCACCAACCAGGTCGTCGAGGACCTTCGGGGTCTCGCCCCGCAGATCGAGGACGACTACGGCTTCGACACCGCGGTCACCGGCTACACCGCCGTCGCGATCGACGTGTCCGACCAGCTCGGCAAGGCTCTGCTGCCCTTCGGCATCTTCGTCGTCGGGCTCTCGGTCGTGCTCCTCACCATGGTGTTCCGCTCGATCTGGGTGCCGATCAAGGCGACCGTGGGCTACCTGCTCAGCGTCGTCACCGCGTTCGGCGCCGTCGTCCTCGTGTTCCACGACGGCTGGCTGTCGTCGGTCATGGGCATCGCGCAGACCGGACCGGTCATCAGCTTCCTGCCGATCATCCTCATGGGCATCCTGTTCGGTCTCGCGATGGACTACGAGCTGTTCCTCGTCTCCGGCATGCGCGAGGCCCACGTCCACGGCGCGGGCGCACGCGAAGCGGTCCGCAGGGGCTTCCTCGGCTCGGCGAGCGTCGTCACCGCGGCCGCGGTCATCATGATCTCCGTGTTCGGCGCCTTCGTGCCCGCGGGCGAGGCGATCATCAAGTCGATCGCGCTCGCGCTCGCCGTGGGCGTGTTCGTCGACGCGTTTATCGTCCGCATGACTCTCGTTCCCGCGGTCATGGCGCTGCTCGGGGATCATGCCTGGCGCATCCCGAAGTGGCTCGACCGGATGATGCCTCAGTTCGACGTCGAGGGGGAGGGCCTGTTCCACCAGGTCGAGCTCCGCGACTGGCCGGAGCCGGGCGCAGACTACCGGGTGTATGGCGAAGGACTCGGCGTCGACTCCGGCGGCCCGGGGGCGCCGCGCCCGGTGTTCGACGGCGTCGACGTCGCGCTCCGCCCCGGGGACGTGCTCGTCACCACCGGACGCGGCAGCCGGGCTCTGCTGCTCGCCCTCTCCGGCCGGCTCCCGCTCGACCGCGGTGAGCTCAAGATCGGTGCGTTCGTCATGCCCGAGCAGGCCGGCCGCGTGCGGTCGCGCACGCCGCTCGTCGTGGTGAGCTCCGCGGATCCCGCGGTGAGCGCGGGGCCGAAGCGCCTCCGGGCGCTCGCCCAGAACCCGCCCGAGCTCCTCGTTGTCGAGCGCGCCGACCAGCCCGCCGACCCGGAGACCGCCGAGCTCGTCAGCGCGCTCGTGGCGGCCGCGGTCGACGCCGGCTCGGCGGTCGTGCTCGCCGTCAGCCACCCGCAGGCGGACTGGATGGTCCCGCCGCACACCGCATACACGTTCCTCGACCTCGACGACCACCGCGGCACCGGCCGGCCGGACGCAGCGGGGACGGATGACCGTCGAGACCGACCCGACCACGCGCAACTCATCGGAGGACACCGCTGATGGCTCTCTTCGAACGGGCCGATACCGGCCGCCCCGTCACCTGGTTCTCGATCATTGGACTCATCCTCGTCCCGGTGATCATCGCCGCCGGATTCGTGTTCGCCACGTGGCAGGCGAACGATCGCCTCGACACCGTGCGCGCCGCCGTCGTCAACAACGACGAGGGCGCCGAGATCGACGGACAGACCGTGCCGCTCGGCCGGCAGTTGTCGGCCGGCCTCGTCGACTCCGAGGAGGACAACCTCGAATGGGTGCTGTCCGATGACGAGGATGCCGCCGACGGGCTGGCCGCGGGCGACTACGCCGCCGTCATCACTATCCCCGAGGGCTTCTCGCGGGCGGTGATGTCGACTTCCGAGGACGACCCGATGCTCGCCCGCCAGGCGACGATCGACGTCGAGTCCTCGAAGGTGTCCCCGCTCGCCGACGCGACGATCGGCCAGGCAGTCGCCGAGGCAGCGCGTGGGCAGTTCAACGCGGGATTCACCGAGCAGTACCTCGACGGGATCTACCTCGGGTTCAACGAGATGGGCGACCAGTTCCGCGAGGTCGCCGACGCCTCGGGCGAGCTCGCCGACGGCACCGAGCAGCTCGCCGAGGGCACGGGTGCCGCCGCCGAGGGCGCGGTCGCCTACGCCGATGGCGCCGAGCAGCTCGACGCGGGCTCGGCCCCGCTCGTCGAGGGCGCGAACGGGATCTCCTCGGGCGCCGGCGGTCTCGCCTCGGGCGCGCGGGAGCTGTCCGACGGCGCCGGCGAGCTCTCCGAGGGCACCGGGGCGCTCGCCACCGGTGCGCGGGAGCTGTCAGACGGCACCGGGGAGCTCTCCGACGGGCTCGGCCAGATGGCCGACCAGACCGCCGAGCTGCCCGACCAGACCCGGCAGCTCGCCGACGGCGCCTCCCAGCTGTCCGACGGCGTCGACGAGTACACCTCCGGGATCGATGAGCTCGTCCGGGGCCTCAGCGAGTTCGACACCGGCGGGGAGGGCGGCTCCGTCGAGGACCTCACCGAGGGTCTCGACGAGCTCGCCGCGGGATCCTCGCAGCTCTCCGACGGGGTGTCCGCCGTCAACGACGGACTCGCCGACTACCAGCAGGGACTCGACGACCAGGCCGCCGCGGCCGGCGATCTCGCGTCCACCGCGACGAGCCTCGACGACCTCGTGGCCGCCGGCTTCATGACCGCCGCCGAGGCCGAGGGCACGCGCGCCGAGCTGTGCCCCGCCCGCACCCCGGACGAGGTGTGTGCCGGCATCGAGCGCGCCTTCGTCACCGGGCTGCTGAGCGGCACCTCCGGGGCGCTCGAGGGCGCCTCGGCCGGCCTCGACCAGCAGGACCCGCAGACCGGTCAGTCGATCAACTCCGGACTCGACGGGCTCGACGAGGGTGCCTCGCAGCTCGACGACGGCATCCAGGAGCTCGCCGACGGCCTCGGCGCCGCGCTCACCGGGCTCATCGAGGGACTCGAGGAGTTCACCGGCCGCTCCGATGAGCTCCTCGACGGCTCGCAGCAGCTCCGCGACGGCGCCTCCGGCCTGGCCGACGGCACCGACCAGCTCGCCGACGGCATGGGCGATCTGAGCGACGGCATCTCCGCGTCCGCGGACGGCGCCTCGCAGCTCGCCGACGGTGCCTCGCAGCTCGCTGACGGCACCGATGAGCTCGCCGACGGCGCCTCGCAGCTCGCCGACGGCTCGGGGCAGCTCGCCGACGGCGCCGACGAGCTCGCGACCGGCGCCGGGGAGTTCGCGACCGGACTCGGCGCGTACACCGACGGCGTGGGGCAGCTCGCCACCGGCGCCGGTGACATGGCGACCGGACTCGGCGAGCTCGACGAGGGCGCCGGGGAGCTCGCCGACGGCACCCGGCAGCTCGCCGACGGCCTCGAGGAGGGACAGGATCAGATCCCGTCCTACACCGCGCCCGAGCGCGACCGGCTCGCGACCGTGGTGTCCGAGCCGGTGGCCTCCGACGACGGCCTGCTCGGCTCGATCTCGCAGGCGTCGACCATTGCGCTCCTCCTCGTCATGGCGCTGTGGCTCGGTGCGCTCATCACCTACACGGTGATCCGCGCGGTGTCGGCCACCGCGGTGACCTCGCGGAGGCCGTCGTGGGCGATCATGGCCAAGGGCCTGCTGCCCGGTCTGCTCATCGCCGTGGTCCAGGCGGTGGTCCTCACCGTCCTGGGGCAGATCGTGCTCGACCTGGGGATCTTCGACCTCTCCGCACTGTTGCTGCTCGCGATCTTCGCCGGCATCGTGTTCATGGTGGTGAACTATGCGCTCGTTGCGTGGTTCGGCGGCATCGGCCGCTTCATCTCGGTTGCTCTCGTCGTGCTCGCGGTGGCCGGCAGGGCGCTCGGCGCCACCCCGGAGTTCTTCCGAGCGGTCGCCCCGTTCCTCCCCCTCACCCCCGCCTTCGACGGGCTGACGGCGATCGCGACGGGTGCGCCGGGCCTCGGAGCGGCCTGGGCCGGGCTGTTCGGCTGGCTCGTCATCGGCGCCGGGGCGGCGCTCATCGCCGTGGCCCGGGGACGCACGCTCACCGCCGGCCAGGCCTCCCGCCTCGCCCCCGCCTGAGAGTGCAATTTCCGAAGGTTCCTGAGAGCGGAACCTTCGGAAGTTGCAGTCTCAATCGGCAGGTCGACGCCCGCGGAGAGCCTCAGCCGGGGACGGAGGCGAGGATCGCCTCGGCGATGCGGTGGGCATCGATGAGCGATCGGGCACGCTTGCCCGGATTCGCCGCGATGGCGAGCCCCAGCTGCACAGCCGAGAGCTGGATCGACAGACAGTGCCGATGCGGATGGACCCGCCCGTGGACGTCGACCGTGCGGTGCGCGGGACCCGCGACCTCGATACCGCTGAGCGGCTGCAGGCTGCCGTCGGCGCGATGGTGCACCGCGACGGCGAGCTGACCGCGTTCGAGCATCCCGGAGATCAGCGTGTCCGCCGCATAGCGGACCTGATTGGCGGGCGAGGCGGCGTCGACGAGGGCCCGCGCGGTGATCGGGGTGTCGAGTGCCGGCGAGGCGGCGGAGAACGCTGCGGGGGCGCCGGCGCGCGCGGTGGTGATCCGCACCTCGGGCCCGACGAACTCGACCAGCCCGGCCTCGGTGAGCGCGATGAGCTCGGCGAAGCGCTGCGGGGGAGGGCCGTCGCAGATCCCGGACACGAAGTCCTCGAACCAGCCGCGAACCTCGGTGACGAAGCTCGTGCGGTCGATCCGGCCGTCCGCCACGAGCTCCTTGAGATAGGCGCGGGCGGCCCAGAGGACCGCGAACAGGGCCTTCTCCGGGGATCGCTCGGGGCCGAGGTGCGAGGCGGCGAGGTCGCTGCGCAGGAAGTCGAGCATCCAGGCGGTGAGCGAGTCGGGCGCGCCCGAGGCGCCCCCGCGCGTCGCGAACCTGGCCCCTTCGAGCGGGCGGAGCAGGGAGTGGAGGTCGAGGGCACGACCGGGATCCGCGAGCACCTCGGCCTCGATCGCCGACCACGCCGGGGAGGCGCTCGTCAGTCGGCCGGGCCGGTGGGCGGACTTGCCCGCCTCGACACGGGACCGGCGGCTGAGGTGGCGGTCGACGCCCTCCGCGAGCGCTTCGGTGATGCGACCCGGATCCGCGGCGAAGGCCTCGGGCTCCGAGAGGGCGAGCGCGGCGTACCAGGCGCGGCGGAGGTCGGCGAGGACGAGCGGCCAGAGCTGATCGTTGAAGTGGAGAGACGCGTCCTGCCCGGCGAGCCGGTCGATGCTCTCCGGGGTGAAGTACCGCAGCCGGTAGTCGGTGAGCGGGTGGTCGGGGGTGATCGGCTTGCTCCGGTACGGCACGCCGCGTCGGGAGGAGGGGACGAGGATCGGCTCGCGGCCGCTCGGGATGTACCGCAGCGCGCCCGGTTCGCCTTCCTGCTCGACGAACCTCCCGCCGCGGCCGACGGTGAGCACGGTCTGCAGGTCGAAGTAGTTGAGGCCGAATCCGCGGAAGATCACCCGCTCGCCTGCTTCGAGGCGCTCGACGGGCGCCTCGGCGGGCAGGTCCGGCGGCAGGTACGTCAGGCGGCCCGAGCGGGCGTACCGGGCGAAGGCGGCGCGCTCGTCGTTGAGCTCCGCGGGGATGTGGCCGACCGCGAGCACGACGGCATCGGCGGACACCGTGGTGGTGTCGGTGAGGCGGATGAGCTGGGTGCGCTCCCGAGGTGCGGCGCCGGCGGATTCGACCCCGGTGGGTTCGATGATGGCGGTCGCCGCCTGCGGGTGGTGGACGGTGGTGACGTGGTCGGGAGCGCCGTCGAGGATGTGTTCGTAGGCCCAGGTGAGGTATTCGCCGTAGAGGACGCGGGTGCTGAAGGTCGAGTCGGGGTCCGCCTCGCCCCCGCGAGCGCGGTACCACGTGCCCATGTCCGGCCCCGTCGAGGCGGGCGACACCTCGCAGCTGGGATCGGGGAACACCGTCTGCTCGCCGATCGTCGTATTCATCAGGAGGTCCGGGTCCTGATCCGTGCGCCACACGATGCCCGCCCCCGGCGGGTAGGGATCGATGAGGTGGATCTCGAGCGGTCGGGGATCCGGGGTGCTGTCCTTACGCGCGAGGGCGACGAGGCGCTCGTAGACGGTGAGGCCGCGCGGACCGGCGCCGATGATCGCGATCCGGTGGGCCGGCGACCGGGCGGCGGTCGCGGTGTCGGCGGGTGCCTCGGCCGTCACTGGCCGGCTCCCGCTCCCTCGTCGAGTCCCTGCTCCGGGGCGGTCGCGGGTGCATTCGGGTCGGGGTTGCCCGGGTAGCCCGGCCACGGGTCGCCCGGGGTGTACCAGTCGGGGAAGCACTGGCCTGCGGAGTCCTCGACGCCCGGTGCCGGGTTCTCGGTCGCCTCCGCGGTCGGCTCTTCGGGGGTCGGCTCGGCGGCGGGCTCCGACGGCTCTTCCGCCGCGGTCTCCTCCCCGGTGGCGTCCGCCTCGGCCTGGCTGGGCTCCTGCGGGTCGATCTGCTCCTGGACCCAGGCGTGGAGCGCGGCGTAATCCGGCTGCACGGTGTTGACGACGTCGTTGTTGATCTGGGCGGACTTGATCTCCGACTGCTGCATCGCGACCGCGAGCTCGATGAAGGCGTTGACCTCCTGCTGGGGGATGCTCGTCGCGATGTTCTCGCCCGCGCTGCCGGCCAGGCGCGGGTAGGCGACGGCGACCTCCTGCGGGTCGATCTGATCGATCGTCGTCTTGATCATGCGCTGCTGGCGGCACATCCGGTCGTAGTTGTCGCTGCCCTCGCGGGAGCGGACGTACCACAGCGCCTCGAAGCCGGTGAGGGTCTGCGGACCGGGTGCGATCCAGTTGAAGACCTCGTTCTTGAGGCCGGTGTTGAGGTTGGTGCCGCCGCCCATCGGGATCGGCCGCTCGACGTCGATCTCGACGCCGCCGATCGCGTCGATGACGTCCTCGAAGCCCTTCATGTCGACCGAGGCCCAGTAGTCGAGCCCGAGGCCGAGCGATCCCTCGACCGCCTGCATCGTGGCGTACATCCCCGGCTCGAGGCCGCCGGTGTCGCCGACCTGCTCGGGGTACTCCTCGGCCCAGGTCCAGACCGCGTTGATCATGCTCTCGCTGTAGCCGTAGGCGTTGAAGCCCTCGGGGAACACCGAGTCGAGCTGGGATCCCTCGGGGAACACCGGGAGCCCGAGGTTGCGGGGGACGGAGATCAGGGTGGTGGCTCCGGATGCGGTGTCGATCGAGGCGACGAGCATGGTGTCGGGCCGGGTACCCTCGCGGCTCTCCCCGGAGTCGCGCCCGATGAGGAAGACGTTGATGCGGGGCTGCTCGGCCCACAGGTCGTCCTTGTCGACGACCGGCCCGCCCTGGTTGCCGAAAACGGTGGCGACGGTGTCCGACTGCACGCGGGCATAGCTCGCCCCGACGAGGAGGGGGATGCCCACGCAGGCGACGAGCGAGGCGACGAGCACTCCCGCGAGCGCTCGCTGGGAGCCGCGCAGCTCGGTGCCGCGGCGCTGTTCGCGGTACGTCCGGAAGATCACGATGAACCACACGAGGGCGGCGAGGGTGAGGAGGACGGCGGAGACGTTGAGGAGGTTGGGGCTGGCGATGATGCGGCTGGCGGCGCGGAGCGGCCCGCGGTAGACGACGAAGGCGACGACGGCGAGGATCGCGCCGAAGAACCCGATGAAGAGCGCCCAGCCGAGCTTCGAGTTGCGGGCCTGGAGGATGCCCAGACCGGGGATCAGGGTGCCGAGGGTGGTCCACCCGACGATGCGCGGGAACGCGTCCCCGCGACGGCTGGTGTGCCGGGCGTGCGGATTCTTCTCCCGTGCGGCCGAAGCGAGCGAGGCCGAGAGCGAGGGCTTCCGATCGGATGCGCCGGGAGCGGACGTTCCGGCGGCGCGGGCCGAGGCGGTGGCAGCACGGGACGCCTTGGCGCGCGGGCTGCGCGGCCAGGTCCGCTTCTCGCGTGAGCTCTTCGCGCGGGTGGCGTGGCGCGGTGCGGCTGCGTGCTCGGAGGCCGGCCGCGGGGGAGGGGTGCTCGCCGCGGGTCCTGTGGGCGCCTGCTCGGTCCCGGCGGAGTCGGATGAGCGTGCGGGGCGGCCGGCCGGCCGGTCGTCCTGGTCCCCTTCGGCGCGGGACGCCGCCGTGGAGGAGCCCGAGGTGCGAGGAATGCCGGTGGCCTGGGCCTCGCCGCGGAGGCGCGGACGCTTGGATGCGCGGAACGACGACGGGGTCGACGGCTCACCGTCGGGACGCTCTGCGGGCGTCCCGTCCTCGTTCTTCGCCAAGTGCGGGCTCCTCGTGGTGCTGGTGCTGTCCGACCGGTGACGCGCGGGTGGAGACCCGGCGGGGACTGTCGTCCGGTCGGTGAACGTGCGGTGGACTCGAATGGCACGGCGGCCGAAGCCCGAGCGTACGTCGGTTAGCTGTGGGAACAGTGTAATCCGGGTGGGCGCGAGGTGAGGTCAGGCTGCGCGGTTCCGGCTCGTTTTCGCGGGTCGCTCGACGCGCGGCTCGCGGGGACATCGCCGAGGTGAGGGAGCGGCGACCGCTTTGCCGGGGCGGCGGCGGGTCGAGTAGTCTTGTGTCGGTCGCGCGCGTCGCGACAGTGGAGTCGTGGCTGAGCGGCCGAAAGCACCACCCTGCTAAGGTGGAGTCCCTTGAATTGGGGACCGTGGGTTCAAATCCCACCGGCTCCGCGCTGTGATGTACGAGCACATCGGAAACACCCCGGACCAGCGGTCCGGGGTGTTTTTCAGGCTCATCGCATTTGAGGGTGTAGGTGGGGTCTGAATCCACCGGTCTCGAGCAGCGACCGGGCGATGTAGTTGCTCAAGTTTCGGAATCCCAGGGCGGAGCCGCGGAGGTGTTCGAGGCGGCCGTTGATGGCCTCTGTGGGTCCGTTGCTGGTACCGGGGCGGTCGAAGAACGCGAGGATGTCGGCGGCGCGCTGCTTCAAGGTGCGGCCGAGGCGTCGCAGCTCCGCGAGCATGTTCGGGACAGTGCTGTCGAGGGCGTCGATCACGGACCGCATGACGAACTTCCCGAGCTTCCGGTCGGGTTCCCTGTAGGCGGTGAGCATGCGCTGGTAGATGCCCCAAGTCGCCTCGACCTCAGCGTGCCGCTCGTCGGCGAACAGTGTTTCCAGGCGTTCCTGCTGGCGTTCAGTGAGCAGGCTGGCACCAGTGTGGAGGGTGCGGCGGGCTTTGTAGAGCGGGTCGTCTTTCCGGCTGCGCCTGCCGAACGCGTCGCGTTGGACACGGCGGCGACACTGGTCGAGGGCGTCGCCGGCCAGTCTCACGACGTGGAAGGGGTCCATCACCGCCTGCGCGTCGGGCAGCTCCTCCGCGGCGGCGGTCTTGAACCCGGTGAACCCGTCCATCGCGACGACCTCGACGTTCCGCTTCCACTGGTCGGGGCGGGCGGCGAGCCAGGTCTTGAATACCGCCTTGGAGCGGCCCTCGACCATGTCCAGCAGCCGCGAGGGGCCCGTCTTCTCGCGCACCGGAGTCAGGTCGATGATCACGGTCACGCAGCGGTCACCGCGACGAGTGTGACGCCAGACGTGCTCGTCGACGTCGATCACCCGAACACCGTCGAACCGGGTCGGATCATCGATCAAGAGTCGGCGTCCTTCGTCGAGGACGGCGTTATTCGCCGTGTGCCAGGACACGCCAAGGCCCGCGGCGACGCGGGCGACGGTGAGATGGTCAAGCACGATGCCCTCCAGCGCCCACCGCATCCCACGACGAGACAGCTTCGCCCGCTCTGCCGCGGCCGCGGCGAGGTCTTCGCGCCAGGAGCGCCCGCAGCCAGCGCACTTGTAGCGGCGCACGCGGACCAGCAACGTCGTGGGGCGGTGCCCGAACGGCTCATGCGCGAGCAGGCGCGTGTCCGTCCCGCGCGACAGCGCCTGGCTGCCGCAGCCCAGGCACCACGGATCCGGTTCCGAGACCCGGCACTCGATCACCACCCGATCCGGTTCAAGACACTGGCCAACGGCTTCGAGGCCGAGTTCATCGAGACGGCAGAACACCGTGAGGTCAGGGGTCGCGAAGGTAGCGTGGAACACGTCGAGGCCTTCCGGCAGATGGTCAGTGTGAGAACTTCCATCATCGGAAGGCCTCGACCCTCAACCGGTGACCAACGCGCTCAACCACCTACCCGCTCATCTGCGAAGAGCCGGAAAACCGCCGCTCCCGAGATGCCGCTGCCTCCCCGCGGACGTTCCACGTCCCGTGACGCCGACCTCGTTCCGCGCTAGGCTCGAAGCACGATCGCCGGCCGGGAGCGCGGGCCGCAGTCCCGGCTGAGCACCCGCCGGGCCGGGTTCGTCCGGCACCGCCGCACCGCTCCACCGACGAGAGGAACGATGACATGGTTGCCATCGACGTGAACTCCGATCTGGGCGAATCCGTCGGCGGCAATCCGGTGAGCGACGACGCGGCGATCATCGAGGTCGTGTCGAGCGCGAACGTCGCCTGCGGATTCCACTCCGGCGACCCCCACGACATCGCCCGCACCGTCGAGGCGGCAGCCCGTCGCGGGGTGGCCGTCGGCGCGCACGTCGGATACCGCGACATCCACGGCTTCGGCCGGCGGTTCATCGACATGGATCCGCACGAGCTCGCCGACGAGGTGCTCTACCAGATCGGTGCGCTCGACGCGCTCGCCCGGTCCCGGGGCACCGAGGTCAGCTATGTCAAACCCCATGGCGCTCTCTACAACACGATCGTCCACCACGAGGAGCAGGCGCAGGCGGTGGTCGACGGGATCCGCGGTTTCGGCCGGGACCTCGCAGTGCTCCTCCTTCCCGGGGCGGTCGCGATCGACAAGGCCGAGAAGGCCGGGCTGCGCACCGTCCGCGAGGCCTTCGCGGACCGGAACTACAACCCCGACGGCACCCTCGTCTCCCGTCGTGAGGCCGACGCCGTGGTGAGCGATCCCGACGCGGTCGCCGCCCGGGTGGTCCAGATGGCCCAGGACGGGACGGTGACCGCCCGCGACGGCAGTACGGTCGAGATCGATGCCGAATCCCTCTGCGTCCACGGTGACTCACCCGGTGCCGTCGACCTCTCCCGCCGCATCGTCGATGCGCTGCAGGGTGCGGGCATCGAGATCCGTCGCTTCGCATGAGCGCCGAGGGGGCGGTAGCCGGCCGGGCGCGCGCGGTCCATCGCGTGGGCACGCGGGCGGTGCTCGTCGATCTCGCGGACCTCGGCGACGTCATGACGTGGCACGCCGCGCTCAGCGCCGAACCGCTGTCCGAGCAGCGCGGTGTCGTCGCCGCCGCCTCGACGATCCTTCTCACGACCAACACCCCGGCCGCTGCCGCGGACGCCTTCGCGTTCCTCCGGGACTTCGCGCCGACCTCCGCCGCGCGGGAATCGGGCCGGGAGATCACCCTCGACGTCGTCTACGACGGCGAGGACCTCGCCGCGCTCGCCGACAGCCTCGGGCTGACTCCCGACAGCCTCATCGAGAAGCACACGGCGGAGACCTGGACCGGAGCGTTCGGCGGATTCGCCCCCGGCTTCACGTACTGCATCGCGGAATCCGGCGACTGGGATGTGCCGCGCCGCGATTCTCCGCGCACGGCGGTTCCACCCGGTTCGGTCGCGCTCGCCGGGGAGTTCTCCGCCGTCTACCCCCGGCGGACACCGGGCGGGTGGCAGCTCATCGGACGCACGGACACCCCGATGTGGGACGAGTCCGCCGAGCCGCCGGCGCTCATCGCCTCCGGGGACACCGTCCGCTATCGCGCCGTGCGCCCGCGGTCGGAAGGCGGTGCCGGACCGGACGGTGCGGACCATGCTGCGCAGGCGGCCGAGGAGGACGCACGCGCGGACGCGGGAGGACACGCGGCCCCGTCCGGGGAGACCGTCTCGCCCTCGTCCACCGGCCCGGCTGATCGGGCCGCCGCCGGCAGGCCCGTGCTCACCGTCGAGGACTCCGGCCTCCTCACCCTCGTCGAGGACCTCGGCCGCCCCGGCTACGGGGACCTGGGCGTCGCGTCCTCCGGGGTCGTCGACCGCGGCTCGGCCTGGACCGCCAACCGCCTCGTCGGCAACGGCGGCGGCGCGGCGCTCCTCGAGAACATCGGGGGTCTGCGCATCACCGCGCTCGTCGACACCGTCGTCGCCGTCACCGGGGCCGAGGCGCCGCTCACCGTCATGCCCGGCCGCACCTCGGGTGCGGGCGAACCGCGCCGCCACCGCCTCGCCCACCCCGTGCTGCTGCGCACCGGCGATGAACTCACCGTGGGGCCGGGGACCCAGGGGATGCGCTCCTACCTCGCCGTGCGCGGAGGGCTGGCCGCCGCCGAGGTGCTCGGCTCGGCCGCCACCGACCTGCTGTCGGGACTCGGACCCGATCCGGTGAAGACCGGGGACACGCTCAGGGTCAGGAACCGCCCGCGTACCGGCGGTGCGGCGGCGGACGGCCGGTCTTCCGATCCGCAGGCGACCGCGAGCGGGGGAGGCTCCGGGGGCGACTCCCGCCCTGCGACCGGGGTGATCTCCGCGGTGGGCGGGGCCGAGCCCAACCCACTGCGCGTCACCGGGCCGGGTGCCGCGGTGCGCTGCGTGCTCGGGCCGCGCGCCGACTGGTTCGCACCCGCGGAGCAGGCGCGCTTCGCCCGGGTGTCATGGGAGGTCACCGGGGAGTCCAACCGGGTCGGGCTGCGGCTGGCCCCGGGGGACGACGAGGCCCCGCTCGAGCGCGAGCGGGAGGGGGAGCTGGCGAGCGAGGGGATGATCTCCGGCGCTGTCCAGGTCCCGCCGAACGGTCGGCCCGTGGTGTTCCTCGCCGACCACCCGGTGACCGGCGGCTACCCCGTCATCGCGACGGTCGTCGCCGAGGACCTCGACGTCCTCGGCCAGCTGCCGCCGGGCGCCCGGCTGACCTTCGTGCCGGTGGACCCGACCGATCTCGCACCGCTCGCCTCGGCCGACGCACAAGCTGGGCGCTCGGCCGGGGCCCCGGCAGGCCAGGAAGCCGATGCCCCGGCAGGCAAGGAGGCCGCCGCTCCTGCCGACGACCGCTCCGTACCCGCTGAAACCGAGGACTCGCCATGACCCTGTCCGCCGTGCTCATCGCCAACCGCGGGGAGATCGCCGTGCGCATCGCCCGTGCCGCCCGCGACCTCGGCATCCGCTCGATCGCCGTCTACAGCGAGCCGGATGCCGATGCGCTCCACGCCGCCGTCGCCGACGAGGCGTACGCGCTGCCGGGTGCGGACGCGGCGGAGACGTACATGAACGTGCCCGCCCTCCTCGAGGTCGCCGCGCGCACCGGGGCCGACTGCGTGCACCCCGGCTACGGCTTCCTCTCCGAGAACGCCGACTTCGCCCGCGCGGTGATCGATGCCGGGCTCACCTGGGTCGGGCCGAGTCCGGACACCATCGACCTGCTCGGCAACAAGGTCACCGCCCGGCGCCTCGCCTCGGAGGTCGGCGCCCCTCTCGCCCCGGGCACCGACGACCCGATCGAGGACTGGCAGACCGCCCGGGATTTCGCCGCCGAGCACGGGACGCCGATCGCCATCAAGGCGGCCTTCGGGGGCGGCGGCCGAGGACTCAAGGTCGTCCACGACATCGAGGACGTCGAGGAGGCGTTCGCCTCCGCCGGCCGCGAGGCCCAGGCGGCGTTCGGCCGGGCGGAGTGCTTCGTCGAGAAGTTCCTCGAGCGTCCGCGGCATGTCGAGGCGCAGGTGCTCGCCGACACCCACGGCACCACCGTCGTGCTCGGCACCCGCGACTGCTCTCTGCAGCGCCGCAACCAGAAGCTCGTCGAGGAGGCGCCCGCGCCGTTCCTCACCCCCGACCAGCATGCGCGGATCGTCGACGGCGCGCGCGACGTGTGCGTCCGTGCCGGGTACGTCGGGGCGGGCACCGTCGAGTTCCTCCTCGCTGAGGACGGCACCATCGCCTTCCTCGAGGTCAACACCCGGGTGCAGGTCGAGCACCCGGTGACCGAGGCGGTGACCGGCGTCGACATCGTCGCCGAGCAGTTCCGCATCGCCGCCGGCGAGCCGCTCACGGTGCGCGAGGACCCCGAACCCCGCGGCCACGCCTTCGAGTTCCGGATCAACGTCGAGGACGTCGCGCACGGCTTCGTCCCCGCCCCCGGCACCGTCACCGCCTTCGCGGCACCCACCGGCCCCGGGATCCGGGTCGACTCCGGGGTGCGCTCGGGTTCGGTGGTGCCCGGCAGCTACGACTCGCTCATCGCCAAGCTCGTCGTCCACGGGCCCTCGCGTGAGGTCGCCCTCGCCCGGGCCCGCGACGCCCTCGCCGAGCTCGAGATCTCCGGCGTCCGCACCGTCGTGCCCTTCCACCGCGATGTCGTCGATCACCCCGATTTCACCGGCGACTCCCTCGACGTCCACACCGGGTGGATCGAAGCCGTGTACCAGCCCGGCCTCGAGTCCGCGCAGGACGAGGCCGAGGAGGCCTATGCCGAGCGCACCCGGATCGCCATCGAGATCGACGGGAGGCGCCACGAGCTCGTCCTGCCCGCGGACGTGCTCCGCGCGGCGGCCGGCGGCGCGGGAGCCGAGTCCGGTTCCGGGAGCGGCGGGGACGCGTCCTCGAGCGGCTCGGGCGATAGCCGGACCGGCGGTGAGGGCACCGAGGTGACCTGCGGCTATGCCGGGTCGCTCGTGCGCTTCAACGTTGAGGACGGGGCCGAGGTGGCCGCCGGTGACGAGATCGCCGTCATCGAGGCGATGAAGATGGAGTCGCCCGTCACGGCCCCGGCCGCCGGCACCGTGGCGCTGGCCGACCTCGGCCCCGGTGATGCGGTGGAGCAGGGGCAGGTCATCGCGACGATCACCGGCTGAGCCGGCGCGGGGCGCAGGCGGTCGTGCTCGAGCGCATCAGCCGATCAGTCCTGTCCGATGGCGGCCGTGACCCGCGGCCGACATTGCGAATTCGTGCGGTTTCGCTCTCAGGAACCTTCGGAAATTGCGGTCTCAGGGGACCTGGTAGGTGAGGTCGCGGGCGTCGGTGATGAGCATGTGGCCGGGTGCGTGGGCGATCGCGAGCGACGGTCGCGACTCCATGACCGCCGCCTGCGGGGTGACCCCGCAGGCCCAGAACACCGGCACCGCGCCGTCGGGGATCTCCACCGGGTCGCCGAAGTCCGGGCGGCCGAGGTCGGCGATGCCGAGTGCGGCCGGGTCGCCCACATGGACCGGCGCGCCGTGGACGGCCGGATAGCGCGCGGTGATCCGCACGGCATCGGCGACGCGGTCGGCCGGCACGGGCCGCATCGACACGACGAGCGGGCCGGAGAACCGGCCCGCCGGGGTCGTCGGCACCGTGGTCCGGTACATCGGCACGTTGACGCCCTGGTCGATGTGGGCGACCGGCACGCCGTTCTCCAGCAGCGCCGACTCGAACGTGAAGGAGCACCCGATGAGGAATGCCACGAGGTCGTCGCGCCAGCTCTCCCTCGCGTCCGCCACCTCGTCGACGAGCTCGCCGTCCCGGTACACGCGATAGAGCGGCACGTCGGTGCGGATGTCCCCGCCGGCGAGCAGCGCGGATTCGACCTGCCCGGCCTCGAGCACGCCGAGCACGGGGCACGGCTTGGGATTGCGCTGGGCGAACAGGAGGAACTCGAACGCGTACTCCTCGGGCACCGCGAGGAGGTTCGCCTGCGCGTATCCCGCGCTGAACCCGGATGTCGGCACGACGAGGCCCTCCCGGAACCGGGCGCGGGCCGCCGCCGGGGCGAGAGCGGCGTTCTCCTCGTGCGTCATCGGCTGCCCCGGCTCAGGTCCACAGGCCGGCGATGCCGGACAGCGAGTTCCAACCCAGGTAGATCGTCAGCAGCCAGGTGACGGTGCCGAGCACCGCGAGCCAGATCGGGTACCGGTACCCCTGGAGCAGATCGCGCCGCCGCCAGGCCACCCACAGGACGATGGCGAAGCCGAGGGGCAGGATGAGGCCGTTGACCGCTCCGGCGAAGATCAGCAGCGTCTGCGGCGCCTGGTTGAGAACGAGGTAGAGGACGGTGCACACGGCGATGAACGCCACCGTGGTCCAGTTCCGGACGCGCGGCGACACCGTCTGCTTGGTGATGAAGGTGACCGAGGTGTACGAGGCGCCGATGACCGAGGTGAGACCGGCCGCCCATAGCACCACGCCGAACACGCGCAGCCCGATCTCCCCGGCGGCCGCGCGGAAGGCGTCGGCGGCGATGGTGTCCCCGGCGAGCGCTGTACCGCCGGCGACCACGCCGAGGATCGCGAGGAACAGCAGGGCCCGCATGATGCCGGTGGTGATGATGCCGAGCACCGAGGCCTGGGTGATGCTGCCGCTGTGCTCGGGGCCTTTGATCCCGGAGTCGATGAGGCGGTGGGCACCGGCGAAGGTGATGTAGCCGCCCACCGTGCCGCCGATGAGCGTGGTGATGACGAGGAAGTCGACCTGCTCGGGCATGACGGTGTTCTTCAGCGCCTCGCCCACCGGCGGAGCGGAGACGACGGCGACGTAGATCATTAGGAGGATCATGATCGCGCCGAGGAGCACGACGATCCGGTCGAGCGCGAGGCCGGCGCGCTTGGAGAGGAAGATGAGGATCGCGACGGCGGCGGAGATCGCGCCGCCGATCCGCGGGTCGAGTCCGACCATCGCATTGAGGCCCAGGCCGGTCCCGCCGATGTTCCCGATGTTGAAGATCATCCCGCCGATGAAGATGAATGCCGCGAGCACCCAGCCCAGACCGGGCAGGACGGTGTTCGCGAGCTCGTTGGCCCGCAGTCCGGAGATGCCGAGCACCCGCCACACATTGAGCTGGATCGCGATGTCGACGAGGATCGACACGAGGATGGCGAACGCGAAGGCCGCGCCGAGCTGCACGGTGAAGACGCTCGTCTGGGTGATGAATCCCGGGCCGATCGAGCTCGTCGCCATGAGGAACATCGCGCCGAGCACCGCGGTGCGACGGCCGCCGTCCCGTACCCTCGAGGCGGTGGAGCGGGTGTCCTGGGCGGGTTCGGGCGAATGGCTGTCGGTCATGGCTGCGTATCCTTCGGCGGGTGATTCATCGCACGGTCCGGAACTGCCACTGTAGGAAGCGGTGCGGCATCTGTACAGGATCGGAGGGGCGTGCGCGGCATCCGTGACGGAAACGTCACCCTCCCGGTCCGTGCGGCCCCGACCGTCTGGATGGACGACGTCGCACGGTCCGGGCGCCCGGTCCGTCCTGCGGGAGCGGCGGATCAGCGCAGGCGCTGGAGCGCGGCGTGGGTGAGCCACTCGAGCGGCCCGCGGGCGGCCGGTCCGCGGACGAGGCGCTGCCAGGTGAGGATGAACGCGACGACGACGGCGAGGACCGCGACGAATCCGAGGACGGTGATGAGCAGGCGCTGGTCCGGGAAGCGTCCGACGAGATCGAGGCCCCAGCCGTAGAACAGCGCACCGGCGACGAGGTTCTGGCCGACGTAGCACGTGAGGGACATGCGCCCGACCGCCGCGAACAGGCCGGCTCCCGGGATCCCGGTGCGCGGGCGCTCGACTGCGGCGCCGTCGCGCGGTGCGGTGAGGTGCGCGATGAGAGCGAGCAGCCCGACCGCCACGAGGGTGGCGGTGAGATAGCGCTGGGCGAGGACCGCGGCCGGGCTGCCGATGACTCCGAGCGCGACGTCCGCGGGGACGGCCGCGGCTCCGAGCAGCATCGCGCGGCGCCGTAGGCGGGCACCGGCCGAGTCGAAGATCCCGGCGTCGTACAGCCGTGCTCCGACGATGAAGAGGCACACGCCCATCGCGAAGGTGAGGAGCGGCTCCGCCCGGAACATCACCGCGTAGTCGAGGCGGAAGAGCGCGAGCTCGAAGAAGCCCGCTTCGCGGTAGGGGTTGATCCCGTTCCACAGCGGCCAGGCGGCAGCGCTGTCCGCCGGCCTGCCGTCGGCGATGCCGGCGGCCTCGGGGAACAGCAGGAGGGAGGCGCTGAGGAGCAGGATGAGAGCGGCGTGGACGGCGCCTGCGATCCAGGCCCAGATCCGGGCCGTGCGCGGGCTCGTCGCGATGATCGCGGCGACGACGAAGCCGGTGAAGGCGTACCCCATGAGGATGTCGAACTCGGCGACGAGGAGGAAGTTGACGAGGCCGTCGACGAACAGCAGCGCAGCGCGCGGGGCGTAGGTGCGCAGCCATCCGCGGCGGCGCACTCCCTCTCCCGGCCGGTACTCGGCCCGCGCGGCCCGGCGCTGCCAGGCGGCGTACTGGAGGGTGACGCCGATGCCGAACATCATCATGAGCAGCGCGAGGAACTTGCCGTTGGTGAGCGTGCTGAGGAGCTGGTAGGCGAGCGTCTCCGCGCCGGGCCTGAGTCCGGCGAAGGGATCGAGGAGCGACCCGAGCATGCCCGCCGGATGGGAGAAGAGCCAGATGTTCGTGCCGAGGGTGCCGAGCACGGCGATGCCGCGGGCGATGTCGAGACCGCCGATCCGCGCCGCCGTCGTCCGGCGACCGGTCGCGCCGCCGACGGCTCCCGTCCCGGCAGGGGAGAGGGATTCGGGACGGTGCCCGCCGGCGGGCGAAGAGTGATGAGGGGATGTCGGGGTGAGGGGAGTGCGTCATGGGACTGACAATACAAGTGTATTGCCCATCGTGCAATACACTTGTATTGTCGGTGTCGTCCAGGTGTCCGCACCGGTGTGCCGACGGACGCCGCCCCGCAGTTCGGCCGGGGCCGACGGCACGGCGACGGGAGGAGGCGAGGACGATGACGACCGAGAGCAGAGCGCGGATCGTCGAGGCGATCATCGCGGTGATCGCCGACTCCGGGATCGAACGCGCGAGCGTGCGCGCGGTCGCACAGCGCGCAGGCGTGTCGGTCGGCGCGGTGCAGCATCACTTCCGGACGAAGGACGAGATGCTCGAGGCGGCGATGGAGCTGATCTCCGCGAACGTGACCGCCGGCGTCGGCGAGCTCGTCGCCGAGGGCGCCTCGGCGTGCGACGTGCTCCGGGAGCTCGCCGGAATGCTCGCGATCGAACGGGACGAGGATCGGGCGATGGCCGGTGTCTGGCTCGACTTCGTCGGGCTCGCCCGGGTGTCACCTGCTCTTGCGGAGATCCATTGCGCGGGATGGGCGCAGCTGCGCGCAGCGTTCGCGCGTCTCGTCGGTCTCGCGCACCCCGGACATCCGGCGCCGGCGGAGGCCGCCGAGACCGTGCTCGCGGTCTGCGACGGGATCGCGATCGCCCGGGTCGTCGAATCCGACTTCATGACCAGTGAGCGCGCCGGCGCGATCGTCGAGCGTGTGCTCGCAGTGATCGCGGCCGAGGCGGAGCCGGGGGCCGGGTAGCGCCGACTCGCTCCCGGAGACGCAGAAGAAGCGGGTGCTGTCCTGGCTCAAGGACAGCACCCGCTTCGGTCTGCAGGACTCACGCCGGGGCGGCGCCGTGCCGCACCCCTGCGGATCAGGCGAGGCCGAGGCGCTCGCGGAGTTCGTCGACCTCGGACCGGAGGGCCGCGGGGACGTGATCGCCGAGCTCGGCGTACCACTCCTCGATCGACCGGAGCTCGGAATCCCACTCCTCCGGCTTGATCGCAAGGGCCTTCTGGACCTGCTCCGGGGTGATGTCGAGCCCGTCGGTGTCGAGAGCGCCCTCGGCAGGGGCGAACCCGAGCGGGGTCTCGACGGCCTCGGCATCGCCGTTGACGCGCTCGAAGATCCACTTGAGGACGCGCGAGTTCTCGGAGAACCCGGGCCACAGGAACGAGTTGTCGTCATCGCGGCGGAACCAGTTGACGTAGAAGATCTCCGGCAGCTGGGCACCCTCGGTCGCGCCGATGTTGAGCCAGTGCTGGAAGTAGTCCCCGACGTTGTATCCGATGAACGGGCGCATCGCCATGGGATCGCGGCGCACGACGCCGACCTTGCCGGTGGCCGCAGCGGTGGTCTCCGAGGAGAGCACAGTGCCCATGAACACGCCGTGGTTCCAGTCGGTGGTCTGGGTGATGAGCGGCATCGTCGTCTTGCGGCGGCCGCCGAACAGGATCGCGGAGATCGGCACGCCGTCCGGGTTCTCCCACTCGGGTGCGAGCGTCGGAACGTTCTCGATCGGGGTGCAGAAGCGCGAGTTCGGATGGGCGGCCGGGGTGTCGGACTCCGGGGTCCAGTCGTTGCCGCGCCAGTCGGTGAGGTGGGCGGGCGTCTCGTCGGTCATTCCCTCCCACCAGACGTCGCCGTCATCGGTCAGGGCGACGTTGGTGAAGACGTTGCCGCCGGCTTCGATGGCGCGCATCGCGGTCGGGTTCGTCGAGTAGCCGGTGCCCGGCGCGACGCCGAACAGGCCGAACTCCGGGTTGACGGCGTAGAGCCGGCCGTCCTCGCCGAAGCGCATCCAGGCGATGTCGTCGCCGAGGGTCTCGGCCTTCCAGCCGGGGATCGTCGGTTCGATCATCGCGAGGTTGGTCTTGCCGCAGGCGCTCGGGAATGCGGCGGCGATGAACTTCGACTCGCCCTCCGGGTTGGTGAGCTTGATGATGAGCATGTGCTCGGCGAGCCAGCCCTCGTCGTGGGCGATCGCCGAGGCGATGCGCAGCGCGTAGCACTTCTTGCCGAGCAGGGCGTTGCCGCCGTAGCCGGAGCCGAACGACCAGATGGCGCGGTCCTCCGGGAAGTGGGTGATGTACTTCGTGGTGTTGCACGGCCACGGCACATCGTCCTCGCCCTCGGCGAGCGGGGCGCCGACGGAGTGGACGCACTCGACGAAGTCGGCGTCGAGCTTCTCGATCGCCTTGAGTGCGGTGGTCCCGCAGCGGGCCATGACGAGCATGGAGAGCACGACGTAGGGGGAGTCGGTGACCTCGATGCCGAACATCGGCTGCTTGGCGTCGACGTGGCCCATGACGAAGGGGATGACGTACATCGTCCGACCCTTCATCGAGCCGGTGAAGAGATCGTTCAGGATCCCCTTCATCTCCTGCGGGTCCATCCAGTTGTTGAGGGGACCGGCGCCGGATTCCTCGTGGGTGCAGATGTACGTCCGGTCCTCGACGCGGGCGACATCGTCCGGGTCGGAGGCGGCGTAGTAGGAGTCCTTCTGCTTGTCGAGCTTGATCAGCGTGCCCGCGGCGACGAGCGCGTCGGCGATCTCCTGGCGCTGTGCGCGGTCGCCGGTCACCCACTCGATGCGGTCGGGCGTCGCGAGTTCGGCGACGGAGCGGACGAAGGACAGGACCTTCTCATTGGACGTCGGTGCAGCCTTGAGCTGGTCTTCGACTGAGCCACGGTCGAGGACGGTCATGGATGTCTCCTGATCTGTCGGGGTTTCCGGTCGTCAAGGGTGTGCGACGATCGGATCCGGGTGCTCCCGCTGCCGCGGTGGTCACCCGGAAGGTGGATGTCCCCACAGTAGGAACGGCGCGAGACGATGACTGCCCGGTAACCGGTGCTCTTCCCTGTGGATTGAGTCACAGGAACCGGGTGCATGACGTGGATGGTGCAGATCGATGACGGATTCTGCCATATAAATGACAAAGTCCACCATTGGGTCTCTCTCTGGTCGTCGCGCAGCCGCCACGATGGCGCTCGCGGCGATCGTCACGACGCTCGGACGCCCGAGGTGATCATGACGACGCTCGAACTGTCGTCGGCAGGTCCGGCTGGGCGTCGGTGAGCAGGATCGCAGTCGACCGGCCCGGCACCGGGAGCCCGGGCCGCGGTCGGGCGGCCCGGCCGCATCCGTTCAGACCGCGGTCGGAGGGCGTGGCCGCGGACGGTGATTTCCCGTTGCGCCGGAAGGTGTGTATAGTTGATCCGGTCGTCACGGCACTGCCGCGTCGATGGGCGCCACTAGCTCAACGGATAGAGCATCTGACTACGGATCAGAAGGTTGGGGGTTCGAATCCCTCGTGGCGCACAGCACGGAACAGGCCCTCACGGCCCGGCGGGATCCGGTGCACCGGACCCCGCCGGGCCGCTCTCATGGACGACTGCCCTCGACCCCGGCTGCAGCCCGCACGTCGAGGCGCGAGCCGCAGCCTCAGGCCGGCCGCCCGGGGATCAGCCCCTGCGGCGGCGAGAGATCAGCAGGGTGAGGCCGCCGATCGCGAGGAGCGCAGCGCCGATCGCGAGCCCGCCGAGCTCGGAGCCGGTGCGCGGCAGGCTGCCGCCGTCGCGGTCGGAGCCGCGCTCGCCGGAGCCGGCGGTGTCGTCGTCCCGGTCGTCGCCGCCCTGGCCGTCATCGTCCTGACCCCGGTCGCCGCGGCCGTCATCGCCGCCGTCGGTTCCGTCATCACCCCGGCCGTCGTCGGTCGGCCGGTCGCCGGGCTCATCGCTCGGAGCCGGGTCGCCGCCGGGAGTGTCCGAGGGGGTCGGCTCCGCGGACGGGTCATCGCCGCCGGGCCCCTCGGTCGGGTCGTCGCTCGGACCGTCGGTCGGGTCCTCGCTCGGGTCCTCACCGGGTGCCTCGTCGTCCTCCACCAGGTCCACCCCCACGATCAGTGGGTCGTGGTCGGATGAGCGGAACGGGCCGGTCTCGTACAGGTCGGTGATGTTCGCGTTGTAGCGGCTGTACTCGAGCCCGATCGACTCGACGGAGTTGATGTTCCAGATGTCCGCACCGGTCGCGGCCGCGAACAGCGGCTCGGTGGCCAGCACGTGGTCGAGGCTGCCGGTGAGGCCGCCGAACAAGTACGTCGACTCCTCGGTCATCTCCTTGCCGATGTTCCGGTACCCGGCCTCGTAGAACACCTGCATGGGGTCCTCTTCGGTGTAGGCGTTGAAGTCCCCGAGCAGGAACGTGCGCTCGGTGCCGTGCGCGGCCTCCTGCTCGTCGGCGAAGGTCACGAGCGCCCGGGCCTGTGCGACCCGGTCCGCGTTCGAAGCGCCCTGCCCGTCACCGGAATCCTCGTTGCCGGGCCCCGAGCCGGAACCCTTCGACTTGAAGTGGTTGGCGATCGTCACGAAGGTCGCCTCGTCGTCCGCCGCGGCCTGCTGTGCGCGGGCGCCGGCTGCGTCGTCACCCGCGGCCGAGTCATCGGAGACCGGGGCGAAGGCCTGTGCGAGCGGGGCGCGTGCGTTGTCGAACGCCGTGTCGTCGAGGAGCACGGAATCGCCCACGGGCGCGACCTCAGCGGGCTGGTAGATGAACGCGGTGCGGATCGCGTCCTCGCCGTTCTCCGGCAGCTGCGCCGGCGATTCGGCGTATGCCCACTTCTCCATGCCTGCGGCCTCGTTGAGCCGGGTCACGAGGTCCTGGAGCGCGGCGTCGCGGTCCTTGCCGAAGCGCGCGGAGTTCTCGATCTCCTCGAGCGAGACCACCGAGGCGTCGAGCGTGTTGATCGCCGACACGATCTTGGGCCACTGCCGGTCGAAGCTCGCCCGGTCGTAGGCGCCGCGCACATCGCAGTTGTTCGCCGTCGTCGGGTTGCCCTCGCGGTCGGCGTAGTACCGGCAGCCCGACTCGTCCTCGCCGAGCGAGACGAAGTAGTTGAGGACGTTGAAGCTCGCGACGGTGACGTCCCCGCCGACCTCCCGGGGGGCGTCCTCGCGGGTGTTCTCCACCGTCACCGGCAGGGTGCTCTCCGCATTCTCACCGGTGAGGTGGGTGAGCGGCTGCATCCGCCAGGCATCGAAGCCGTAGCCGAGCACCACCGGCGAGGTGAACGCCGCCGGTGCGCCGACACGGACCGGGACGTCGCCGCCCAGGTAGGGGACCGGGGTCTCCGTCGCGCCGCGGGTGTAGTCGACCGTCGCGCCGTCGTCGAGCACATAGCCGCGCTCGGCGTTCGCGGCGGCGAGCTCTTGGGCCTCGGGCGTGCCGGGACGGTGGACGTCGGTGGGCTGGCGGAGGGTGTCGGTGCCGTTGACCAGACCGACCTCGCCGTAGCGGTTCGTGCCGTAGTTGTCGGTCACCGTGACGGGACCGGACGGCTGCAGGAGCATGCCCTCGAGAGACTCGCGCGCCTCGTCCCCGTCGGGGAACTCCCCGGCGTAGGGCTTGGGTGCCGCGGCCGCCTCGGCGACCGGCCGGAAGCCGCCGGCGGCGACGGTGAGCTGGGTCTGCTCGTAGTACTCGGAGACCCGCCCGGTGAGCTCGACGAAGTCGCCGGTCTGCACCTGGCCGGCGGTGTCGCGGGAGTAGACGAAGATCCCGTGCGAGGCGCCGTCGAGTGCGTGCTCGTCCCCGCCGGTGCCCTCGGTCTGGATGTAGTACCCGTTCAGGCCGCCGGTCGGGTAGACGGCGGTGACGACGCCGCGGGTGGTCACCGTCTGCCCGTCGAGCGGGCTCGCCGCGCCGGTGCCCTGGATGTCGGCGATCGCGGTGATGTCGGCGGGGTCGGTGGGATCCGGGGTCGGATCCGTGGGGTCCGGTGTCGGCGCAGCGCCGGGGAGCGCGCCCGGGGTGGGGTCGCCGGCGGTCCAGGTAGTGCCGTCCCAGAAGATCGACCCGCCGCGCGGAGCGGTCGCCCCGGTGGGCGTGGCGGTCTCGCCGCGCAGCGCCTCGGGCACCGCGGCACCGGTCCCGGCGGTGACACCGCGGCCGCCGACCACGCCGCCGATCTGATCGAAGTCGACGAGAGTGCCGGCCGGGTCGATGAGGAAGACCGAGGAGCCGTAGCTGCCGTCCGCCGCGGCGCCGGAGTTCACCGAGTTGGTGATCGGCAGCCGCACGACTGCGGTGCCGGAGTCGTCCACCGCGGTGCCTGCGGGCAGGGTGGTCCAGTGACCGGCGGTCTGCGGGGAGCCGCCGCGGCTCACCGAGCCGACGACGAAGCCGCCCAGGTCGGTGCCCGGCGCACCCTTGATCTCGATGAAGTCGGTGTCGTCGCCGCCGGCGTAGGCGATCTCCGAGATCTCTGTCGGAGCGGCGGCGAGGACCGGGGTGAGGCCGGGGAGTGCGGCGAGGGAGAGGGCGGCGGTCGCGGCGAGGACGCTCACCGGTCCCGTCCTGCTCGAGAGTCTGAGAATGCGCATGGAGAACCTTTGTTCGGAAGCGGGAATGCCAGCACTGTACTCAGGCGACACTCAGGAACGGGTGGCCGGCGTCGCAACGGAAGTTGAACATCACACCAATCCGGCCCTGGTGCCGTCGCTGCTCCCGGCGTCGTGCGGACCCGGGCCCTGCCCGACGGTCGTAGACTGGCGCCAAGGAATCTTGTTTCGAAGAAGGGTGCGGTGCGCAGTGGTGGTGCAGATGAGTGGTCGGTCCGGTCGGATCAGCAGGTCCGTCGCGGCGGGCGCGGCGGCAGTCCTCGTCGTCACCCTGGGCGCGTGCTCGACCGACTCGGAGAAGTCCGTGCAGTTCGTCGACACCCCGCCCGCCACCGCAGTGCTGCCGGGCGACGACGCCGCGCAGACCGCCGTCGAGCTCAGCTCCCTCCTCTTCGAATCCGCCGACGTCGCCGTCGTCGCGCCCGCAGATGCCGCCGAAGCCGCCGCCCCGGTGGCATCGGAGGCCCGGCTGCCGCTCCTGCTGGGTACCGAGCAGGCCGTCGCCGACGAGCTCGAGCGCCTCGGCGCCGATACCCTCGTCACCCCGGCAGGCACCGACCTCTCCGCGCTCGGCGACGGGTTCGAGGTCGTCGAGGTGCAGGCCGAGGACACCGGCGCCGTTCCCGAGGTGGCCGTCGACGAGCAGCCGGCCGGCGCCTCGCTCTTCGTCGACCCGGAGGCGGAGTCCCCGGCCGAGGTCGCCGCGCGCGCGAACGTCGAGGCCGCCGGCGGAGCCGTGGCCGAGGTGCCCGGCGGCGACCCGCGCCTCGACGGCGACACCGTGGCCGCGACGAAGGATGCCGCGGGCGATGACCCGGCCGGCGGTCTGCTCGCCCTCGGCGAGACCTTCGGCGAGGCGGACGACTTCACCGCGAAGGCCGCCACCGCGGCGACCGCCCCCGAGCTCCCCGGCGGCGGCCAGCTCGCCTTCCCGGGCCGGCGCATGATCGCCGCCTACGGCTCCCCCGGCGTCGCCTCGCTCGGGATCCTCGGCGAGCAGGACCTCGAGGCGACGATCGAGCGGGTCAAGGGGCTGGCCGAGGACTACGAGCCGCACTCCGACGTCCAGGTGGTGCCGGCGTTCGAGATCATCACGACAGTCGCCTCGGCGGTCCCCGGGCCCGACGGCAACTACTCCACCGAGCTCGACCCGGAGCTCATCCGCGAATGGGTCGACGCCGCCGGCGAGGCGGGCGTGTACGTCGTCCTCGACCTGCAGCCCGGCACCACCGACTTCCTCACCCAGGCCAAGGAGTACGAGGATCTGCTCAAGGAACCCCACGTCGGGCTCGCGCTCGACCCCGAATGGCGGCTCGAGCCCGGGCAGCGCCACATGGAGCAGATCGGCTCGGTGACCGCGGCGGAGGTCAACGAGACCGCCGAATGGCTCGCCGAGCTCACCACGGAGAACTCACTGCCGCAGAAGGTGTTCATCCTTCACCAGTTCTCGCTCGGGATGATCTCCGACCGGCAGGACATCGACACCTCGCACCCCGAGCTCGCGATCGTCCTCCACGCCGACGGCAACGGCACCCCGGACCTCAAGATGGGCACGTGGAACGCGCTCCAGGAGGGGCTGCCGGAGGGCATCTTCATGGCGTGGAAGAACTTCTACGACGAGGACACCCCGACCTTCACCCCCGAGCAGACCTACGAGGTCGAGCCGCGCCCCTGGTTCGTGTCGTACCAGTGATGCGCGCGGGGTCGATCAGCCGCGGCGCTGCTTGAACTCGACCTCGACGAAGGCGCACTCGGCATCCGTCTCGTTGATGACGTTGTGCTCGCTGCCCACCGACCGGGTGTACGAGGCGCCGGGGACGATCTCATTGGCGAAGGTCTCCTCCGGCGTGACCACCGTCAGCGTGCCGGCGACGGTCGGCACGACCACGTAGTCCATCTCGTGGACGTGCATGCCGGTCTCCGTGCCCGGGGGGAACCGCCACTCGGTGACGCGGGTGAACTCGTTGTCGATCTGGACCGTGGCGATCGCCGGTGCGTACTCACTCATGCGTCCACGCTACTGCGAACGCCCACCCCCGCGGAAGACTGCCGGCGCACCCCGGGGCACGAGCCCGAGTGCACGGCATCCGTGGACACGACTGCGGGGCTTTCGATGAAGGGTGGTGGCGCTGATGCCACCACACTCCACCGGAAGCCCCACACTCCCGAACGGACGCGCGATCAGCCGGCGCGGCGGTCGGGGCAGAGCGACTCCGCGAGCGCGTGGAAGCTGCGGCTCGGGTTGCCGAACCGGTGGAGCGTCATCGACACGGCCTGCTCCTGCACGAAGTAGCGGAGCTCGACGCGGCCGGAGCCGGTCACGGCATCGTCGACGACCGCGACCTCCGGGCGCTGCGCGATCGCGCCGGTGAGTTCGGGCTCGACCGCGCCGATCATCCGCACCCGTGCGCCCACCCCGTCGTCGTAAGCGCCGGATTCCACGCGCGCGGCGAAGCCGGCCGCCGACTCGATCGCGACGCCACCCTCGCCGGTGGAAACCGCACCGGTGGACCCGGCCGTGCCCGAGGCGCCCGCCGGCCCGTCAGACCCTGCCGGCTGCCCGGCACCCCGGGCGGCGTCCTCGACCGCGGCGCGCACCTCAGCGGCGGCGTCGGGGGACACCGACCAGGTGACGGGGGTCTGGGCGAGCTGCGCGGCGTGCGCGGTGCGGGTGACCTCGAGAGCCAGTGCGGCGGCGGTGACGCGCACGGTGACGGCGCGCGGCAGGTAGCGGAAGATGTTCGCCTCGGCGGTGAGGCCGGTGGGGTCGGAGGCGCGGCCGAACTCCTGCTCCCACGCCCGCCGATCGCTCGCGCGGGCGGCGTCGAGCCAGGCCTCGTCGCGCACCGAGCCGTCCGACCAGTCGCCGAACAGCATGAGGTAGTTCGGGCCGCCGGCCTTGGACCCCAGGCCCACCGAGGACTTCTTCCAGCCGCCGAACGGCTGACGCTGGACGATCGCGCCGGTGATGCCGCGGTTGACGTAGACGTTGCCGGCCTGCACGGTGTCGAGCCAGGTCGCGACCTCGGCGGCGTCGAGCGAGTGGATGCCGGCGGTGAGGCCGAAGTCGACCTGGTTCTGCAGCTCCATCGCCTCGGCCAGCGTGTCCGCATGCATGAGGCCGAGCACCGGTCCGAAGCACTCGGTGAGGTGGAAGAACGAGCCCGGCTTCACACCGTCCTTGATGCCCGGCGACCACAGGCGGCCGGAGTCGTCGAGCTGCCGGGGTTCGAGCACCCAGCTCTCCCCGGGCTCCAGGGTGGTGAGCGCGCGGAGCAGCTTGTCGGAGGGCTCCTCGGTGAGCGGTCCCATGCTCGCGGACAGATTCGCCGGCCAGTCGACGACGAGGGAGGACGCCGCGTCGACGAGCTGATTGCGGTAGCGCCGGGATCCGTAGGTGGACCCGACCATGATCGCGAGCGAGGCGGCCGAGCACTTCTGCCCGGCATGGCCGAACGCAGAGTGGACGAGGTCGGCCATCGCGAGGTCCCGGTCCGCGGCCGGAGTGACGATGAGCGCGTTCTTGCCCGAGGTCTCCGCGTTGATCGCGAGCTCCGGGTTGAACTCCCGGAACAGCGCGGCCGTCTCGGAGGCGCCGGTGAGGATCACGCGGTCGACGCCGGGGTGTGCGACGAGCGCCCGGCCGACGTCGCCCTCGACCGGGGCGACGAGCTGGAGGACCTCGCGCGGGACCCCGGCCTGCCACAGGCATTCGACGAGGAGCGCCGAGCAGTGCGGTGTCGGCATCGACGGCTTGTGGACGACGGCAGCTCCCGCGGCGAGCGCCGCCACGGTCGAACCCGTGGGGATCGCGACGGGGAAGTTCCATGGCGGGGTGACGAGGACGAGCGAGTCCGGGGTGAAGTGCGCTCCGGCGACCTCCTCGAGCTCGAGGGCCCGGTCGGCGTAGTAGCGGATGAAGTCGATCGCCTCGGACACCTCGGGGTCGGACTGTTCGAGGTTCTTGTCGGCCTCCGCCGCCATCGTCTGGAGGAACTCGCCGCGGCGCGCGGCGACGATGACGGCCGCCCGGAGCAGCACCTCTCCGCGCCCGGCCGCACCGAGCGCGCGCCACTCTGCCGCCGCGCGGCGTCCGGTCTCGACGAGCGCGTCGACGGCCTCGACCGAGTCGACGGGCTCCGGTGCGGGCCGGGTGTCGAGCCACCCGGGGGCGGTCGCCTCCTCCATGAGTCCGCGTGCCCACGACTGGTTGGCAGGGAGGGAGGGATCGGTGTCCGGCTCGTTGGCGAAGGCGCCGAGCACCGCATCCGAGGTGTACTCCGCACTCCGATCCTGCCGGCGGTTGGGGCCGGGCGGGGTGTCGCCGGCGTCCGCGAGGAGTGCGGCGAGGTCGTCGACGGAGGCGCGGAACCGGTCCTCCTCGCGCCGGAACACGGCGTTGCCGTTGCGGAGCTCGAAGATCCCGGACATGAAGTTCTCCTGCGCGGAGTTCTCCTCGAGCCTCCGGACGAGGTACGAGATCGCGACGTCGAACTCCCGGGGGTGGACCGCCGGCACGTAGAGGAGGAGCTCTCCGACGTCGGCGCTCACGGCGGCGGCCTGCTCCGCGGCCATGCCCTGGAGCATCTCGAACTCGACCGCCGCGGTGACCCCGCGGGCCGCTGCGAGCTCATGGGCGAAGGCGATGTCGAAGAGGTTGTGGCCGGCGACGCCGATCCGCAGCCCGGCCATCCGCTCCAGGGTGAACAGCCAGTGGAGGACCCGCTTGTAGTTGGCGTCGGTGGCCTGCTTGGACCCGCAGGTGGTGAGCTCCCAGCCGGCGACCTCGGCGTGCACCCGCTCCATCGCGAGGTTCGCTCCCTTGACCAGGCGGACCTTGATGCCCGCGCCGCCCGCGGCCACCCGTGCGCTCGCGAACTCCGACAGCCGCTGCATCGCACCGAGGGCGTCGGGCAGGTAGGCCTGGAGCACGATCCCGGCCTCGAGCCCGCTGAGCTCCGGGTCGGACAGGATCCGCATGAAGACCGCGAGGGTGAGCTCGAGATCCTGGTACTCCTCCATGTCGAGGTTGATGAAGCGGCTGCCGGCCGGTGAGGACGCGGCCTCGCGATAGAGCGGGAGCAGTCGGTCGACGACGTAGTCGACGGTCTCGTCGAAGGCCCACATCGACACCTGGGAGGCGATCGAGGACACCTTGACCGAGACGTAGTCGACGTCCTCGCGGTGGAGCAGGCGGCGGGTCTCGGCGAGGTGCTTGTCGGCCTCCTCCTCACCGAGGACCGCCTCGCCGAGGAGGTTGATGTTGAGCCGGTGGCCGTCGGCGGTGAGCTCGGCGACCGCCTTTCCGAAGGGTTCGTCGCGCGCATCGACGACCATGTGGCCGACCATGGAGCGCAGGCGGGCGCGCGCGGCCGGCACGACGAGCTGCGGGGCCAGCGGAGCGAGGGCGGCGCCGGCCCGGATCTGTGCGCGGTCGAGCGCGGACATCGTCTCCGGGGTGAGCTGCGCGATATCGACGAGGGCGTCGGCGGCGGCGCGGACGTCGTCCGTACCGACGACCCGGTCGACGAATCCGACGGTGAAGTCGAGCCCGTTGGGATCGGAGAGCACGGCCGAAAGCCGGTCCGCGGCCGGGGTGCGGGCGGCGGGCGTCCCCGCGGAGATCCGCAGCCAGTGTCGGACACGGGCGACGGCGGCCTCGGTGAGACGGGTGAGACCGGTGCTGGGAGTGGTGCTGGGAGTGGTGGGCGTGGCACCGGGAGCGCTGAGCATGGCAACCTCCGTGATCGCGGCCCGCCGGGATCTCCGGCGGCAGCTCGTCGTCGAGCGTGGGTTCCAGTGTGCGGGCGCTCCGGCGGCGTGCACAGGTGCTCAGGCTCCTTGGGCGACCTAGGATGAGTCATAAGTGATGAGAATCGGAGGTGGCGGTGGCAGGCAGACCGGTCCCCGTCGCCGTGCGCGAGCAGGCGTGTGCGGCGGTGCGCGCCGGCCGGACGGCGGCGGACGTCGCCGCGGAGCTCGGGGTGTCCGCGGCCTCGGTGCGCCGCTGGACGGCGCGCGCGGCTTCGGGTGAGGGACTCGCCGACCGGCCGCGGTCGGGCCGGCCGCGGATCCAGGACACCGCCGCCGCGGTCGTGTCGGCGGTGCTCGCCACTGCGGGAGCGCGGATCGATGCGCCGGACTACTCGACGCGCGCCGTCGCGGTCGCCACCGGTCTGAGCCAGAGCGTCGTGTCCCGCGCGATGTCCGGACTCGCGGTGGGACCGCGATCGCCCCGGTTCCGGCTCGTCGCCGTCGTCGCCGCCTATCCGGTCCTGCTCCTCGGGTGCGCCGAGGTGGCGGCGTCGGCCGTCCGGACCCGGGGCGGCCGAGCGTTCCGGCGGCGCTGCGCCGGGGTGACCGCCGCCCTCGGCAGTGCGGGCCTGGTGCGCTGGGAGCGGCAGTTCGGTGCGACCGCGGGCCCGGAGGTGCCCGAGCCCGCGCGCGCGGTGCTCGAGGCCCGCGGGGTCGATCGCATCATCGCCTTCGATCCGCAGGGTGCGCTCCGGGACTCCGCCGACGGTGACGGCGGTCGCCGGGCCGGGCGCGGGTGTGCGATGGGCCATGCGGAGGAGCCGGCCGCCGGCCGCCGCGACGGCGGTGCGCGGCTCACCGCAGTGAGTGAGCACGCGGAGTTCGTCGACACCGTGCGCGAGGCGCTCGGCGCGGTCGATGCGATCCCGGGAGCGCTCCTCACCGCGCTCGCCGCACGGGTCTCGCGCGGACTCGAAGGACTCGTCTGGATCGCCGATGGCGCCGACCTCGGCACCCGGAGCGCCGCGGAGACACGATCGATCGCACAGACCACGAGTTCTGAATCGTCTGCCGCGGTCCGCGACGCATCCGGTGACCGGCTGCCGCAGGCCGGCCTCGTCCCCGATTCGCACTGGATGCCGCGGGAGAACCTCTCCCTCACCGAGCAGCTCGCGATCGCACTCCGGCAGGAGATCATCGATTCCGGATACCGGTCCGGTGACCGGATCCGACCGCGGCAGCTCGCCTCGCGTCTGGGGGTGCCGCAGGCCGCAGTCGATGCGGCGATCCGGCGCATGATCGATGAGGAGCTGCTCGCCGGAGGCCGCGGCGGGGTGCGCATCCCGGCGGTCACCGCCGACGACGTCATCGACCTCTACGCCGCCCGCCTCGTGCTCGGTGCAGTGCTCCTCCGCGGCCTCGCCGCCCGCCCCCGCCGTCACCTCGTGCCCGTCCGGCAGGCGCTGCGTCGCGTCGAAGCGGTCGCCGCGCTGCGGCGGGGGACGGACGTCGAGGACGCGGACCTGCGGTTCCAGCAGGAGCTCGCGCGGACCTCGGGCCTCGAGCAGACGGCCCGGACCTTCGAGTCGCTCACCCGGCGGCTGCGGATGTACATCTCGGTGCTCCTGCTCGACTACACCCCTGCCACCGACCGGATCGTGCTCGACGACCGGCGCATCGTCCGCGCCCTCGAAGCCGCGGACGCCGCAGCCGCAGTCGAGGCCTGGCGCGGGAAGCTCGACAACGCGGTGCGGCACATGGCCGGCATCGCCCAGCACCGGGGATTCGACGTCGCCGCGTGGACCCGCCTCACCGCACGCTGAGCAGAGGCTTTCGCAGGCGCGCCGGGACTGGTAGAACTGGTGGGGCCGACAGCAGACTTCCCATCGACGTGAAGGATCCGCATGACCGACCGCACCGTCCTCTGGACCCCGCCGCGCGAGCGCGCGGAGGCGAGCGCCCTCGCCGACTACCAGCGCTGGCTCGCCCGTGAGCACGACGTCCGCACCTCCGGCTACGCGGAGATCCTCGAGTGGTCGGTGGAGAACATCGAGCCGTTCTGGGAGACGATGTGGACGTACTTCGATGTCATCGGCGATCGGGGCGAGGGGCCGGTCCTCAGCGGCGACACGATGCCCGACGTGCGCTGGTTCGCAGGTGCGACGTGCAACTACGCGGAGAACATCCTCCGGCACGCCGCGACCCGCCCCGATGCCGAGGCGATCGTCGGCCTGCACGAGGACGAGCGCCGCGAGTCGATCACGTGGAGCGCGCTGCGCGGCCGCGTGGGTGCGCTCGCCGCCTGGCTGCGCGAGCGCGGGGTGGCCCCCGGCGACACCGTGTGCGCGGTGCTGCCGAACATCCCGCAGGCCGCCGAGGCCCTGCTCGCGTGCGCGACGGTCGGAGCGGTGTGGTCGGTGGTGAGCCCCGACTTCGGCATCAAGGGGATCGCCGACCGGTTCGCGCAGATCGAGCCGACCGTCCTCCTCACCGTCGACGGCTACCTGTTCAACGGCACCGAGCACGATCTCACCGGCACGGTTGACGACCTCCTCGAGGCACTGCCGACGGTTCGCGAGCACGTCCTCGTCGATCAGCTCCCGGATGCGGCGGACCGCGCGGCCGCCGCAGCGGAATCCCGGGCGAGCACCACCCTGTACTCCCGCATCGTCGCCGAGCCGGTCGAGCCGCGGTTCGAGCCGGTCGAGTTCTCCCACCCGCTGTGGGTCCTCTACTCCTCCGGGACCACCGGCAAGCCGAAGGGGATCGTGCACGGCCACGGCGGCGTCACGCTCGAGGCGCTGAAGGCGAACACCCTGCAGCAGGAGGCGTTCGAGGGCGGGCGCCACTACTCTGCGGTGGCGACCACGTGGGTGGTGTGGAACCTCCTCGTCAACAGCCTGCTCGTCGGCGCGACGATCGTCACCTACGACGGCTCGCCCGTCGCCGGCGTCGCGGACAAGCAGTTCGAGATCTGCGAGCGGGAGAAGGTGACGAACTTCGGCACCGGGGCCGCGATCCTCTCGATGATCGAGAAGTCCGGGGTGTCCCCGGCCGCCCGGTACAACCTGTCCTCACTCCGATCGATCCTGTCGACCGGCTCCCCGCTGCCCGATTCGACGTGGGACTGGGTCTATGCCCATGTGAGCCCCGACATCCACCTCGGCTCCGACTCCGGCGGCACCGACATCGCCACCGGATTCATCGGCTCGAACCCCTACGACCCGATCGTGCGCGGGGAGCTCCAGGGTGCCTACCTCGCCGTCGCCGCCGACTCCTTCGACCCCCAGGGGCGCTCGGTGACCGACGAGGTCGGCGAGTTCGTCGTGACGAAGCCGATGCCCTCGATGCCGGTGAAGTTCTGGAACGATCCCGACGGCAGCCGCTACCGGGCGGCGTACTTCGACGCCTACCCCGGCGTCTGGCGGCATGGAGATTGGGTGACCAAGCGGCCCGGCGGTCAGTACATCATCCACGGCCGCTCGGATTCGACGATCAACCGCGGCGGGATCCGGATGGGCTCGGCCGACATCTGCCAGGCCGTGGACGCCGTCGAGGGCGTGCAGTCCTCGATGGTCATCGGCGCGGAGCTGTCCGGCGGCGACTACTACATGCCGCTGTTCGTCGTCCCGCAGCCCGGAGTCGAGGTCGACGAGGAGCTCCGGAAGGCGATCGTCGCCCGGATCCGGTCCGAGGTGTCCCCGCGCTACGTCCCCGACGAGATCATCGCCGCCCCGGCCGTACCGACCACCCGCACCGGAAAGCTCATGGAGGTGCCGATCAAGAAGATCTTCCAGGGCGCGTCGCCGGACACGATCAACCGGGGCACCGCGGCCGATCCGGAAGTCTTGGATTGGTATGTGAATCATGCCCGGCGCTTTGCCGAGCGCCGTTCCGGCCGATAGCGTCGAAGGACAGCTAACGACGAGGAAAGAGAGGTCATGATGTCGGATCAGACCAGCATCACCGTGTCGCGCACCATCGACGCACCCGCCAAGGACATCTTCGAGATCCTGTCCAATCCCGAGCGCCATCACGAGCTCGACGGATCCGGGTTCATCGTGTCGGATTCCAAGACCGACCGGATCACCGCGAACGGCCAGGTCTTCACCATGAACATGAATGGTGAGCACATGGGCGGGGAGTACCAGACCGACAACCACGTCACGGGCTACGACGAGGGCAAGCTCCTCGCCTGGCAGACCGCGCCGGCGGGCACCGAGCCGCCCGGCTGGGAGTGGGTGTGGGAGCTCGAGCCGGAGGGCGCCGACGCCACCCGGGTCGTCCACACCTATGCGTGGGACAAGGTCGATCCGCAGACCGCGAAGAAGATCGGACTGCCGCTCGTGTCGGAGTCCGAGCTCGAGGACACGCTCAACCGGTTGGCCGCAGCGGTCTCCGGAGGGTGATGTCCGGCCCGCCTTCGGGATGATCTCCCGGCGGCGCACGGATGAACGCGCACGGGCGCGGCAGCGATGGGCTGCCGCGCCCGTCGTGCGTCCCGGCCCGGCCTTCTCCCGTGTCTCGGCCCGTGCTGCGGCCCTGCCTGCGAGGGCCGTCACCTGCTGCCCCGCACGTCGAATGCGGCTCACCTGCGGCGCCGTCCGCTGAGGACGAGGGCACCGGTGCCGGTCCCGACGAGGACGAGTGCGAGGCCGATGAGTGCGTGCGAACCCGCTCCGGTGCGCGGCAGCTCGTCCGCTCCTGCGGTCTCCGGGGCCGCCGGGGTGCGCGGAGACGGCGCCGAGGTCGGTGCGGCGACGGAATCGCGCTCCGGTGCCGGCCCGACGGCCGGTGCGGTGCCGGACGGCTCGGTGTCCGCAGGCTCGGTGCCCGACGGATCGGTGCCCGACGGATCGGTGCCCGACGGATCGGTTGGCAGTGGTGACGTCGTGCTTCCGGTGGGCACGGGTTCCGCAGGCGCCGGAGACCCGGGTTCCGCAGGCGCCGGAGACCCGGGTTCCGCAGGGGCGGGCTGTGTTGAGGTCGGTACGGGCGCAGACGTCGGCGGGGTCGAGGGCTCGGGCGAGGCTGTCGGTGCGGGCGCCGGAGGCGCCGGGGGCGTCGAGGGGCTCGGCGCTGTGCTCGGTTCCGGCGCCGGCGGCGCGGTCGGAGAGGGTTCGGCCGTCGGCACCGAGGGGTGTTCGGGGCGCGGGGGCGGCGAGGCCTCCTCGGAGGGTACCGGCACCGGATCGAGCACGAGCCGCCGATCGGCGGTGACGGATTGCGGTGCGTCCGCGGAGATGATGTTCTGCACCCGCGCGGAGCCTGGCCCCGCCGCCTCATGGAAGCGGACGGTCGTCGGAGGGATCCCCGAGGCGCGTGCGGAGAGGCGGATCTCCGGCCGGAGCTCCGCGGGCGCGGTGTCGGGGGAGTCCGTCAAGGGGGAGCCCGGAGTGCCGTAGGCCATGGCCGGAGGGAATACGGTGACCTCGACCTCGACTGGTTCCGCCGCGGTGGTCACCGCGGCGGCCGCGACCGTCCCGCCCGTGGCCTCGAGGTCGACGGTGAGGCCGGGCACGGCGTTCCCGGAGGCGGATTCGACATGGATCCGCGCGGTCGTCCGGAGTGATCCGCGCGGGGGTGCGGCGATGTCGATCTCGAGGGTGTACGGACCGGCGAACCGCGCGGCCTCCTTGGAGATCCGCGACTTCGCCGCGGCCGCACCCCGGAACCCGGGGCCGAGCGCGGACGGTTCGGCCGGATCGATGACGTGGCGGTGCGGCACGGCGGGATCGAGCTTCGCGATCGCCGACAGGGCGGAGTGGACGTCCCGCTCCTCGGAGTCCCCGTAGGCGTGGAGGGCCCAGGCCGTCTGCGGACTCGCGATTTCCCGGGGTGCGGAATCCCGGAAGAAGCGGGGGAGCGGAGTGGCCCGGCCCGCGTCGACGCAGTAGGCGTATCCGTCCTCGAGGGACCGGTACGCGCCGTACCACGTCCTCCCCTCCGAGCTGCGGTGCCAGCGACCGGGGCCGAGGACCTCGGGCGCCGGACCGAGACCGCGCGCGGAGTCGGCTTCCGTCGTCGGGCCGAGATCGGCCGCGCGCGCCGGCGCGGGCATGGGGGACAGGAGGAGGGCGGTGAGCACGAGGAGCGACGCGAGAGCCGCCACGAGGCGAGCCGACGGGAGGGCGGAGGACGGATGCGGGGGCGAGGACGGCGGATTCATGCACCCAGGTCATCGCGCCGAGCCGGCCTGCGGAAGTCCGGGCCGTCGTCTGTGGACCGGTCCGCGCTGTCCACCGGTGTGCGACAGCAGGGGTCGACTGTCCGTCCCCAGGCATCAGCGCCGAGTTCGACGCCGTGTCGGCGCGCTGCCGATCCGGCGCTGCGCGGGACCTGTGGACCCGGTGCCGGACCGGTTCCGAGCAGTGGTTCGGAGGCTGCTCGCGGACCGGACCCGAGTTCGGTTCGCACGCCGGAGCGGAGTAGAGTCGAGGGCAGACATCAGGCGTGCCGGAGAGCGGTGCGCCCCGTGCGAACTGAGCCGAGGTAACAATGACCTACACCAAGGAAAGCGTCGATGTAGTCCTCATCGGCGGCGGGATCATGAGCGCCACTCTGGGCGCCATGCTCACCGATCTGCAGCCGGAGTGGGACATCCGCGTCTACGAGCGCCTCGATTACGTGGCGCGTGAGAGCTCCGATCCGTGGAACAACGCGGGCACCGGCCACGCCGCCCTGTGCGAGCTCAACTACTCGCCGGCCGACGCGAACGGCGACATCGACATCGCCAAGGCCGTGAACATCAACGAGCAGTTCCACGTCTCGCGCCAGTTCTGGTCCTATCTGCTCGACGAGGGCGTCATCACCGATCCGTCGTCCTTCATCAACCAGGTCCCGCACATCAGCTACGGGCGGGGCGAGAAGGGCCGTGACTACATCCGCAAGCGGTACGAGACCATGGTCCGCAACCCGCTGTTCGCCGACATGGAGTACACCGACGACCCGGCCGTGCAGGCCGAGTGGCTGCCGCTGATGTTCGAGAACCGGGGCCCCGGGCAGGTCAACGGCCTCTCCCGGTTCCAGACCGGCACGGACGTCGACTTCGGATCCCTCACCCGCCAGCTCCTCACCCACATGGGGAACCGGGGCAGCCAGATCCGCACCGGTCACGCGGTCACCGACCTCAACCGCACCGCCGACGGCTGGCGCGTCTCGATCAAGGATTCCGCCGCTGGCGACGCCTTCGACGTCAATGCCCGCTTCGTGTTCATCGGCGGCGGCGGCGGTGCCCTCCACCTCCTCCAGAAGTCCGGCATCGCCGAGGGCCGCGGCTACGGCGGATTCCCGGTCTCCGGGCTGTTCCTCCGCACCTCGAACCCGGATCTCGTCGACCGACACCACGCCAAGGTCTACGGCCAGGCCGCGTTCGGCGCCCCGCCGATGTCGGTGCCGCACCTCGACACCCGCGTGGTCAACGGGAAGCGCTACCTGATGTTCGGCCCCTACGCCGGGTTCTCCCCGAAGTTCCTCAAGTCGGGCCGCTTCACCGACCTGCCCTTCTCGGTGCGCGGCAACAACCTGCCGGTCATGCTCAACGTGGCGAAGGACAACTTCGACCTCGTCAAGTATCTCGTCGGCGAGCTCGCGTCCTCGAAGAAGGACCGCTTCGAGATGCTCGGCGAGTTCACGCCCGAGGTCAATCCGTCCGACTGGGAGTTCATCACCGCCGGGCAGCGCGTCCAGGTGATGAAGCGCGACGGAGCGAAGGGCGGAGTGCTGGGATTCGGCACCGAGCTCATCTCCGCGGCCGACGGCTCGATCGCCGCGCTGCTCGGCGCCTCGCCGGGCGCGTCGACCGCCGCACCGATCATGCTCAACCTGCTCGCCACCTGCTTCCCCCAGCAGTACGCGGGATGGGAGCCGAAGCTCAAGTCGATGGTGCCCTCGCTGGGCCGCCGTCTCCACGAGGACGAGACGCTCCTCACCGAGCTCTCCGAGTACACCGCGCGGACGCTGCAGATCGCACGCTGACGCCGGACCGGCTGCGGGCCGGACGGGGCCGCGACGGGGAGGGATCCCCGCCGCGACCGTGAGTTCCCGCGATCGGCATCCCACACAGGGGCCGGGCACCGGAACACGGTGCCCGGCCCCTCGTGCGTGCCTCTGCGGGACGGGCTGCGACACGAGACGGCACCGTCGTGTTGCGTGATCGCAACGTGCTGCGGCTCCGCGGTGTCCGCGGCAGTGTCTATGCTGGTTCGAGGCACCGCCGCCCGGTCGCGTCCCGGGGGCATCGCAGACGATCGAGGCAGGTATGAGCCACCACCCCCAGCACCCCCACCGAGGACCCGTCGGCCCCGGCCGCTCCGCGCCCGCGCACGGTGCTCCGGGCGGACCCGGTGCGCCCGGCGTGCATGCTCCGGGGCAGCAGGCGACGGGACGTCGGGGTGCTCCCGGCCCCGGCGGCCGCCCCGCCGCGGGTCCGGCCGGCCCGCCGCAGCCGTGGCAGGGCCCGCAGCCGGGCGGCGCACCTCTGCAGCGGGGGCCCGGACAGGGCTGGAACCACCCCCCGCACGGCGGTGGGATGCAGCCCGCCCAGCGGGTGTACGCCCAGCCGCGGTTCTCGCCCACCGTCACCCAGGAGATGCGGGTCCGGGCGCAGGTGCAGCAGCACTCCGGCGGTCCGGTCAACGCCCCGTGGGCCGCCCAGGCCGCACGCCGGATGCCGCGGACCGATCCCACCGCGGGTGCGAACATCGCGCGGATCGTCGCCGCTGCGATCCTCGGCGTCATCCTCGCTCTCGGATTCCTCGTCATCCTCCTCCTCGGTGCGTTCTCGTTCGAAGGGGCCGGACCGCTGGTCGTGGCGCTGTCGGCGATCCCGCTGATCTTCATCGTCGTCATGGTCATGCTCTTCGACCGGTGGAAGCCGCAGCCCAAGCTCCTGCTCGTCGTGTGCCTGCTGTGGGGCGCGGTCGCCTCGGTCGTCATGACCCTCATCGCGAGCGCCCTCGGCATCTACGCCCTGTCCTTCATCGGCCTCGACGCCTCGGGCGACGTCTTCGGCGCGGTGGTCATGGCGCCGGTCACCGAGGAGATCACCAAGGGCGTCCTCCTCGTCGTCATCGTGCTCGCGGCGCGCAAGTACTTCGAGGGCCCGCTCGACGGCTGGGTCTACGGCAGCCTCATCGGCGCCGGCTTCGCATTCACGGAGAACATCCTCTACCTCGGCGGTGCCTACGTCGAGGCCGCGCAGGCCGGGCTGTGGCAGACCTTCATCATGCGCTGCCTCATGAGTCCGCTCCTCCATTCCGCCTTCGTCGCCTGCGCCGGAATCGCGATCGGCTTCGCGGCCCGGCGCGGCGCCTGGTGGCTCACCGTCATCATGTGGATCCCCGGGCTCATCGCCGGGATGCTGCTCCACGGTCTGTGGAACGGCATGGCGACGGTGATGTCCGCGATGCCGGGCATCGTCGGCCTCGCCGTGCTCATCGGCCTGTCGGCGCTCATCGCGATCGGCTGGTTCGGCACCGGGCTCCTGTTCCGCCACAACGAGGCGACCCATACCCGGCAGTCGCTCGGCGACTACGCGAACGCCGGCTGGCTCACCCACCCAGAGGTCGACATGCTCGGCACGTGGAAGGGCCGGCGGGCCGGCAAGCGCTGGGCCTCCCAGTTCCCCCACGCCAAGGACCACATGCGTTCGCTCATCCGGATCGCCGCCAACCTCGCCGCCACCCGGACCCGGGTGCTCGCCGGGGTCGGAGGGGAGAAGGAGCGCGCGGTCGAGCTCTACCTGCTCGAGCAGTTCACCCTCGAGCGGTCGCGGATGATGAATGCGGTGAACCAGCGGGCGCGCTTCCCCGGCAGGGCGTAGATGGCCCCCGTCGACATCGTCCTCGTCGCCCTCGCGCTGCTCTCCGTCCTCCTCGGCTGGCAGCAGGGCTTCCTCGCCGGCGGCGGAGCCGTCGCCGGGTTCTTCCTGGGGCTCGTGGCCGGCCGGTTCCTCGGGCCGTGGACCGCCGATCTCCTCACCGGGCAGGGATGGCTCGACGAGTCCACGATGCCCGGACTCACGGTGGCGCTCCCGCTCGTGCTCGGCGTGGTCCTCTCCGGGGTGGGCGGCTTCCTCGGCGCCACCCTGCGCGACCGCATCCCCACCCGCTGGGGCCGGGGCATCGACGCGCTCGGCGGCGGCGCCTCCGGACTCGTGGCCTTCACCCTCATCATCTGGCTCGCCGCCGGCTGGGTGACGACGACGCCGCTCCTCACCCTCAACCGCTGGACCGCCGAGTCGTCGATCATCGCCGGGCTCGACAGGTTCGCCCCCATCACCTCGACCGAGGCGCTCGGCAGCATCGGCACCGCGCTCGCCGACACCGGGTTCCCGCAGGTGTTCCAGGGACAGCCCGAGCAGATCCGCGGGGTGGGCGAGCCGAGCGAATCGATGGTGGCGGTCGGCCGCGAGGTCGACGACTCCGTGGTCAAGGTCGTCACCACGGACACCGAGTGCGGGGCGCTGCAGGAGGGGACCGGCTGGGTGTACGAGCCCGGGATGGTCGCGACGAACGCGCACGTGGTCGCCGGCACCCGGTCGACCATCGTCCAGGTGGGCGGCACCGGCCAGCCGTACCCGGCCGAGGTCGTCGCCTTCGATCCCGCCCTCGACGTCGCGGTGCTGCGGGTGCCCGAGCTCGCGGCCCCGGAGCTCGATCTCGGTGGCGAGCTCACTGTCGGCGCAGACTCGGTGGTCGTCGGATTCCCGGAGAACGGGCCCTACACGATCTCCCCGACCCGCGTGCGCGACCGCCTCGATGCCCGAGGCCTCGACATCTACAACGACGGCACCGTGGTCCGCGAGGTGTACTCCGTGCGGGGGATCATCCGGCCGGGCAACTCGGGCGGGCCGATGCTCGACGCGGAGGGCCGGGTCGTGGGCATGGTGTTCGCGCGGTCGGCATCCGACCCGGAGACCGGCTACGCCCTCACGCTCGACGAGATCGACGGAACCCTGCGCGGGGCGCTCGAGCGCACCGACCCGGTGGGCACCGGCGACTGCGCGGTACGGTCGCCGGTCGAATCCGGCTGAGCCGCCGACCGCCGCGGACGGACGGCTCGGTCAGGGGACGTCGATGAAGCCGACGATCGCGCGGTGATCGCTCGTTCCGCGATCGAGGACGAGGTCGCCCACCGGATCGAGACCGCGGACCATGATGTGGTCGAGGCGGACGACGGGGAAGATCGACGGCCAGGTGAAGCCGAAGCCTCCGCCCACCGCTTCGCGGGTGCCGGTGAGCCCGTCGTCGAGCTGCTCGAAGTAGCGGTCGGTGTTGCCCGAGTTGAAGTCCCCGGCGACGATCACGCGCTCGGCGCCGTCGGACTCGATCGCTTCGCTGAGCCGGGCGAGCGCGTTGTTCCGCAGCGATTCCTGTCCCGGCCGCACCGACGGCAGGTGGACGCTGTAGAACCGCACGTCCCCGTGGTCGGTGCTGATCGTCGTCGCGATCGCGCGCGTCCACTGGATGCCGAGGTCGATCTCCGTCGGCTCCGTCATCGGCCACTGCGACCAGATGCCGATCGTGTCCTCCTCGGCCGAGTGCGGGAAGTGCGCGGACAGCTGCTCGGTGATGATGTCCCCGGACAGCGACTCGATCTCCTGCACCGCGACGATGTCGGGTGACCGGTCGATGATGCTCTGTGCGGTCGCGGTGGGCTGCGGCATCCTGGCCCCGACGTTCTGGCTGGCGACGACGATATCCGCGTCCTCGGGGACGTCGGCCGGTCGCAGGTAGCCGCCGAACATCATGAACCAGACGAGGGCGGGCAGGAGCACGCCGATGATGCTGAGCACCGAGAAGCGGAACAGCGCCACGATGAAGAGCAGCACGATGAGGACACCGGTCCACGGCAGGGCGGACTCGATGACGAGGGCGAGACCCCGGGTGGTCGGGACGAGCTCGTGCATCGCGAGGAGAGCGGCGAGCAGGGCTCCGACGACGAAAACGAGGATCCCACTGGAGGGGTTACGAGAAGCGGACATCGCGATCGAGTGTATGTCCGGAAGCTGACGAAAGGCTGGAGGGGACGGGGGTCGGGAGGGTGACCTCGGACACGCTCCCGAGGCCGCCCTGACGCCCGGAGGCCCCCGGGCCTCCGGGGCTCAGCGCGAGGCGGTGGCGCGCCAGACGAGGACGTCGGGGTGCTCGTCGAACCGGTAGCCGCCGCCCCGGATGGTGCGGACCACCGAGGAGAAGCCTCCGAGCCGCTTGCGGAGCCGCCGCACGTGCACGTCGACGGTGCGCTCGTCCGGCGCCTCGTCGGATCCTCCCCACAGGCTGTCGATGAGATCGAGGCGCGACAGCGTCTCGCCGGGATGGGAGACGAGGGTGGCGAGGAGGTCGAACTCCTTCGTCGTGAGCGGGGAGATCTCCCCGTCGACGTGCACCTCGCGGCGCGGGATGTCGATCCGGAGCTGGTGCTCCGGAGTGCCGGTGGGTGCGAGATCCTCGCTCGCAGCGGGCGGATGCATGCGGGCCGGGACGCGCGAGCGCACGGGGCCGTGCCTGCCGGCGGGGGTCCCGGTGGCGGCCGGGGAGCCGATCGCGACCGCTCGCACGGCGTCGAGATCCCTGCCCGGGCCGTCGGGTGCGAGCGCGATGACGGCCTGGGTGTCGGCCTGCGAGGACAGCTCCCGCGCGTACTCCTGGAGCGCCTGGGCGATCGCGGCGAGGTTCGTGCCGTCGGCCGCAGCCTTGGCCTCGTCGAGTCCGATGTAGAGCACGATGCCGCGCGCCGCCCCTCGCAGCGGGCGGCGCGGTGCGCGCCGGTGCCATGCGTGCGATGCCACTCGGGAGGGAGTCCGTTCGCGACCACGTGGCGTGAGGGTGTCAATCGCGAACGCACAGCATGCGCTGTGCCCACCGGTCCTGCGGACATCGGTGCGGGCAGCGCACGGGGCGGTTGCGCGCGAGGCGGAGGGAATCGGACATGTTCGTCATTATTCTTCACGCGGAGAACGAACGGCAAGCATCCGGGTGTCGACACGGTCGAATATGACCGAATGTGACGCCCGGGGCAGAGCTAGCGGGATGGGGGAGCGGGGAAGATTGAGCGGCTGCGGTCCGCTGCGGGTCAGACGACTCCGTACATCCGGTCGCCGGCGTCGCCGAGACCCGGGACGATGTACCCGTTCTCGTTGAGCTTCTCGTCGAGCGCGGCCGTGTAGACGGTGACGTCGGCGCGGCCGGCGTAGGTCTTCTCGATGTGCTCGACCCCTTCCGGCGCACTCACCAGACAGATCGCGGTGACCTCGGAGACGCCGCGGGCCAGCAGGTAGTCGATCGCCATCGCTAGCGTGCCGCCGGTGGCGAGCATCGGGTCGATGATGAAGATCTGCCGCCCGGACAGGTCGGTGGGCAGGCGCTCGGCATAGGCGGTGACCTCGAAGGTCTCGTCGTCGCGGACCATCCCGAGGAAGCCGACCTCGGCGGTCGGCAGCATCCGCAGCAGGCCCTCGAGCATGCCGAGGCCAGCGCGGAGGATCGGCACCACGACGGGGCGCGGGTTCGACAGGCCGGTGCCGGTCATCTGACTCACCGGGGTGCTGATGACCTTCTCCTCGACCCGGATGCTGCGGGTCGCCTCGTAGGCGAGGAGCATGACGAGCTCATCGGTGAGCAGCCGGAAGCGCGCGGAGTCGGTGCGCTCGTCGCGGAGCACGGTGAGCTTATGGGCGATGAGCGGGTGGTCGACCACGTGAAGATGCATGGTCCCGAATCTACCGGACCGCGGCGACCGCGGGGATGCGCCGGTCGCCGAGGACGGTCGCGCGAGCGCGGTGGGCGGCCCAGTGGCCGCCGCACGGGTGCGGTGGGGGCCTGCGCGCGGGTACGGCAGGTAGCCGGTGTGCGGGCGGGGCCGACCGGATGTCGGAGGGGACAGAATAGGGGCATGGCTTACTTCACTGCAGTCCTGTCGCACTCCTCCGGTGGCTACCGCGCCGTCGACTACGACATCCGCGATGCGGCGAATCTCGACGACCTCCTCGAGACCATGCGCTCCGGGGGTGAGGACGAGGGTGAGGCCGTCGCCGTCATCGAGCACGAGGACGAGTGGTTCGCGCTCGTGCGCCTCTCCGCCGCGGACGAGGTCAAGGTCTTCCTGTCGGACGTGCACGCAGTGGCGGAGAGTCCCTTCGCGGAGCTGTTCGTCGACTACCTCGACGCCCGGCAGGACGAGTACGAGTCCGACGAGGACATCGAGGAGGAGTCGGCCGCGCCCGTCGCGGACGAGGATGCCGAGGTCGACGACGAGGAGGACGACGAGGTCGTCCCCATGCTCGATCTCGAGGACGACGCCGAATGGGGCGGGGACGCCGACGTGTTCGCGGACCTCGGGGTTCCCGCCGAGGAGCTCCTCGAACAGGCGCAGACCCACGCATCCGATCCGGCGCGCGTCGTCGCGCACGTCGGCGAGGCCGTCGGCTTCGCGGATCAGCTCGAGGCCGCCCGCTGATCGAGCGGCCGGAGCACGAGGCCTGGATGCGGATCGCGCTCACCCAGGCCTCGCTCGCGAGCGACGGCGACGATGTGCCCGTGGGCGCGGTCGTCGTGTCCGCCCAGGGCCGCGTGCTCGGGGCGGGCTTCAACCGCCGTGAGGTCGACCACGATCCCACCGCCCATGCGGAGATCGTCGCGCTCCGTGCGGCCGGCCGGTCGGCGCAGGCGTGGCGGCTGACCGGGGCGACCCTCGTCGTCACCCTCGAGCCCTGCGCGATGTGCGCCGGAGCCGCGGTCGCCGCACGGGTCGGGCGGATCGTGTTCGGCGCGTACGACGACAAGGCCGGCGCCTGCGGGTCCGTGTGGGACCTGCCGCGGGACCGGGGCTCGCTGCACCGCCCCGAGGTCTACGCCGGGGTGCTCGCCGAGGTGTGCGCGGAGCGGCTGCGCGGCTTCTTCGACGCCCGCCGCTGAGGGAGGCATCACGGCACGTCTGCGGTGCGGGTGTCCGACTGCGGCGTCGCGTGCGCTCCGGGCCCGATTTGGGTCGCACGGGCGGATCCGGGTAGAGTATCCGACGGTAGCGTGTCCGAGCGGCCGAAGGTGCAACACTCGAAATGTTGTGTACGGTAACCCCGTACCGTGGGTTCAAATCCCACCGCTACCGCGTTGTCCGTCAGGTTCGATTCGTCGCCTGATGAGATGGAAGCCCCGGGTCATCCGACCCGGGGCTTCGTCGTTCTCCGGAATCGCGTATCGGTGAGTTCCGCACCCCGGGCTGCGCCTGCCGAACCGCGCACCCGTGGCTGGCGACCGGTCTTCGCACCGTTCGTGCGATCCTGCCGCCGCTCCCGTTCGGGTTTCGTGCCCGAACCCCGTGTCCGTGCCTCGCTCAAGGATGATCCTCACACGCACCGCACTCGTGAGGAGGCAATGATGTCCACCCGTACTGCGCACCCCCGCCCGGTTCCCGACCGTGCCGCATCCCTCCGCCAGCTCGTCGACGACACCGTCCGGCGGCTGCGGGCCTGCACGTGGAACCAGTACGTGCTCATCGAGTACGGCGAGTCCGAGGTCCTCGGCCTCCAACGACCGGACCGGGCATCCGACGGGACCTTCGCGTCCGTCCGGCGGGGTCGGCTCGCGCGGGACCTGCGGCGCTCCGTCGGCGTCGAGCAGCCGTGGGCGCAGCCGAGCTTCGGCGAGCGGAGCATCCTGTCGACGAACCCGGAGGTGCACCGGCTGTGGTCGCTTCCGGAGGACTGCGCGTGGCCCTACGCCCAGATCGCGGCGAACCCGCGCGGGTACTGGATGGAGATCGTCAGCGAGGAGTACCTCCCCGGGGATGTGTGGGAGTCGCACGCGGAGCCGCTCCTCGAGCGCGGCTGGACCCCGCCCATGCGGGCCTCGGAGATCGCGACGAGCTCACCCAACTGGCACCGGGCCGCGGTCGCGGACGCCCGGTACGCGGTCGAGGAATCGATTCGGGGACTGCTGCTGTCGCGGGGTCTGAGCGACCCCGGTCTGCTCCGGGTGGGGACGTTCGTCCTCGAAGCGGATCCGCAGGGCGGTGAGCCGGTCGACGTGGAGGATGCGGCGGTCATCCCGCTCCGGACGGAGCGACGGGTCCGCTCCCGGGTGGCCTGATACGTTCCGGACCCCGGGTGGTCGCATGCGCGCAGGCGCCCGTGCCGGATGCCGCCTTGTGTCGGATGCCGCCTTGTGTCGGATGCCGCCCGGCCCGGTGCTCTCAGGCGCGGGCGGACTCGATCGAGCGCACGAGCCGTGCCACGCCCTCGGCCATCCGGTCGGTGGGGGTGCGGGAGAAGGACATGCGGAGGTTCGAGCTCCGCTTCCGGTCCGCGAAGAACGGTGCTCCGGGGACGAACGCGACGCCGGAGTCCACTGCCGCCTCGGCGAGCTGCCGGGTGTCGATCCCCGGGACATCGAGCCAGGTGAAGAATCCACCCTCCGGCACGGTCCAGGTCGCGAGTCCTTCGAGCTGCGCGTCGAACTCCGCCATGAGAGCGCGGGCGCGGGTCGCATAGGCCTCGCGCAGGCCGGGCAGAGCCGCGACGTAGTGGCCCTCGCGCAACAGGGATTCGAGGATGCACTGGCCCAGCGCCCCGGCGCACTGGTCGGTGTTCGTCTTCGCCTGGGCCATCGCGTCGATGACCGTCGCCGGTCCGCAGGCCCAGCCCATCCGGGTGCCCGGGGTGAAGGTCTTGGAGAACGTCCCGATCTGCACGGTGATGTCGGGGCCGATCTCGTAGATCGACCGATAGTAGGAGCCGTCGTAGGCGAGGTCGCGGTAGGCGATGTCCTCGAGGATGAGCAGGCCGTGACGACGGCAGATCTCGACGAGGCGCTCCCGTCGCTCCTCCGACAGGCGCAGTCCGGACGGGTTCTGGAAATCCGGGATGACGTAGACGAACTTCGGCCGCGATGCGCCCAGTTGCGCGTCCTCGAGGACGTCGAGCACCGAGTCCGGCACGAGTCCGTGCTCGTCGTTGCGCATCGAGAGGCAGCGGCCCTCGTGCGCCTGGAACACGCTGAAGGCTCCCAGATAGGACGGCGCCTCGACGAGCACGGCGTCGCCGACGTCGAGCATCGCCTTGGACACGAGGGTCATCGCATCGACGCCGCCGGAGGTGACGATGAGCTCGTCCTCGGCCGGGGTCACCGACTGCGTGCGCGCGATGTCCTGGCGCAGCATCTCCTTGAGGCCGGGCAGTCCGGTGTTCGAGGCGTACTGGAGCGCGATCCCGGGCTCGGTCTCGATGACCTTCGCCGCGGTCTCGGCGAGCAGCCGGGTGTCGAACAGCGCGGGGTCGGGGAACCCGCCGGAGAAGTCGACGAGGTCGCCGCCGGCGGCCGCGAGCGCGAGCACCGCGGAGAGTTCGCTCGGGCCGGCCTGGGCGCGCTCGGCGAGGCGCGGGAACCACACATCGGAAGAAGCAGACATGGGGTCATCGTAGACCGCTGGGCCGCGGTACGGGATGCTCGTCCGCGATCTTGTCGGCTGCCGGATCTCAGCGCTGCAGGTAGCCGTTGAGGAACCGGGTGATCCGGGCGAAGGCCGACTTCCGCACCGGGCTGTCGGAGAGCACGACGTCGTGCATCGCGCCGGGGATCCGCTCGATGACGACCGTGGTGCCGAGCGACGGGGCGCGACGGGCGAGGACGTCGACGTCGAGCACGATGTCCGCGGCGCTCATCGCCGAGCTGTAGTCCTTCTCGCGCACCGAGGTCGTCGACATCTGGACGAGGATCGGGATGGTGATCGACAGGCCCTTCTCCACCGCCTCGTGCCCGGCGAAGACCGCGCTGATCCATGCGGGGTAGATCGGGAAGCTGCTCGGCGGCTTGAGATCGAGCTCGTAGGGGAGGTTGCCGCGCGACAGGAGGACCGACCGGGCATAGTGGTCGGGGAACCGGACCCTGATCGGCACCGACTCCGAACGGCGGGAGCGCCACTTGAGCCACGGGGTGATGAGACGGCGGGTGGCGGCGTCGAACTGGAACTCGAGCCACGGCGAGGTGAGGACGAGCGCCGCCGCACGCCCGGGATTGCGGTGCACCCACAGCGCGAGGGTGAGGCCGCCCGTCGAATGGCCGGCGAGGATGGGCCGGGTGCGCGGATGCTCGGCGGCGATGATCGCGAGCGCGGCCTCGATCTCCGCGTCGTAGTCGGCGAGATCCTCGATGTAGCCCGGACGCGCCTCCGGGTCGTCGAGGTCGAGGCTGCGACCGTGCCCGCGGAGGTCGACCGCGTAGAACGCGGCCCCCTGCTGCGCCCAGTACTCGGCGAGCGGCCGCTGGAAGAAGTAGTCCGACCAGCCGTGGACGTAGAGCACGGTGCGGCCGGCCGCCGGCCCGTCCTCCGCGCGCTGCCCGCGGTGGGCCACGAGCGTGGCGTGCGCCCCGCCGTCGAGGGGCAGGTCGGTGAACTCGTACCCCTCGCCCAGCCGGTCGGGCCGCCAGTCCGGTTCCTGCGGCGGCGCGTCAGTGCTCGACGGCGGCGTGTCCGTTACCGGGGTCTCGCCGCCCGGTGGCTCGATACCCGTCGGCTCATCGATGGTCGGCGCCGCATCGTCGAGCGGCATGTCCGCACCCGTCGGCTCCGCGTGGTCGGCCGGGGCGTCGGTGCCTTTCGGTCTCACCTCGGCCCCTGTCGGCACCGCGTCGTCGGCCGGGGTCTGCGGGGCGTTCGGATCCATCGGACCAGTATCCCAGAGAGTGTCTATGATCGAGCCATGACCGAGAAGTTCGCCGTCCGCGCCGCGCTGTCCACCACTCCTGCCTACGTCCCCGGCAAGCCGCCGCAGCCGGTCGACGGCATCGAGTCGTACAAGCTGTCCTCGAACGAGAACCACCTCCCTCCGCTCCCGGGCGTCCCCGCAGCGATCGCGGAGGCCGCGCAGAACCCGGCCCACTACGCCGACCCCGCCGTCACCGCGCTCACCGCCAAGCTCTCCGCCCACCTCGACGTGCCCGCCGAACGGCTCCTGTTCTCCGCCGGGGCCTCGGAGATGCTCAGCGCGCTCGCGAACATCACCCTCGAGGCCGGTGTCGAGGTCGTCTACCCCTGGCCGTCCTTCGAGATGTATCCGCAGATCGCCTCGCTGCGCGGTGCGACGCACCGGCGGATCGGGCTCACCGCGGACTTCCGGCACGACCTCGCCGTGATGGCCGACGCGATCACGGAGGACACCCGCCTCGTCCTCCTGTGCTCGCCGAACAACCCGACCGGGGCTGCGATCCGGACCCCGGAGTTCGAGGAGTTCATGGCCCGGGTGCCGCGGAACATCATCGTCGTCCTCGACGAGGCCTACCGGGAGTTCTGCACCGACGCCGAGGCGGTCGACGGGCTCGCTGCGCTCGCCGACCACCCCAACCTCGTGCTCGTCCGGACGTTCTCCAAGGCCCACGGGCTGGCCGGGCTGCGGGTCGGCTACGCGATCGCCGATCCGGAGATCATCCTCGAGCTCCGCAAGGCCGTGCTCCCGTTCAGCGTCACCGCACCGGCCCAGGCCGCGGCCCGGGAATCGCTCGCGCGCGTGAGCGAGGTCGAGGTGCGCGCCAAACAGATCGCCCTGACCCGCGACGAGCTCATCGCCGGTCTCCGGGCCCAGGGCTGGGACGTCCCCGACTCGCACGGCAACTACGTCTGGCTGCCGCTCCACGCGCGCTCGGGCGATTTCGAGCAGGCGTGCCTGGCCGCGGGCATCGCGGTGCGCAACCTCCAGGACGGGGTGCGCATCAGCATCGGCCCGGATGCCTCGATGGATCGGGTCCTCGACATCGCCGCCGAGTTCCGCTCCCGGTTCCACTGACAGGCCGGTTCCGCTGACGGTTCGGAGCCCCGCGGACGGTCCTGCGGAGGCGCGCGCGGCGGGTCTACACTGACCGGGTGACGAATCCCGAACTCTGCGATCCCGCCGTCTCCGTCGATCTCGCCCCGCTCACCGCCGAGCTCAGCGCCGGAGCCCTCATCACCGAACCCGACGTCGTCGCCGCCCACTCGAAGGACTGGGCGCTGTTCTGCGAGGTCGGCACCGCCCGCGCGCTCGTGCGCGCCGCCTGCGTCGAGGACGTGCAGGCGACGCTCCGGTTCGCCTCCGAGCACCGGATCCCGGTCGTGCCCCAGGGCACCCGCACCGGCCTGTCCGGTGCGGCGAACGCGATCGACGGCGCGATCCTCCTCAGCGTCGCCAAGATGGACCGGGTGCTCGCCGTCGACACCGTCGAGATGACGTGCTCCGTCGAACCGGGCATCATCAACCAGGACCTCAAGCGGCACCTTGCCGACTTCGACCTCGCCTATCCGCCGGATCCCGGCTCGGTGGCGATCTCGAGCATCGGCGGCAACGTCGCGACGAACGCCGGCGGCCTGTGCTGCGTCAAGTACGGCGTCACCCGCGACTACGTCCGCAGCCTCACCGTGGTGCTCGCCGACGGCCGGATCACCACGGTCGGCCGCCCGACCGCCAAGGGCGTGGCCGGGTTCGAGCTCGCCGGGCTCTTCATCGGCTCCGAAGGCAGCCTCGGCGTCATCGTCGAGGTCACCCTCGAGCTCATCCCGGCGATCCCCGAACCGCTCACCGCCGTGGGGCTGTTCCCCGATGTCGTGAGCGCTTCCGGGGCGGTCTGCGACTTCATGGCCACCGGCGCCCGGCCCCCGCTGCTCGAGTTCCTCGACGGCCGCACCCTCGAGGTCCTCAACGCCTACGGCGACTTCGGGCTGCCCGCCGACGCCGGTGCGATGCTCCTCGTCCAGTCGAACGGCGACGGCAGCCACGACGCCGCCGTCCGCGAGCTCGAGCGCTTCTCCGCGGTCGCGCAGGAGTGCGGCGCCACCGACGTGATGTTCTCCGACGATCCGGCGGACTCCGAGCTCCTCGTCGCCGCCCGCCGCGCCGTCGCCCCCGCGATGGAGAAGTACGCGAGCACCCACGGCGGAGGCGAGCTCGTCGACGACGTGTGCGTGCCGCGCGGTCGGCTCCGCGAGTTCTTCACCCGGCTCGTCGAGATCGAGGCGGCGCACCCGGAGATCACGATCTCGACCTGCGGCCACGCCGGGGACGGCAACATGCATCCCGGGGTGTTCTTCGACGCCGCCGACCCGGCCGCCGTCGAGATCGCGCAGCACGTGTTCGGCGAGATCATGGCCGCCGGCCTCGATCTCGGCGGGACGATCACCGGCGAGCACGGGGTCGGCTATCTCAAGCGCGAGTGGCTCGCCCGCGAGCTCGACCCGGTGTCCAAGGAGATCCACCTGGGCATCAAGCGCGCCCTCGACCCGCTCGGCATCCTCAACCCCGGCAAGATGCTCGCATCGCTCTGAGCCGGCTGCAGCAGGAGGGGCGGCCCGGCGACGCATCCGGTCTCGGCTGCCGTCCCGGTGCATCCCCGTGCGGTCTGCCGGTTCCCGGGTGCAGTTCAGTGCGGTCTGCCGGTTCCCGGTGCAGCACAGTGCGGCCTGCCGGTTCCCGGTGCAGCACAGTGCGGCCTGCTGGATTCCGGGGGCAGCACAGTGCGGTTCCGTACGTGAAACCGCACTCAGCTGACCTCGGAACCCTCGAATCGCGCCGGAGCGGCCGGGGGTGACCGGGGTTCCGGTTCCGGCTGCTCCCGGGGGCCGCCGAGCGCGGCCACTAGGGTGTGTTGTGAAAGGGTGCCCCGCCATCGGCGGGGCACCCTTTCACAACACACTAGGCCTCTATGATCAGAGAGGCTCTACGATCATAGAGACAGCAGGCGCGACGAAGGAGGACGCGGTGGAGGTTGCAGTCGTGGGTGGGGGACCGTCCGGCAAGGCCATCGAGCGGGCGCTCCTCGAGCGTGGTGCGACGGTCAGGCTCCTGTCGCGCTCCAACGGGTTCGACGTGCTACAGGCTGATTCCATCGAGCGCTTAGGGCAGCCCGATGTGATCGTGGAGGCGACGGGGCGCTTCACCATGAGCAGGAGCGCTGCGACTGACTTCTTCACGCGGTCGACCCACGCCGTCGCCGCCGCTGCGCGCGCTTTGGATGCCCGCCATCTGCTGCTGTCGATCGTGAACTGCGAGCTGCCGGACGTTCAGGGGTATGGGTACTTCGCCGGCAAGACGGCGCAGGAGCGGGTAGCGCGTGCGGAGAGCCCGAACCTGACCATCGTGCGCTCAACGCAGTGGTTCGAGTTCGCAGGCCAGAACCGCGAGAGGATGAAGCTCGGACCGATCTCCCTCGTGCCGCAGATGACGATCAAGCCCGTCGCGCTGGACGCGGTGGCTGGGGTGATCGCAGACCTGGCGACCGGCACCCGCGCCAGCACGCTCACAGAGATCGCAGGGCCGGAGGTCACCACCTTGTGGGACATGACGAAGCAGCTCCCCCAGGCCCGGGCCACTCCCCTCCCTATGCCCATCCCTGGCCGCATGGGTCGAGCATTCCGTGATGGTGCCCTGGTGCCTGGAGCGGAGGCCGAGGTACTCGGTCCGACTTTCTCCCAATGGCTTCACGGCCAGGCGAGCTGATTGCAGCGACGATCGCCGCGGCGTCTGCCCCGTTGCTAGCTGTTGCCGACGCGCTACTGCGGGTACGGCGCGCGGACGAGACTGCCGCGTTCCTTCCGGGAGCGACCGTTTACGGCACGGCGGCGCGGGGAGACTGCTGCGCGAGTTGGCACACCTCAACCTGACACTTCTGCTGCATTGAGCACCACCCTGCGTGACAGTTACGGCACCGTAGGCGTCCCTGTGCCACAGGGTCCGAATTGTGACTTCTGCGTTTAAATGGCGGGGTTCTTCCGACGTTCCGTGGCGGGCCGGGGTCAGGTGACGCCGATGACCAGGGTGCTTTGGGCGGCTTCGATGACGTCGTTGGTGATGGTGTCGAGTTCGTTGATCTTCAGCACGCGCTGGATCTGGGGGATGAGGCGTTCGAGCAGCCGGAAGTTGCCGCGGGTGACCCGCGCGATGGCGGCGATGGCTTGGGCGTCGGTGAAGTCTTCGGGGTCGAGGGTCTTGCCGAGGGAGCGCCAGTGTCGTTGCAGGACGAACAACAGTTCGTCCTGACCCAGGGGTCGGTATTGATGGGCGAACCCGACCCGGCTGTAGAACTGGGGGTAGTGGCTGAACTGCTTCTCCAGTCCGGGCATGCCGATCAGGATCAGTGCGATGTCGTCTCGGTCGTAGCGGTCGCGCAGCAGTTCCAGGGCGGCGGGGCGGAGCCGTTCGGCCTCGTCGACGATGATCAGCTCGACGTAGTTCCTGCTGCGGCGCCATCCCCAGGTCTCGGGCGTGACGTCGCCGTGCGGCGCGAGGTGCTGTTCGATGCAGATGTTGGTGCGGGTGATGGCCTGATTGAGCTCATCCTTCAGGGTCCGCGGGGTGGTCAGCACGCTGGGGGTGTAGAGCACGGTGCGGCTCCGGTTCAGGGCGGCGTAGATCTTGGCGTCATCGTCGGAGCGCGGCCCCCAGTAGGTCAGCAGATCGTGGGCCTTGTCCCAGTGCGCGTAGCGGCGCGCCGAGAGCGTCTTGCCCACTCCGGCCGGCCCGAAGCACAGGCCGATGGTGTGGCCGCGGCGCACGGCGTCGGCGAACTCGGTGAAGCGGCGGTGTTCTTTGGTGACGATGAAGCGCTGGCTCACCTCAGGTCCTCCTTGTAGACCTTCAACTTCCGTTTCGGCGTCTGCGCCGCCGCTGGTTCCTCCGCGGGAGGTGGTGTCTCGGTGGTGTGTGCGGCCACGACAGCGATGCGTTCGTTGATGCCGGCCCGTAGTGCCCGGCGTCTCGCGTTGCGAGCGGCCTGGATCTCTTTGAGGCTGACCTTCTGGTCGTGGTGCTCCTGGTTGACGGCCTTGCAGAGGAACTCGTCGTGGTCGAAGACGCGGATCTCGGTGATGTCGCGAGGGTCGTAACGGATCACGACCGACTGTCCGACGTAGCCGGCCAGGGTCGGGGAGACGTAGCGCAGGCCCTGGAATCGGATGCCATCGCGGCGCACGACGCGGGTCTTGGCCACGGTCAGCAACAGTCCGTCGAGAGCTTCCAGGCTCTCGGGCATGCGGGGCAGCCAGCCCTCGGCGATCCACGCGCTGCGCGGGGAGGTGCCGATCTCGCTGTGCGTGCGGTCGTTGTAGGTGGCCACGAACCTTTCGACGGCGGTATCGAGCTCGGCCAGGGACAGTGTCGGTGTTGGCCAGGGCTGGCCTTCGCCGATGTATCCGGGCAGGTCGGCCAGCAACTCGGTGTTGACGGTGCCGAAGAACCGCTCGATCTTGCCCCGGCCCTGGGGGCGGGCGACGGTGGAATGGATCAGCCGGATGTGGAGGTCGACGGCGGTGCCGGCGAGCTGGTGGCTGATGAAGTCACTGCCGTGATCGACGTAGAGCACGTCCGGTAGGCCGCACATCGGCCAGGCCGGGTCGGCCTTGTGCCAGATCGCCTGCCGCAGCGCCAGCGCGGTGTTCATCGCCGACGGTGCGCCCAGGACGACGGTATAGCCGCAGATCGCTCGGGAGCAGTCATCGAGGATGGTCGTCAACCACGGCCGGGCAGGCTTGCCATCGGTGCCGACTACCAGGATGTCGAGCAACGTGTGATCGGACTGCCACATCGCGTTGGGCCACTCCGCCTGCCGGCGCAGCACCAGCTCGTGCTTGTCGCGATAGGACGCCGCGCCTTCCAGGGCGAGGGTGACCATGCCCAGGTCCAGGGCGCGCACGATCTCCCACACCACCGAATAGGACGGGACCGGCCACCCGTGGATGCCGCAGATGCCGGTGACCTTGCGATGGATCGTGGCGATAGCCGGCCGCGGCTTGCTCAGCGCCAGACCCTCGATCACGTGGACGAGATCGGTCGGCAAGCGGTGGGTGCCGGCGTCCATTCGCGAGGCCGTCTCCAGGCCCGCGTAGCCGTCGGTCCGGTAGCGGGCGTGCCAGCGCTCCAGGGTCCGCAGCCCGACGCCGGACTCGCGGGCCAGACGCGCGAGCGGAACCTCGTCCTCCACATGGAGCCGGAGAATGCGCCACCGCGCCGCAGCGTCCATCGCCGCGCACCTACTGCACGACGCTCTCGCGGCCACGCTGCGCGCGCTCCAGGGCACGGTAGACCGTGGAGCGGCCGACGCTGAACAGCTCGGCCAGCTCGCCCACGGTGTGCTCCTTGGCGGCATGCAGTTGGACGAGGTGAGCCTCCTGGCGTGGGGTGAGCTTCGGAGACTTCCCGCGCAGCCGGCCCTTGGCCTTGGCGACCTTCATCCCCTCGCGGGTGCGGGCGCGAATGAGGTCGGCTTCGAACTCGGCGACCATCGCCAGCACGTTGAACAGCAGTTTGCCCATCGGGTCCGTCGGGTCATACACCGATCCGGCGATGCTGAGTTTCACCTCGCGGGCCGCGAGGTCATCGGCAATCTCGTGAGCATCGCGCACCGAACGTGCCAACCGGTCGAGCTTGGTGACCACGAACGTGTCACCGGCCCGGCATGCCGCCAGCGCCTGCCGCAGCCCGGCGCGATCCGCATTGCGGCCGGTCAGTCCGTGATCGACGTATATGCGCATCGCGTCGACACCGAGAGCGCTGAGGCCATCGCGCTGGGCGGTGAGGTCCTGTTCATCGGTGGAGACCCGGGCGTACCCGACCTTCAAAGCGGACATGCTTCTAAGTGTGTCATATAAGGCCCCGTCACCGAACAGTTCACCGGACGGGTCTTACGGGACACCTCGTCAGGCATGCTATCGGACTCCCATGTCGGGAGTGGGTGTGTCCGGTCGAGGTTCCGCTTACGGGACGCCAGCCTTCGGCGTGGCTGTGGACGCGTGGGCAACTGCGGCGCACCCAATACTGGCGTCCTGTCGGTGCGTCCACGAAGATGGTTGCATGGGCATTTCACCGAACTTCACCATCGTCACCCTCGGCGTCGCCGACTTAGAGCGCAGCATCGCGTTCTACCGCGGACTCAGCTGGGAGCAACGAGGGGACCCGTCTGCCGGCATCACCTGGTTCCGCACCTCGGGCACATGGATCGGCCTGTACGGTTACGCCGAACTGGCCGCCGACGTCGGTGTGCCCGCCGATCCGGCTACTGCCTATCGCGGAATCNGGTTCCGCTTACGGGACGCCAGCCTTCGGCGTGGCTGTGGACGCGTGGGCAACTGCGGCGCACCCAATACTGGCGTCCTGTCGGTGCGTCCACGAAGATGGTTGCATGGGCATTTCACCGAACTTCACCATCGTCACCCTCGGCGTCGCCGACTTAGAGCGCAGCATCGCGTTCTACCGCGGACTCAGCTGGGAGCAACGAGGGGACCCGTCTGCCGGCATCACCTGGTTCCGCACCTCGGGCACATGGATCGGCCTGTACGGTTACGCCGAACTGGCCGCCGACGTCGGTGTGCCCGCCGATCCGGCTACTGCCTATCGCGGAATCACGTTGGCGCTCAACTTCGGCACTGAGCAGGAGGTCGATACGGCGCTGGCCGAGGCTGTCCAAGCCGGTGCACGATTGGTGAAGCCAGCAGAGCGTGCCGATTGGGGCGGTTACTCCGGGTACTTTGCCGACCCCGACGGACATCTGTGGGAGACCGCTTTCGCCCCGTCCTTTCCGGTCGCCGACGATGGCACCATCGATATCCGGGGCTGATTCGCTTGGACCGGAAGGTTGGTGGACTCGCGGCTCCTTCACCCTCCAGTTCGTGCCGCAAGGGGATCCCTCACCGAGACGGCCGCTACTGCGCTGGTGTGTGGAAGATGAGCCGGTTTCCGAAGGGGTCCGGTACCGCCAGGTCCTCGCCCCAATCAGCGCGATCGAGGCCTATCCGCAGCGGGTATACCTGGCTGTCGGCGAGCTGCTGCTGCAACAGCTGCACATCGGCGACTTCTATCCGGACCGCAGCGCCGGGTGTTGCATCCCCGTGGTGTTCACTCAAGTGCAGCACGCAGTTCTCCCGCGACACCTGCTGGTAGAGCGGCATCCCGGCTTCGAACCGGTGCTCCCAGTCCACCTGGAAGCCAAGGAAGTCGACGTAGAAGCGTCGGGCTTCCTGCCCAGGGAACGTCCGCAGTACGGGTATCGTGGCCGGCTCTGTCAGGGCCGGCCCCACCACGGCCGCACAGGTGTTCCAGTCCCGGAAGCCCAGCTGCTCTGCAACCAGCTCGAGGGCTCTGCTGTGCCCGATCGTTGTGCCGTCTTCGGCCAGGCGTGCTCGAAGGCGCGACGCCATGACCTTGGGGTCGGTGGCGGGTGAAGACATGGCGAAACCCTCCTTGCCGGCGCGGCGTCGTCGGGGCTCTCCATTGCCCGGGACCGCCAGCAACTCTCGTCGTCTCGATCACCAGAACGCACCACGGGACTTCACCGTCTCGGCACGGCCGAGGGAGAGAGCAGGCGCCCGCAACCGCTACGAACAATACACCGGAAACCACTGATGACATCTGGGTGCCGCAAGAGGATCGCCAAGTGACACATCCATGGTGCTCTCAGTTTTCATTGTCCAGGCGTACGATCTCCGCGACCCGGCGGACGTGGTGCTCGATTCGTTCAGAGGGGATGCGTTCGGCGTTCAAGAGCGTCACCAGGCCATGGCAGCAAGCCCAGTACAGCTCTGCGGTTGCGTCGACGTCTACGCCTGGGGCCTCGCGGTCGATCACAGCGGCCAGTGCGCCGAACGCCTCCCGGAGTTCGGAGGGGGTGCGAATGTCTGCGAACGGTACCGCTGTCGGGCGGGTGAACATGGCCTCATAGAGCCGGGGCTGGGTGGTACCGAAGTCGATGTAGGTCCGACACAGATCCTCCAGCGGGGCAGTTCTGGCTGAGCCTGCGACGCCGTCGATCCGGCCGGTCAGGGTGACGAATCCTTCAACCACGAGGGTACGGATCAGCTCATCGCGGTTCTTGAAGTGTTGGTAGATGACCGGCTGACTGTAGTCGATGGCCTCGGCGAGACGGCGAGTGGTGACGGCCTCCCATCCTTCGTCCTCGGCGAGGCGAAGGGCGATGTCGAGGAGCTTGCGACGACGTGCAAGGAAGCGACGCTGCCGGCCCTTCGATTCCGCCGCCGCAGTCATGATGCGCCGAGCAGCAGGATCACGCCGACCAGCATGAGCGCCGCGGTCGCTCCGTGAATGCCCCACGCAGCCCCGGCTTTACCGTGCGCGCTGAGAACGGTCGCCGCATCGCCCACGGGGATGATGGTGAAAGCGAGCAACACCCACCCGATGACCGCCGGTGGTGCCGTCAAGAGGAGGACACCAGCGGCTATCCCCGCCGTGAGGTCCCGGATGCCCTTGAGTCGAAGCCAGGGGGTCGCCTCCTCGTGCGGTAGGGCTGGCAGGCCGAATGCTGCGGCCACGATGCGCGGGCGTACGAGGTAAAGAATTCCGATGGCGGCAATTGCTGCGCCGGAAAGAGCTGCAATCCCGAGGCCGGCAGTTTCCATGACACTCCTGTCGCTGATAACATATCTATCGATGACAGAAGCCTACACGGCCTTCCGTTCGCAGGGCACACCCGCCCTGGACGCCCTGCGGGTAGGTTGCTGTCCCGCTGAGCGATCCCTCACCGAGACGGCCGCTACTGCGCTGGTGTGTGGAAGATGAGCCGGTTTCCGAAGGGGTCCGGTACCGCCAGGTCCTCGCCCCAATCAGCGCGATCGAGGCCTATCCGCAGCGGGTATACCTGGCTGTCGGCGAGCTGCTGCTGCAACAGCTGCACATCGGCGACTTCTATCCGGACCGCAGCGCCGGGTGTTGCATCCCCGTGGTGTTCACTCAAGTGCAGCACGCAGTTCTCCCGCGACACCTGCTGGTAGAGCGGCATCCCGGCTTCGAACCGGTGCTCCCAGTCCACCTGGAAGCCAAGGAAGTCGACGTAGAAGCGTCGGGCTTCCTGCCCAGGGAACGTCCGCAGTACGGGTATCGTGGCCGGCTCTGTCAGGGCCGGCCCCACCACGGCCGCACAGGTGTTCCAGTCCCGGAAGCCCAGCTGCTCTGCAACCAGCTCGAGGGCTCTGCTGTGCCCGATCGTTGTGCCGTCTTCGGCCAGGCGTGCTCGAAGGCGCGACGCCATGACCTTGGGGTCGGTGGCGGGTGAAGACATGGCGAAACCCTCCTTGCCGGCGCGGCGTCGTCGGGGCTCTCCATTGCCCGGGACCGCCAGCAACTCTCGTCGTCTCGATCACCAGAACGCACCACGGGACTTCACCGTCTCGGCACGGCCGAGGGAGAGAGCAGGCGCCCGCAACCGCTACGAACAATACACCGGAAACCACTGATGACATCTGGGTGCCGCAAGAGGATCCCCTTGCGGCACGAACTGGAGGGTGAAGGAGCCGCGAGTCCACCAACCTTCCGGTCCAAGCGAATCAGCCCCGGATATCGATGGTGCCATCGTCGGCGACCGGAAAGGACGGGGCGAAAGCGGTCTCCCACAGATGTCCGTCGGGGTCGGCAAAGTACCCGGAGTAACCGCCCCAATCGGCACGCTCTGCTGGCTTCACCAATCGTGCACCGGCTTGGACAGCCTCGGCCAGCGCCGTATCGACCTCCTGCTCAGTGCCGAAGTTGAGCGCCAACGTGATTCCGCGATAGGCAGTAGCCGGATCGGCGGGCACACCGACGTCGGCGGCCAGTTCGGCGTAACCGTACAGGCCGATCCATGTGCCCGAGGTGCGGAACCAGGTGATGCCGGCAGACGGGTCCCCTCGTTGCTCCCAGCTGAGTCCGCGGTAGAACGCGATGCTGCGCTCTAAGTCGGCGACGCCGAGGGTGACGATGGTGAAGTTCGGGGAAATGCCCATGCAACCATCTTCGTGGACGCACCGACAGGACGCCAGTATTGGGTGCGCCGCAGTTGCCCACGCGTCCACAGCCACGCCGAAGGCTGGCGTCCCGTAAGCGGAACCCTCACCGGACACCACCGCTACTTATCGAGAGGAACGACGGCACGCCTGGCGGGCTGTCCCGTAAGACCCGTCCGGTGAACTGTCCGGTGAAGGGAGGCTATATGACACACTGGGGAGCATGTCCCCCTTGAAGGTCGGCTATGCCCGAGTCTCCACCGACGAGCAGGACCTGACCGCGCAGCGTGACGGACTCGCGGCGTTCGGCGTCGATCCCAAGCGCATCTACGTCGATCACGGGCTCACGGGCCGCAACGCCGACCGTGAGGGCCTGCGGCAGGCGCTGGCTGCCTGTCGGGACGGCGATACGTTCGTGGTCACCAAGCTCGATCGGCTGGCGCGTTCAGTCCGTGATGCCCACCAGATCGCCGACGACCTCGCGGCGCGGGAAGTGAAGCTGAGCATCGCCGGATCGGTGTACGACCCGACCGACCCGATGGGGAAACTGTTGTTCAACGTGTTGGCGATGGTCGCCGAGTTCGAAGCCGACCTCATCCGTGCCCGCACCCGCGAGGGGATGAAGGTCGCCAAGGCCAAGGGCCGGCTGCGCGGGAAGTCACCGAAACTCACCCCCCGGCAAGAAGCTCACCTCGTCCAGCTACATGCTGCCAACGAGCACACCGTGGGCGAGCTGGCCGAGCTGTTCAGCGTGGGCCGCTCCACGGTCTACCGCGCCCTTCAGCGCGCCGAGCGCGGGCGCGAGAACACCTTGCAGTAGGTGCGTCGTGGACGCTCGAGCGCGGTGGCGAATCCTCAGGCTCCACGTCGAGGACCAGGTGCCCCTCGCGCGCTTAGCTCGCGAGACCGATGTAGGGCTGCGGACCCTGGAGCGCTGGCACGCCCGCTACCGCGCCGACGGCTACGCCGGACTGGAGACAGCCTCACGGGCGGACGCCGGCTCCCGCCGCCTTCCGCCCGACCTCGTCGACCTGATCGAGGGCCTGGCACTGAGCAAGCCGCGGCCGGCCATCGCCACGATCCATCGCAAAGTCACGGGCATCTGCGCCGCCCGGAGGTGGCCGGTCCCCTCCTACTCGGTGGTGTGGGACATCGTGCGGACCCTGGATCCCGGCATGGTCACCCTCGCCCTGGAGGGCGCAGCGTCCTACCGCGACAAGCACGAGCTGGTGCTACGCCGGCAAGCAGAGCTGCCCAACGCGATGTGGCAATCCGATCACACCATGCTCGACATCCTGGTGGTGGGCACCGACGGCAAGCCCGCACGGCCATGGCTGACAACGATCCTCGACGACTGCTCCCGGGCGGTCTGCGGCTACACAGTCTTCCTGGGCGCATCGTCGGCGATGAACACCGCCCTGGCGCTGCGCCAAGCGATCTGGCACAAGACCGACCCGGCCTGGCCGATGTGCGGCCTGCCCGACGTGCTCTACGTCGACCACGGCAGCGACTTCACCAGTGACCAGCTCGCCCACACCGCCGTCGACCTCCACATCCGACTGATCCACTCCACCGTCGCCCGACCCCAGGGACGGGGCAAGATCGAGCGGTTCTTCGGCACCATCAACACCGAGCTACTCGCCACCCTGCCCGGACACATCACCGAAGGGCACCCCTGGCCGACACCGAAACTGTCCCTGGCCGCCCTCGATAGCGCCCTGGAGGCGTTCGTGGCCACCTACAACGACCGCACGCACAGCGAGCTCGGAACCTCCCCGCGCAGCGCGTGGATCGCCGATGGCTGGCTGCCCCGAATGCCCGAGAGCCTGGAAGACCTCGACAGACTGCTGTTGACCGTCGCCAAGACCCGCGTCGTGCGCCGCGATGGCATCCGCTTCCAGGGCCTGCGCTACGTCTCGCCAACTCTGGCCGGCTACGTCGGACGCTCGGTCGTGATCCGCTACGACCCCCGCGACATCACCGAGATCCGCGTCTTCGATCACGACGAATTCGTCTGCAAGGCCGTCAACCAAGAGCACCACGACCAGAAGGTCAGCCTCAAGGAGATCCACGCCGCGCGCAACGCCCGCCGCCGGGCGCTGCGAGCCGGCATCAACGAACGCATCGCCCTCGTGGCCGCACCTACCGAGACGCCACGGATCACCGAAGCACCGGCTCCGGCGCCGAGGTCGGCGTTGAAGATCTACAAGGAGGACCTCAGGTGAGCCAGCGCTTCATCGTCACCAAGGAGCACCGCCGCTTCACCGAGTTCGCCGACGCCGTGCGCCGCGGGCACACCATCGGTTTGTGCTTCGGATCAGCCGGCGTAGGAAAGACACTCTCCGCGCGCCGCTACGCACACTACGAGAAGGCTCATGACCTGCTGACCTACTGGGGGCCGCGCTCCGACAACGACGCCAAGATCTACGCCGCCTTGAACCGGAGCCGCACCGTGCTCTACACCCCCAGCGTGCTGACCACCCCGCGGACCCTGAAGGACGAGCTGACCCAAGCCATCACCCGCACCAACATGTGCATCGAGCAGCACCTCGTACCTCCCGGCACGGCCACTCCCGAGGCCTGGGGATGGCGACACGGCAGGAACTACGTGGAGCTGATCATCGTCGACGAGGCCGAACGACTGCGTCCCGCCGCTCTGGAACTGCTGCGCGATCGCTACGACCGCGACGACATCGCCCTGATCCTGATCGGCATGCCCGGCCTGGAGAAGCAGTTCAGCCACTACCCCCAGTTCTACAGCCGAGTCGGCTTCGCCCACCAGTACCGGCCCCTGGGACAAGACGAACTGCTGTTCGTCCTCGAGCGACACTGGCGATCCCTCGGCAAGACCCTCGACCCCGACGACTTCACCGACGCCCAAGCCATCGCAGCCATCGCACGGATCACCCGCGGCAACTTCCGGCTCCTCGAACGCCTCTTCCCCCAGATCCAGCGGGTCCTGAAGATCAACGAACTCGACACCATCACCAACGACGTCATCGAAGCCGCACAGAGCACCCTGGTCATCGGTGTCACCTGACCCCGCCACGAAGCGACCGAAGAACCCCGCCATTCAGCAGACGAAGTCACACCGAATCGGCAGTTTCGTGACACATCTGCGCCGTGGGGTATAACCAACTGGGCCGTTTCTCGATCACTTTGCGATCCCCTTCATCGGCCGCCATCCCGCCACTGGCCACTAGGGCGTGTTGTCAAACTTTGCTGGTCAGCCAGTGGAGGGTCGCGGCGAGCGAGATGGCCGCGGCGTAGCTGCGGGCGGTCTTGCAGGTGCGCATCGCGATGCCGCGCCATTGCTTGAGCTTGGCGAAGCACCGCTCGATCACGTTGCGTCCACGGTAGACCTCGGGGTCGAAAGCGGGCGGGCGTCCGCCGGCTGAGCCGCGTCGGCGCCGGTGCGCGGCCTGGTCTTGCCGGTCGGGGATGGTGGCCTTGATGCCGCGCTCGGCGAGCCAGGCCCGGTTCGCGCGGGAGGGATACCCCTTGTCCGCGAGGACCCTGTCCGGGCGGGTGCGGGGCCGGCCAGGGCCTGGCCTGGGGACCCGGATCTGGTCCAGGACCTCGGGGAGCAGGCTCGTGTCGGCGGCCTGGCCGCCGGTGAGGACGAAGGCGAGCAGGCGGCCCTTCCCGTCCGAGACGGCGTGGATCTTGCAGGTCAGGCCGCCTCGGGAGCGGCCGATCGCGTGGTCGCCCGGCTCAGGCCCGAGATTCTTGTAGTTCGATGGGCCCCCCTGTGTGGCGGGGAAGGGTCGCGGCGTGCTGGTGGGCGCGCACGATCGTCGAGTCGATCGAGCACACCCAGTCCAGCTCGCCCTGCGCGTCGGCGGCCTGCTGGGCGCGCTCGAGCGCGCACGCCCACACGCCGGTCTTGGCCCACCGGTCGAAGTGGCGGTAGATCGTGTTCCAGTTCCCGAACCGCCCCGGCACGTCCCGCCACGGCGACCCGGTCCGGAACTTCCACGCGACCGCTTCCGCGACCAGCCGCCGATCCATCGGCGGCCGACCCGTCGCCTTCGGCGCGGGGAAGCACGGCCCGATCAGCGCCCACACCTCGTCCGTGATCACATCTCGATCGCTCATACCGAAAGGGTGCCCCGCCGATGGCGGGACACCCTTTCACAACACACCCTAGACTGGTCCGGTGACTTCCAGCCAGCCCGCTCCCGCCCGCACCCCTGCTCCCGCCGGCTCTGCACCCGCCACCGCCGCATCCACCGCCGTGTCCGCACACGACGGCACCCCGGTGAACGACACCCCGGCGGACGGCACCTCGGCGAATGACACCCCGGTGAATGACCGCTCCCGGTTCGGGTTCGCGGTCGAGGCGCGGATGGAGTCGGGCGGACGCGCCGGGCTGATCCGCACCCCTCACGGCGACATCCCGACCCCCGCCTTCGTCCCGGTGGGCACCAAGGCCACCGTCAAGGCCGTCAAGCCCGACGACGTCGCCGCGCTCGGCGCGCACGCGGTGCTCGCCAACGCCTACCACCTCTACCTGCAGCCCGGCCCGGACCTCATCGACGAAGCGGGCGGGCTCGGCGCATTCATGGGCTGGCCGGGCCCCACCTTCACCGACTCCGGCGGCTTCCAGGTGATGAGCCTGGGCTCGGGATTCAAGAAGGTCCTGTCCGAGGAGTTCTCCGGCGCCCGCAGCGACCAGGCGGTGGCGGCGGGCAAGGAGCGGATGGCGAACGTCGACGACGACGGGGTGACCTTCAAGTCGCACCTCGACGGCAGCCGCCACCGGTTCACCGCCGAGGTCTCCATGCAGGTCCAGCACCGGTTGGGCGCGGACATCATCTTCGCCTTCGACGAGCTCACCACCCTCGTCAACACCCGCGGCTACCAGGAGGAGGCGCTCGAGCGCACCCGGCTGTGGGCGCTGCGCTGCATCGCCGAGCACGAGCGGCTCACCGCCGAGCGCTCCCACCGCCCCTACCAGGCGCTGTTCGGCGTGATCCAGGGCGCGCAGTACGAGGACCTGCGCCGCAAGGCCGCCCGGGACCTCGGCGCGATGGACTTCGACGGGTTCGGGATCGGCGGGGCGCTCGAGAAGGACCGGCTCGGGACGATCGTCGGCTGGGTGTCCGAGGAGCTGCCCGAGGACCGGCCCCGGCACCTGCTCGGGATCTCCGAGCCCGACGACCTGTTCACCGCGATCGCCGCCGGCGCGGACACCTTCGACTGCGTCTCGCCCTCCCGGGTGGCCCGGAACGCCGCGGTGTACTCGCGCGACGGCCGCTACAACCTCACCGGGGCGAAGTACCGGCGCGACTTCTCCCCGCTCGACCCCGAATGCGCGTGCAGCACGTGCGCGACCTTCTCCCGCGCCTACCTGCGCCACCTCTACAAGGCCAAGGAGATGCTGTTCTCCACGCTCGTGACGATCCACAACGAGCACTTCATCGTCGATCTCGTCGCGGACATCCGGCAGGCGATCCTCGACGGCCGGTTCCACGAGCTCGAGGCCGAGGTGCTCGGCCGTTACTACGCGAAGCGGGGCTGAGCCGCTCCCACCGCCGCTGAGCCGGCCCGCGCCTCAGATGCGCGCGGCGGTCTCCTGGCGGAGCCGGTCGGTCTCGACCGAGTAGCTCTCCTCGCGCGCCTTGATCATGCGGATGACCTGGTACGTCACCGGCATGAGGAGCACCTCGACGGCGACCTTGTAGACGAATCCGAACAGCACGTAGCCGAGGAAATCGGTGCCGGGGATGACCCCGAGGAACGCGACCGTGCAGAAGATCACGGTGTCCGCGGCCTCGCCCACCCCGGTCGAGGTCAGTAGCCGCACCCACAGGTGCTTCTCGCCCATCGCGCGCTTGATCCGCACGAGCACGAAGGAGTTGAGGAGCTGCCCGACGACGTAGCCGGCGAGCGAGGCGAGCACGATCCGCGGGTAGAACCCGATGACGGCCTCGAACGCCTCCTGGTTCTCGTAGCCCGGCCCGGCCGGGGAGACCTGGACGAGGAAGAACACGCCCGTGGCGAGGATCTGCATCGCGAAGCCGGTGATCACGGCCTTGCGCGCGGCCCGGAAGCCGTACACCTCGCTGAGCACGTCGCCGAGGATGTAGGCGATCGGGAAGAGGAAGGCGCCGCCGTCGGTGACGATCGGGCCGAACCCGATGACCTTCGTGGCGGCGATGTTGGAGATGAGGAGCACGCAGCAGAACACTGCGAGGAGGACGGCGTAGTAGGCGCCGCGGGTCGAGGCGAAGGCCGCGAGGTGGGCGCGGTGCTCCGGGTGCCCTCCGACCGCCCCGCACCTGGGCAGCCGGGTCGCTGGTGCGGCCCGGCTGCCCAGGTGCGGGGCGGTCGGAGGCGGTCGGGTCAGTCGGGTGCAACGGAGATCTCTCTTCCTTCGGTGACGGCGAGCAGTTCGTCGAACGTCAGCGGGACCATGGTGTCGGGGGTCCCGCCGGCGGCCCAGATTACCGGATGCCCGCGCAGCGCGGTGTCGACGAACGTGGTGAGCGGGGCCGGGTGCCCGCACGGGGCGACCCCGCCGATGATCTGGCCGGTCGCCGCCTTGACCATCTCCGGCTTCGCCCGCCCGATCCGCGTGTAGCCGAGCGCCCGGGCGGTGTGGTCGGTGTCGACGCGGTGCGCGCCGGAGGTCATGATGAGGATCGGCTCGTCGTCGGCCGCGAACACGAGGCTGTTCGCGATCGCGCCGAGCTCGACGCCGAGGTGGTCGGCGGCCTCCTGCGCGGTGTGGGCGCCGGTGTCGAGGTCGCGGACCTCGGAATCGATGCCGCGGGCCCGCAGGTCGCGGATGACGGCTTCGGTGCGTGCGTGCATGTCAGTCTCCTCGGGGGTCGGGGGCGACGCGCTCGGCGTCCTCGTCGTCGGGCGAACCGGCGCCGCTCGTGTCGACCTCGGGCACGGCGCCGGCCTCCGCGGCCGAGGTGCTCTCCGCCGCCGCATCCGCGCCGGACTCCGCCGCGTCGAGCCCGCGCCGGCGCAGCAGGGCGTCGATCGGCGGGACGCCGCCGAAGAAGTCGATGATCGCCGTCATCGGGTGCACCGCGTTGCCCGGTGCCAGGATCTCCCGGCGGAACGCGGAGCCGGCCTCGAAGTCGAGCCCTCCCTGCGCCTCGAACCACTCCGCGGCGTGGGCGGCGAACACCTCCGACCACAGGTAGGAGTAGTAGCCGGCGGCGTAACCGTTGCCGAAGATGTGGGCGAAGTACGTGGTGCGGTAGCGCGGCGGGACGAGCGAGTCGAGGCCGGTGGCGGCGAGCACCTCGGCCTCGAAGGCGAGCACATCGGTGACCTGGTCGCCCGGGTCGAGCGAGTGCCAGCCGAGATCGAGCAGCGCGGCCGCGAGGTACTCCACGGTGCGGAACCCCTGGCCGAGCGTGCGGGCGCGACGCAGCCGGTCCGCGTCCTCGACCGGCAGCGGCTCCCCGGTGCGCACGTGGACGGCGTAGTTCGGCAGCACCTGCGGATGGAACGCCCACATCTCGTTGAGCTGGGAGGGGAACTCGACGAAGTCGCGGGGGACGGCGGTGCCCGACAGCGAGGGGTAGGTCGAGTCCGAGAACAGTCCGTGGAGGACGTGGCCGAACTCGTGGAACAGGGTGATCGTCTCGTCGGGGCTCAGCAGCTGCGGCCGCCCGGGTGCGGCCTGGGTGAAGTTCGTGCTCAGGGTGATGATCGGCTTCTCACCGGTGCGACCGTCCTGGCTCACGAGCTGGGACATCCACGCTCCGCCGCCCTTGCCGGGCCGCGCGAAGGGATCGATGCACACGAGGCCGATGACCCGACCGTCCTCGAACGCCTCGAACACCCGAACGTCGGGATGCCAGCCGGGCATGTCGCGGCGCTCGGAGAAGTCGACGCCGTAGAGGGCGGTGGCGGCGTGGAAGACCCCGTCGTCGAGCACCCGGTCGAACTCGAAGTAGGCGGCGACGGCCTCCGCGTCGAGGCCCGTCTCGTCCTCGGCGAGGCGGTGCATCCAGTGGGCGACGTCCGCCGCATCGAGGCGGTCCGGGGAGAAGCGCTCGCGGATGAGCGCGAGCTCCTGCTCGCAGCGCTCGCGGGCGGGCTCGAGCAGCGCCGAGAGCAGCCCGCCGGCGGTGTCGGGGCTCTGGGCCGTCTGCGCATCGATCGAGTAGTCCGCATACGAGCGGTACCCGAGGAGGCCGGCGAGGGCGGCGCGGAGCGCGGTGATCTCGGTGACGAGTCCGCGCAGGTCGCCCGGGCCGCGCTCGGTGCCGCGGGCGAGCGAGCGGGCGAGCAGCGCGCTCCGGGTGTCCGGATCGGTGAGCGCTTCGAGCGCCGGCTGCTGGACGGTGTTGACGAGGGGGATCACCCAGCCGTCGACGCCGCGCTCCTCCGCCTCGCGCTCGGCTGCGGCGAGCGCCGCCTCGTCGAGGCCGGAGAGCGCCGTCGGATCGGTGACGTGGAGCGCGCGGTCGGCGGACTCCTGCCGGAGGACGCGGGTGAACGCGCTGGTCAGCGATTCGATCTCCGCGCTGAGCGCCCCGGCGCGGGAGCGCGAGTCGAGGTCGAGGCGGGCTCCCGCCCGCACGGCATCGCGGATCCGGAGCTCGTGGAGGCGCCGGTCGACCGGGTCGAGCCCGGCGGTCGGGACGCGCTCGAGGCGGGCGAACAGGCTGCCGTCGAGGAGCACGTGGAGCCGGGCGCGGAGGATGAGCTGGGAGACCTCGGCGACGACCTCGCTGAACTCCGGGGTGAGGAGGTTCGCCTCGATGACGTCGACGAGCGCCTCGAGCCGGAACAGCGGGTGTCCGGCCTCGCCCACCCGCAGGGTCGTCGAGGCGAAGGTCGGGTCCTCGGGTGCGGAGCGGATGAGGGCGATCCGCTCCTCCTGGAACTCGATCGCCCGGCGGCAGGCGTCGCGCAGGTGGTCGGGGGTGAAGGCGGAGAAGTCCGGGAGGACGAGATCGGTGGGCTCCGACACGAACTCCCAGACGGGGTTGGCTGCTCCACGCTGTTCGGTCTGCACTGCGGACTCCTCGGTCGGGCGGCTGCGGGCGGCGCGTAGGGTGGTGGTCCATGAGCGACTTCGAGGGCTACCGGCACGGTGACCCGATGACGCGGCGGATCGAGGTCGGCCTGCTCATGGCCGGACTCGCGACATTCACCCTGCTCTACAACACTCAAGCCATCCTGCCGTATTTCACCCGCGACTACAGCATCGGTCCCGCGGTCGCTGCGCTCTCGGTGTCGTTCGCCACCGCCGGGCTGGGGCTCGGGCTGCTCGTCGCGGTGCCGATCTCCGAGCGGATCGGGCGGGTCCGCCTCATCCGCTGGTCGCTCACCCTCGCTTCGCTCCTCGGGGTGGTCGTCGCCCTCGTCGACGACTGGAACCTCTTCCTCCTCACCCGGTTCGTCATGGGGTTCGTGCTCGCCGGTCTGCCGGCGACCGCGGCCGTCTACCTCAAGGAGGAGATCCACCGGTCGTACGCGACGACCGCGACGGGGATCTACATCTTCGGCACCACCCTGGGCGGGCTCTCGGGGCGGATCGTGTCGACCGGCATCATCGACGTGCTCGACCGGTTCGGGCTGACCGAGCGGATGCCGCTCTCGCCCTCGCACATGGCGCTGCTCGGCACTGCGGTGCTCGCGATCGGGTGTGCGATCGCGTGCTGGTTCCTCCTGCCGGAGTCGCGCCGCTTCGTCGCCCACCGCGACCGTCCGGCGACCCTCGTGCGGAAGTTCGGCCGGGCGTTCCGCGACCCGGTGCTCCTGGGCCTCTACATCACCGGCGGGCTCGGGATGGGGACGTTCGTCGGGGCCTTCAACGTGCTCGGGTTCCGGCTCGAGGCCGAGTCGTACCTGCTGAGCATCGGCGCGATCGGCCTCCTCTACCTCATCTATCCGGTGGCCGGCTATGCGAGCGTGATCGCCGGCCGCGCCGCCGACCGCTACTCCCTGCGCGCCGTGCTGCCGTTCGGCTCGCTCGTCGCCCTCGTCGGCATTGCGATCATGGCTGCCCGGCCGCTCGTCCTCGTCGTGTCCGGGATGGCGGTCCTCGCGATGGGCTTCTTCGTCATGCACTCGCTCGCCTCGGCGTGGGTGGCGTCCCGGTCGACCGCGACGGTGGGGGTGCCCGCGCAAGCCGCGTCGATGTACATGCTCTTCTACTACGCGGGCTCGTCGATCAACGGCAATCTCGCCCCGCTCGCCTGGGAGGCGCAGGGCTGGTGGGGCGTCACCGTGCTCATCGGCGTGATGATGGCCGCGGCGTTCGTCATCGCCCTGCTGCTCCGCCGCTCCCGCCCCGCTCTCACCTGAACGAGCAATTTCCGAAGGTTCCTGAAAGCGATTCCGCCGTTCTTCGCAATCTCAACCGCGCCGGATTCGGCAGGGGTGCGATGGCGCGGCGACGGAAACTGCAGTGCCCGGGGCGGGGATGCGACGGAAACTGCGATGGCTGCCGGAAACTGCAGTGCCCGGGGCGGGGATGCAACGGAAACTGCAGTGGCGGCCGGAGCCTGCGCATTCTGCGCCCGCCACCGCAGTTTCCGTCGCACTTCCGGTGTCGCACCGGATCGGACAGGCGGATTCGGCGTGCTGTTCACCTCGGCGTCGGATGGTTCTGGTACAACGGCTCGTGTGACCTCTCCGCCTCCGCCGCCGCCGGACTCCTCACCGGACCGCTCGTCGCAGCCTCCGCAGCCGGACTGCCCGTCGCAGCCCCCGCAACCGGCCCCGAGGTCGTCGCCGGCGGGCGCTGCGCTCTCGCGCTCGCTGGGGCTCGGCGATGCGGTGGTCATCGGGCTCGGCTCGATGATCGGCGCCGGCATCTTCTCCGCTCTCGCGCCGGCCACCGCCGAGGCGGGAGCCTGGGTGTTCCTCGCGCTCGGCCTCGCTGCCCTCGTCGCTTACTGCAACGCCACCGCCTCCGCGCAGCTCGCCGCCCAGTACCCGACCTCCGGCGGGACCTACGCCTACGCCCGAGCACAGATCAGCCCCGGGCTCGGCCTCGTCGCCGGCTGGGGGTTCGTCATCGGCAAGACCGCCTCGACCGCGGCGATGGCGCTGACCTTCGCCGCCTACGCCGCGGGGGAGGCCTGGCAGAAGCCGCTCGCGATCCTCGCGCTCGTCGCGATCACCACGGTCAACTCGCTCGGGATCACGAAGACGGCGCGGATGACGCGGTGGATCGTCGCGGCTGTCCTCGCGATCCTCGCCATCGTGCTCGTCGTCATCACCGTGAGCGGCGAGTTCTCCCTCGGGGTCATGGGTTCGGCAGCTGCGCGCCTCGACGACTCCGGTGAGCTCGCGGTGCCCGCCGGATTCGACCTGTTCGGTGTGCTCCAGGCCGCCGGCATCCTGTTCTTCGCCTTCGCCGGCTACGCGCGCATCGCCACCCTGGGGGAGGAGGTGCGCGACCCGCGGCGCACGATCCCGCTGGCCATCGTCACCGCTCTCGCCATCACCGCGGTCCTCTACGCGGTGGTCGCGGTCGCGGTGATGGGAGTCCTCGGGCCGGGGCAGCTCGCGCAGAGCACCGCACCCCTCGCCGAGGCGGTCGGCCGCACGCCGTGGGCGCAGGTGCTCGTCAGGATAGGGGCGGTGCTCGCTTGCCTCGGTGCACTGCTCGGCCTGGCAGCCGGGCTCGGACGGACGATGTTCGCAATGGCGCGAGACTCCCGGCATTTCGGCTTCCTCGCTCACGTCGGTGAGCGGTTCCGGACCCCGGCGCGCGCCGAGTTCCTCGTCTGCGCGGCCGCGATCGTCCTCGTGCTCCTCGGCGACATCCGGCAGGCGATCGGCTTCTCGTCGTTCGGCGTCCTCGTGTACTACTCGATCACCAACATCACGGCGTTCACCCAGACCGGGGAGCACCGCCGCTACCCGCGTGCCCTCCAGGTGCTCGGCACTCTCCTCTGCCTGCTCCTCGCGTTCACCGTCTCCGGCCGGGCGGTGCTCGTCGGAGCCATGCTGTTCGTCATCATCACGGTGGTCGTCCTCGTCCTCCGCAGCCGGTCGCGCGAGGACTGAAACCCGGGAGCGCGGCGGAACCCGAGCCTCCGGCATCCGCTGCCGAGCCCCGGAACGACCCTGGACCGCAGTCGGGGCGGGACCTACAGTGGGTGCATGAGCGACGACGACGTCCGATACCCGCCGGTCGAGCTGCGCGACCTGCCCGACGACATCCGCGAGATGATCGAGGCCCAGGCCGAGCGCGCCGGATTCATCCCGAACGTGTTCCTCTCCCTCGCGCGGAGGCCCGCCGAGTTCCGCGCGTTCTTCGCCTACCACGCGGCCCTCATGGACAAGGACACCGGTTCGCTGACGAAGGCGGACCGGGAGATGATCGTCACCGCTACCTCGGCGGCCAACGACTGCCTGTACTGCGTCGTCGCGCACGGGGCGCTGCTGCGGATCTATGCGAAGGATCCGTACATCGCCGACGCGGTGGCGGTGAACCCGCGCTCGGCGAACCTGCCGGAGCGTCAGCGGGTGATGATCGACTTCGCGCTCAAGGTGTGCCGGACCCCCGGCGAGATCGACGAGAGCGACTTCACCGCGCTCCACGCCCAGGGGTTCGACGACGAGGACATCTGGGACATCACGGCCATCACCGGGTTCTACGGTCTGTCCAACCGGATGGCGACGGTCGCCGGGATGCGCCCGAACCCGGAGTTCCACCTCCTGGGCCGCGTGCCCCGGAGCTGATCGGGCGCCACTTGGACGACTGCGGGGTCGCACGTCCGCGCCCCGGAACTGACCGGGTGGCGCCCGGACGACGGGCCCAGGGCCGTGCGGGCGCGCCCTGAAGATGACCGGGCCGCACCCGGTCGCCCGGTCACGGGGGCCGCGAGGCCGGGGCTCGGAGCTGACCAGGAGGCACCTGGGCGACCGGTCCCTGGGTCGCGCGGGCGCGACCTGGAGACGGGTCCAGGGATTGCGGGGGCGCTCCCCGGAGCTGACCAGGCGGCACCCGAGCGACCGGTCGAGGTGGCCGCGTGGCCGAGGCTCGGAGCTGAGGTGCCGGCACCCGGGCGAGCGACCTCGGGGGACGCGACCTCGGCGAAGCCGGTGGCGCCGGACCGTTGAGCCCGGCGCTCGTCCGTCCTAGGCTGGATGGTGCGCCGCTCGCATCACGCGCATGTCTCGATGAGGAGAGTGACACCATGAGTGCCGACCCCGCGATCCTGGAATCCGCCCCCGCCATCACCGGGGAGACCGCGTCCCGCGTGGCGCTCACCCCGGCCGCGGTCGACTTGCTCCGGGAGCTCATCGCTCAGCACGGGGACCTGATGTTCCATCAGTCGGGCGGCTGCTGCGACGGCTCGACGCCGATGTGCTTCCCCACCGGTGAGTTCCTCACCTCGGACGCCGACGTCCTGCTCGGCACCTTCGAGGTGCCGCTCGAGGACGGGCGGACGAGCCCGCTCGAGTTCTGGATGTCCGCCGAGCAGTTCGAGTACTGGAAGCACACGAAGCTCACCATCGACGTCGTCCCCGGTCGCGGTGCCGGCTTCAGCGTCGAGTCGCCCACCGGCAAGCGGTTCCTCATCCGGTCCGCGCTCATGGAGTGATCGGGTCGGTGGACTGAGATTTCCGGTGCCCGCGCCCATGGACCGAGAGGTCCGGTGCCAGTGCTCAGTCGGCGAACGCACTCAGTCTGCGTCCGCGAACGCGCTGAGCTCCTGCCATTCCTCCCACGAGTAGACCCAGTCCGCGACCTCGCCGGAATCGACGGTGAGATCGACCGATGACCCGGTGATCTCGACGGGATCGCCGTAGATCGCCGAGTCGTAGTACTCGCTCGCGCGCTCGGTGGTGAGATTGATGCAGCCGTGCGACACGTTCGCCGACCCCTGGGACCCCGCGGACCAGGGCGCCGCGTGGATGAACTCGCCGTTGTTGTGGATCCGCACGGCGTGCGTCACCGGCGTGGCATAGCCCCACTGCTCCGAGGTCATCGTGTAGGTCTCCGCCTTCGACATGACGATGTGCATGCCGTTGTACGACGGCGAGCGCGGGGCGCCGAGCGATGCCGGGAAGTCCATGACCTCCTCGCCGTCGCGGGTGACGGTCATCCGGTGGGTCTCCGCGTCGGCGACGGTGATCTGCTCGCGGCCGATCTCGAAGTCGAGGGTCATGTCCTTGCCGCCGTGTGTCGAATCGGAGAACGGCACGTCCTCGAGGGGGAGATCGACGGCGACGGATGAGTGCGCGGGCCAGAACTCGGCCGGACGGTAGTGAATGCGGGAATGGCCGTCGATGTTCGGCAGCCAGGCCCAGCCGCCCTCGACCTCGCGCGGCGCGCCGTCCTCGTCGGCGACCTCGACGCTGAGCCGCTGCTCGACCTCGTCCCGGAAGTCCTCGTCGACGGTGCCGCCGAAGTTGATGATGATCGGTGCGCCGACCCCCACGGTGTCGTCGTCGGCGATGACCGAGCGCGCCCGCTGCGGGCTGCCGGCGGGAGCACTCGTGTCGAAGGTGCCGGATGCTGTGTGCTCCGAGCCGTCGGGAGCCGTGGTGGTGGCCTTCCAGGTGTAGGAGGCGCCGCCGGCGAGCCCGGCGCGCGCCTGCCAGGTCGTGCCGTCCTCGCTCACGGAACCGGTGTCGGCCGGGACCGCGTCATGGTCGGCGTCGAGGAGCTCGACCTCGGTGAACGTCCCGCCGGACACGGTGAGGGCGAAGGTGTCGCCGGGGGCGAAAACGATGTCGGCGGCGTCGGGTGACGTGCTCGGGGCATCCGAGGCGGTCGGGCCCGAGGCGTCCGGGCCCGAGGTGCCGGTCGCGGCCTCCGTGGGTGCGGCGGTGTCCGTCCCGTCCGTGTCGGTTCCGTCCTCGTCCGCGGGCACCTCGGCGGGATCGACGATCTCGACCACGGGTGCGGCGGCCGCAGCCGTGGTCGACTCCGTGGGAGCGGCCGGCCGGGTGTTCGGACCCGAGGCGCCGTCGGTGCCGGCGGCGCAGGAGCTGAGGAGGAGGACGGCGGTGAGGGCGCACAGGGGTGCGAGCGGACGACGGACCACGACGGGGATCTCCTGGGAACGAGGCGGGCGGAGCGGGTGTCGAGCGGCGGGACGCGGCGGCGGATCGCACGGCGCTCGATGACGTCTTCTCAGGATAGTGCGCGCACTGTCACGATCTGCCGACGATGATCACCGGGTGCGGCCGGGCGCTTCCTCGGATACGCCGCTGACCTGCAGGTTCGTCTGACACGGATGTTGCACGATTGTGACAGCGGCTCCGTGGCTCCGCTCATCCCGCCTGCGGGCGGCCCGCTCATCCCGCCTGCGGGCGGGGTCGGACCAGCCGGGTCGCGATGAGCCCGAACGTCAGCGAGAGCGCTACGGCCACGACGAGCACCCACCCGAAGGCGGTGCGCGCGGGGAACACCGCGAGGAGCACGGTGAACAGGCTCGACAGCGTGGCCACGCCGATCCCCATGCCCGCCTGCTGGGCCGTGGCGATGAGGCCGCCGGTGAGGCCCGCGACGCGGTCGGGCACGTGGTTCATCACGACCGCGATGAGCGGGCCGAACATCAGACCCTGTCCGCCGCCGATGAGGATGCCGACGAGCTGCAGCCAGAGGAGGAACGGCTCGGCGCCGAGGAAGGAGACGACTGCGAGCAGGCCGAGGCCGAGGGCCTGGAACCCGGCGCCGATGAGGAGAATCTTCGGCCCGATGGAGTCGAGCAGCCGGGTCGCCACGGTCGACGATCCGACGAAGGCGACGGCGAGGATGAGGAGCGCGAGGCCGGAGTGGAGGGGCGACCAGCCCATGCCCTGCTGAGTGAGGATCGCGAAGTTGTACATGAACGACGACATCATGAGGAAGAACAGGGCCGCGAGGACCATCCCGATCTTGACCCCGGGCTCGATGATGACGTGGAGCGGCAGCACCGAGGGCCGCTGGGACAGCTCGCGGTTCTGGAGGTGCCGTCCGAGGACGAGGAACCCCACCGCCGAGGCGATGAGGAGCCCCACCGTGAGCGCGATCATCCCCGGGGAGGAGAAGGGGTCGAGCGGATCGACAGCGGCGGCGTTCGTCAGACCGGTGATGAGGCAGAGGAGGGCGAAGGCGACGAGGGCGGAGCCGGGGAAGTCGAAGCCCTCGGGGTCGGGGGAGCGGGATTCGCGCAGGTATCCCGTGCCGGCCCAGGCGATCGCCGCGATGACGGCAATGCTCATGAACGCCGCGCGCCACCCGTACTCCTCGGGGAACAGACTGTTGATCGTCCCGCCGAAGATGTTGCCGCCCACGGTGCCGACCCCGGCGAAGATGCTGTAGCCGCTGATCGCACGCGACCGCGCCCGCCCCTCGAGAGTCGCCTGGATGGTCGAGAGGATCTGCGGGGTGGTGAGGGCAGCCGCGCACCCCTGGAGGAGGCGACCGAGCACGAGGAGCTCGACGGTGGGGGCGAGCGCGGTGAGGATCGCGCAGACGAAGATCGCCGCGATCCCGATGCGGAACAGCCGCCGACGCCCGAAGGTGTCCCCGAGGCGTCCGCAGATGATGAGGCCGGCGGCGAAGGACACCGAATAGGCCCCGATGACCAGGGTCGTCCGTGATCCGGGGAGGTCGAGTGCGGCCTGCATCCCGGGTACGGAGATGTTCGCGACGGCGAACACGTACGTCGATAGGAACGTCGCGAGATACAGCGGCCAGACCCGGGGTGAAAGCGACGATGCTTCCATGAACTGAACCCTAGCGTACGTTCGGGTCTATTGAAACGGTCAGGGGTGACCGGTGCCGGGCGGGCGGGTCGGAGGCTGAATGTCAAGGACTCCCCGTGCACCCGCCAGAGCCTTCTTACCCTTGCTACCTTTCGGTCCTGGGGGATTCGCAGGATGACGCCACACGGAGAGCCGCATCCCAGTGTAGTGCAGACCCCGGGAGACGATGAAATCTCCCGGGGTCTGCATGCGGCGTCGGCGCCGTTCCCGCCGCAGAGCGGTGCGAGCGGCCGCTCGGACTCAGCTCAGGGCGTCAGCGATGGCGCGGTTGAACGCCTCGAGGTCGCCCGGATTGCGCGAGGTGATGAGGTTGCCGTCGACGACCACCTCGGAGTCCTCCCATTCGGCGCCGGCGTTGACGAGGTCGGTACGGGTGGAGGTGTACGAGGTGAGCTTCCTGCCGCGGGCGACGTCGGCCTCTGCGAGGATCCACGGGGCATGGCAGATCGCCGCCACCGGCTTGTCCGCCGCGAAGAACGCCTTGACGAGGGCGACCGCGTCGGCGTCGGTCCGCAGTGCATCCGCGTTGAGCGTGCCTCCTGGGAGGACGAGCATGTCGTAGTCGTCCGCCGAGGCCTCGCTCACCGGGACGTCGATGTCGAAGGTGTCAGCGTGATCCCAGTCGCCCTCCATCGCCTGCAGGGTGCCCTCGGACGGGGAGACGATCACGGTGGTGGCTCCGGCCTCGTCGAGGGCGGAGCGCGGGTCGGTGAGCTCGATCTGCTCGACGCCGCGGGTGAGCAGGAATGCGACCTTCTTGTCGGACAGTGCCATGGTGCTGCTCCTTCGTTCGGAAGACGTGTACTCGGAGGGAACGGAGCGAGGGGGGAGGTGTATTCCGCTGCCCACGGCCGTGCCGGTCGGGGCGCGGAGGGATTGGCGCATTCACTCGCCGTTCGGGTAACGTTCTCTGCGGAGGATTCGCCTAGCGGCCTATGGCGCACGCCTGGAACGCGTGTTGGGTTAACGCCCTCAGGGGTTCAAATCCCCTATCCTCCGCAGTCGGAAGCCCCCGGGACCACCCGGGGGCTTCCCGCATTCAGCGCCGGGAATCGGGTCGGGCTGCTGCGGTCAGTCCGCCCGGACCGGGTCGGATCCGACCCGGTCCGGGCACCGAAAGCACTGCTTCTCCCAGCGTTGTGGCGGAATTGGAACAGTGTCGCGATTCATCCCTGCGGCGGACCCGCTGAACTATGAACCTGGCATTTCCCTGTACCCACTCCGGCCCCGGTCGGACCCCAGCACACCAGGAGGTCGTTCGTGAGCGATCAGTACAACCCCCAGCAGGCCGGCAACTCGTCCTACTCCAACCAGAACGCGTCGTACTCCGATCAGTACTCGCAGCCGGCCGGAGCGCCGGGCGCGGGTCAGCAGGATCCGGGCCAGACCCTGGGCATCATCTCCCTCATCGCCTCGCTGTCGACCTTCATCGGCTTCGCCGTGATCGGTCCGATCGTCGGCATCATCCTCGGCAAGATGGCGCGCACGAAGTCGCGTGAGGCCGGCCTCCCTGACAACACGCTCGGCAAGTGGGGCTTCATCCTCGGCATCATCTTCCTCATCCTCGGTCTCCTCGGCATCATCCTCGCCATCATCCTCGGGGTCATCGCCGCCGGTTCGGCCTCGTACTCCTCCTACTGATACCGGGATCGCGGCGCCGCCGCCATCCCCCTCCGCTGCGGGCCGGAGGAACCTCCGGGTTCCTCCGGCCCGCAGCGCATTCATCGCCAGGAGCGGGGTGAGCGGAGCTCCCTGCCCGCAGGGACGTGGGAGTCCACGGCTCGCCGGAAGACGGCTCGGAAACCGGCGTCCCGCGCGATCCCGGCCGCAGCCCGGCGAACGGACTACGCTGGATCACCGAGGCGCGTGCCGCACGGGGCGCGCCGACGCACGGAGGAGGGCCGTCATGAGCGAGGTCATCGTCGTCGGCGCGGGGCCGGCCGGACTGCGGGCCGCGACGCTCGTCGCCGAGGCCGGCCACACGGTCACCGTGCTCGAGGCCGCGGACCACGTGGGCGGGCGCGTCGGCGGCCGGGTCGTCGGCGCCTACCGTCCCGATCGCGGCTTCCAGCTCGTCAATCCCGGCTATCCGGCCCTGCAGGAGGCGCTCGACCTCGGGTCCCTCGACCTCGAGCCCTTCCCTGCGGGAGTGTCCGTGCGGACCGCGCGCGGCAGGCCCGTGATCGCCGACCCGTCCCGGGAACCGCAGCTCGCCTTCCGCACTCTCCGCTCCGGGCTCCTCTCCCCGCGCGAGATCCCGCGCCTCACCGCCCTGCTCGGCCGTGCCCCAGCGATCGATGTGCCCTTCGCCGACTGGCTCGACGACCACCGCATCACCGGACCGCTCCGGCACTCCGTCATCGAGCCCTTCACCTCGGGCCTCGTCGCGCAGGACGCATCGACCGCGAGCGCTCAGTACCTGCTCTGGCAGCTCCGGCTCCTCGCTTCGCACACCCCGTCACTGCCCGCCGGCGGGATGCAGGTGCTCGCCGAGGCGCTCGCCGCCTCCGCGCGCACCGCGGGAGCCCGCATCGAGACCGGGGTCCGTGTCCGTGCCGTCCATCGGGCCGGGTCGGGAGTGCGCGTCGACTGCGACGGGGGAGTCCGCAGCGCGGCAGCGGTCGTCGTCGCGACAGGTCTGGCGCAGCCGCTCCTGCCGGAGGTGCCGCCGGTGCGGACCCGCGGGATGACGACGTGGTGGTTCTCCGCTTCGGAGCCGCCGCAGCGTCAGCGGCTGCTGAGCATCGACGGACGGAGCCCGCGCGGCCCGGTGACCACGATCGCCGAGGTCACCGCACCGGCGCCGCGCTATGCGCTCGCCGGCGGGCACCTCATCGCGGTGAACACCGCTCTCGGGGAGACGGGCCCGGGAGGCGAATCGGAATCGGCGGAGCTCGGCGAGTCCGAGGTGCGGGAAGCCGCTGCCGACCTCTGCGGAAGCTCCGTGCGCGACTGGCAGGTCGTCGCCGTCGACCGGATCCCGCATGCCCTGCCGCTGTCCGGCGTCGGGGTCCTCGATCGCCGGGAGCCCGCGCTCGACGGACCGATCGCGGTCGCCGGGGACCGGTTCCGGACGAGCTCGCTCAACGGGGCGCTCGAATCGGGCGCGGCAGCCGCCCACCGGGTGAACTACCGGCTCGGGTGAGTCGGCACGGACCGAACCGCCGAGGAATGCGCCGACGAGAGATGCGCCGGCGAGGAATGCGCCGATGGAGCGCTGCTCAGGCCAGGGTGGTCGCCGCGACGGTGGCGGCCATCTCGGTGAGCGCGGCGGTGTGCTCCTCGGTCACCTCGCCGGTGAACACCACGGGAGTGCAGACCTTCTCCCAGCCGTAGCCGGTGGTGATCGACTCCATCGCGCGCTCCGCGCCGGTGGTGTCGTAGCCCCCGTGGATCCAATAGGAGAACGGGCGCCCGGCGGTCTGCTCCCGGGTCGCCGTGTACGTCGAGTCGAAGAAGTGCTTGAGCGCGCCGGAGATGTACCCGAAGTTCGCCGTGGTGCCGAGCACGATGGCATCCGCGGCGAGCAGGTCCTCGGAGGTCGCCTCGAGCGCCTGCTTCTCGACGAACTCGACCCCTTCGAGCTCCGGCATGGACAGCCCCGCGCGGGCCGCCTCGGCGAGCGCCTCGGTCGCGGGCGTGGGCGAATGATGGACGAGGAGGACGGTGCTCATGGGACCACTCTAGGCACGTACTCCGACGGCGTCGAGGGTCGAGGGCGGCCCGGCAGGGGGCGGGCCGGCACCGCATCCCGCTGCCCGGATGCGGCTCAGTCCGCGATCTCGAAGGTGGCCGACCGGAGCCCGAGCACCGTGCGCGCCTCGACACCGGAGAGCGCGGCGGTGCGGCCGTCGGCGGAGGTCGCGGTGACGGTGTCGACCATGCCGGAGCCGGTGCGGGTGAGGGAGATGTCGACGACATCCGGCAGGCCGAAGGCCCGGCGCATCGCGTCCTGGGTGATCGTCGCCGACCACGAGGAGTACGGATTGCCGGCGGCCGAGGTGTGCGCCGCGGAGTCGTCGCGCTCCTGGAGGTAGGGCACGTCGTTCCCCCACACGTCGGCCGCGCGGTTCGTCGTCCCGCCCGAGGACGAGGAGTACAGCGCGTCGATGAAACGGCCGTCGTGGGTGATGACGCGGGCGCTCGACACCGTGTCGCCGCTGCGGGATTGGGTGCCGTCGACGGCCCGCACCCAGTTCGCACCGCCGGGGCCGTTCTCGTGAGCCCAGCCGGCGAACACCTGGGACCGCACCTCGTCGTAGACGTGGCATCCGCACGCGCTCGACAGCGTCCCCAGGTTCCGGAAGGCATAGGTCGGCGCGGCGATCGCCTGGGCCTCGAGCGCGGGTCGCGCCCACCCGGTCGGCATCTCCGCGACCCCAGGAAGGTACTCGGTGTTGACCCGGAGCACGTTGACGACATTGAGCGAGGAGCCGAGCGAGGTCACCTCGATGCGGCCGTGCCGGTACTGGCCGGTCCCGCCCGCCCGGGCACCGTCGATCGCGACCGAGGTGGGGTTCGTTCCCGAGGGCCAGGCGCGGGTGTTCTGCCATTCGACGTCGATCCGGGTGCCGGTGTAGCTCGCAGTGCCGACGTCCGCGCGGACCCGCCCGTCTGCGGTCCGCGTGAGGGTGATCGGATGCCAGTTGTCGTCGACCGTGCTGCCCACGCGGACGCGGAGCATCCCGTTCTGGGGTGCGATCCGCACCGATTGCCGGCCGTGGAGCAGCTGGACGCGGATGTCCGCGTTCGCGGACCCCGTGCGCGACTCGACCCGTGCGGGCCGGTAGTAGTGCTCGAGGATCTGCGTCGACGTGTTCCCGGCGGCTGCCATGCCGCGGGCCCCGTACTGGCTCATGCCCACCCCGTGCCCCCAGCCGGAGCCGGTCAGGGTGAAATCAGCCGGAGGCCCGTCGATCTCGACCACGGCTCCGCCGCCGGCGGTCCAGCGGATCCGGCCGCCCTGGAAATCCTGGGCGACGCCGCTGCCCGACGGGTACTCCCCGCTCACGGGGTAGCCGAGCTTCCCGTTCTCCCAGCCGGTGGTGCGCCAGGCGGTGCGGATGGCGCACCAGGTGGGGTGGGCGCCGGTGGCGGGGGACCAGTGGATGGAGCCGCCCTGGAAGGTCTGGTAGCAGCCGCGGTCGGTGAGTCCGCAGCGCTCGTCGGTGGTGGGGTAGCCGAGCTTCCCGTTCTCCCAGCCGGTGGTGCGCCAGGCGGTGCGGATGGCGCCCCAGGTGGCATGGGCGCCGGTCGCCCGCGTCCAGTGGATGGAGCCGTCCTCGAAGCTCTGGACGCACCCGGCGTCGCGGAGCCCGCAGCGCTCCGGGCCCGTGGGTTCGCCGAGCCGCCCGCTCTCGCCGCCGAGGCTGCGGTAGTGGGTGCCGATGGCTCCGCCGACCGGGTAGGCAGCCCACACGGCGGTGCCGAGGAGGAGTGCGATGACGATGCCGGCGAGGACCCCGAGGCTGCGGGTGGAAGCGCGCATGGAGCGAGTATCACACTCCTCTGCGGAGCGCCCGCGCTCGGGATGCGGTTCCCCGGGAGGGACCCGCCCGGCTCGGTCTCAGTACCCGACCCAGGCCCCGCGCTGCTGGTCGATGACCCGCGGATGGAGGAGCGATGAGGGTTCGACCGTGCCCACGGAGCTCCGGTCGCGGTCGGGCGGGAAGACGAGCGCGGCCCGGGCGACATCCGGGGTGAGGAACCGGAGGTCGTCGGGCGCGTCCGCGGGGACCGCGACCTCGGGCGCCTCGCCGGTCGCGGCGAGGAAGTACCCCCAGTCGCCGAAGCTCGGGACGTCGACGTGGTAGGGGGTGGTGGCGAAGCCGGCCTGCGCGATGCTCTCCCCGATCCCCCAGTACGCCTCGGGAGCGAAGAACGGGGACCCGGCCTGCACGACGAGCCGCGCCCCGGGGTTCATCGCGCGCTCGACGAGCCCGTAGAACTCGATGGTGTAGAGCTTCGAGGTCGACACGTCGTCGGGGTCGGGGAGGTCGGCGATGACGACGTCGTAGGTGCGGGTGTTCTCCTCCCGCAGCCACGTGAACGCATCTGCGGCGATGTGCTCGACCCGACGGTCGTCGAACGCGCCGTCGTTGAACCGGGTGAAGGTGTCGTCCGAGCGGGCGAGCTCGACGACCGCGGGGTCGAGGTCGACGAGCGTGACCTCCTCGACGTCGGAGTACCTGAGCACCTCCCGGAGCGCCATGCCGTCGCCGCCGCCGAGCACGAGCACCCGGGTGCGCGGACCGTCGAGCACCGGGTGCACGAGCGACTCGTGGTAGCGGTGCTCGTCGTTCGAGGCGAACTGCAGGTCCCCGTTGAGGAACAGGCGGGTGTCGCCGGTGCGCGGGTGCCGGGTGACGACGATGTCCTGGTAGGCGCTGCGCTCGGCGGTGACGATCGGGTCCCGGTAGATCTTCTGCCGCGAGGTCACCTCGATCGCATCGGTGTACACCCAGGCGGCGGTGAGCACGCCGACGATGAGGACGAGGAGCAGCGTCAACCCGGCCCGCGCCCGCCGGGAGAGCTCGTGCCGGAAGAGCCACACGACGATGAGGATGCCGGTGACGGCGTTGACGATCCCGACGGCGAGCACGCCGCGGGGCAGGCCGAGGAGCGGCAGCAGCAGGAACGGGAAGGCGAGGCCGCCGATCAGCCCGCCCACGTAGTCCACCGCGAAGAGGTCCGCGACCGCCGCCGAGGCGCGCTGGGCGCGGATGCGCTGGATGAGCTCCATGAGGAGCGGGATCTCCGCCCCGATGAGGACGCCGATGACGAAGGCGATGACGATCATCGCCGCGGTGTAGAGGTCGAGGTAGGCGAACGCGAGGTAGAGGGCGAGGACCGACAGGCCGCCGATGATCCCGAGCGCGGCCTCGATGAGCGCGAACGACACCGCGGCGAGGTGGGTCAGCCGCTTGGTGAGGATCGAGCCGACGCCCATCGCGAAGACCATGACCGACAGCACGATCGAGGCCTGCACGATGGTGTCGCCGAGCAGGAACGAGCCGAGCGCGACGAGCGCGAGCTCGTAGACCATGCCGCACGAGGCGCACAGGAAGACGGCGAAGAGGACGAGGAACCGCGCCGGTCCGGGGCGCACCGGCAGGCGCAGGGACTCCTGATCAGCGGCGGCGGTGCTCACGGAGGACGCGGGTCAGCCGATCACAGGAGGGCGGAGGCCATGATGAGGGCGATGCCGAAGTGGGCGGAGGCGTTGACCCAGACAGCCGGGTGGATCGTCTCGGAGTGGACGATCTCGCCCAGGCGTCCGGGGGTGAGGGCGTCGACGATGAGGAAGCTCGCGGCCATGATGATGATGCCGATGACGCCGTAGACGATCGTCGAGATCAGGCCCCACACGAGGTCGCCGGCGCTCGCGCGGATCGCGACGGCGACGATGATCGCCACGCCGAGCAGGTTCGACGCGACGAGGATCGAGGCGTTCCGCGACTTCTCCGTCCACAGGAGCTCATGGAGCTTGCCCGGGGTGATGAGGTCGACGACGCCGTAGCCGACGAGCATGAGGAGCAGGCCCGCGACCGCGTAGGCGAGGACGACTCCGGATTCGATGAGCAGGGGAACGATCATGATGGGCCTTTCGGACGGTGGATGTCAGCTGAGGTGGTCGGGAGCGGGGGTGCCGGTCACGGCGGGTGCGGGGGCGCCGGTCACTTGCCGGTGCCCGAGCCGCCGCCGCGGTAGCCGGAGCCGCCGCCGTAGTTCGAGTCGGAGCCGGAGGAGCCGCCGCCGAAGATGAACGGGAAGAACCAGAAGCCCCCGCCGCCGGAGCGGGAGGAGGAGTCGCACCCGACGTAGGTGTAGTTCTCGCCCTGCTTGTCGTAGTCGCCGCGGTTCGGGGCGCTGACGTACTCGCCGTTGACGAGGTCGTAGTCGCCGCACTGCGCCGAGCCGGAGGTCGCCGAGCTCGAGCACGAGCCGATGAGCGAGAGCAGGAGGAAGAGGACGACGAGCAGGCCGATGATGCAGCCGCAGCCCTTGCCGCCGCGCTTGGCCGACTCGTTCTCGCCCGGCGTCCACGGCCGGTGGCCGCCGCCGGAGCCGCCGCGGCCGTTCTCCGCGTCGAAGTCGAAGCTCCGGCCGCTCATCGTCACCTTGGGGCGACCCGGGCCCGATGGGCCGCGACCGGGCTGTCCGGGGCCGGGCTGTCCGGGGCCGGGCCGGGCGCCGGAACCGGGCAGCGGGATGCGGTCGCCGGGACCGGGCTGCGGATTCGGGGGCGGGAAGGTCATATCGAGACCTCGCTCGGTCGAGCCGGGCACGGGTGGGCGCCGGCGGACGGACGGAAGGCGTGGGCGAGTCCGGTGAGGGTGGTGCGGGTGTGCACGATCTCGCCGTGCTGCGGGTAGCAGTGCCAGGTCCGCCACGACAGGGCATCGCCGGTCGGGTGTGCGCCGCCGGTGCCCGCCTCGGCGGCGGCACCCGCCTCGGCGTCGGTCTCTGCCGGGTCACCGGCCGTTGCAAAGGTGCCCAGGGCGAGCGCGGTGACGGCGCCGGGATGCCCGGGGAAGGACACGACGGCGTGGTGCTCGGCGCCGCGTGCGGCCCGGACGATGTCGTCGACCGCGGTGAGGAACCGGTCCGCCGCCACGTGCTCGACGCGGGAGCGGAAGTCGTGGACCCCGGCACCGGCGATCCCGGCGGTGAGCCGGCTGTCCGGCAGCGCCGGGGCGGAGCTCGGCAGACAGGCGAGCGTCTCGATGAAAGCGGTGCCGCCGCCGCTGACGATCACCTGGTGGGAGCAGCCGAGTACGGCGAGCTCCACCCGCAGCGCCCGCCCGGAGCCCGCGGTGAGGTGGGCGACGGTGCTGTGGACGGACGGGAGCCGGCCCTGCGTGAGGGAGAAGGTGAGGTCGGCCGCCGCGGTGTCGGCGAACGGGACTTCGACGGTGTGCATCTCAGCTGCCCGGATAGATCGTGAAGGAGCCGGGGGCCACCGGCTGCCCGGTGCTGACCTCCCAGCGGCCGTGGTCGAAGCGCTCGAAGGACAGATGACGGCCGTCACCGGCCTCGTAGTCGACGTAGTCGAGCGCGCCCTGCGGCCGCAGCCCGGTGGTGCCCTCGGAGCGGTAGGTCGCGGTGCCGTGCTCGACGAGCGTGTACGAGGTGCCCTCGAGGTCGATCTGCTCGGAGCGCGGCTCGATGTCGAGGTCCGGGCGGTCCTTCCAGATCGAGAGCTGGAGGTCGGGGTCCTCCTCCACGGTGAGCCACTGCCGCTGGGCGCTGCCGTCGGCCTGGAAGAAGTGCTCCGCCCAGGTGTAGCCGCCCTCCGCGATCCGCAGGGTGCCGCGCACGAAGTGCTTCTCCGAGCCGAACTCGAGGATGTCGCCGGCGTGGATCTTCAGCGGGTCCCCGCCGGTGTCCTGCCCGGGCGCGAACGGGTCGTGGGCGCGCGGGCCGGCATCGACGTGCACCGGGCGATCGGAGGCGCGCATCCGCTTGACGACGAGGATGATCACCAGCACGATCCCGATGGCGATGACGGCGGTGACAAGGGTGGAGAGGAAGTCTCCCATGACGGCTCCGGTCGGGTTCGGGGGCGGCTGACCGAACCAAGACTACCGTGCGGTGCGGACACGCGAGCGGGGTCGGTGTTGCGGTCCTGGAACGCGTGCGGGCAACCGCAGAGGCCGTAGGCTGGTCCGGGGTCCGCGAGGGCGGGATCCGGCGGCGTCGAGCGCCGCACCACGATGTGCGAGGAGGGTGCATGGGAGTCGTCCGGGACCCGCTGCGTGGACGGGTGCGACCGGAGCCGGAGCACACCGACGAGCAGATCGTCGCCGCCATGACCCCGATCCGCCCCGCACGCTGGGCGGTGCTCACCGGTGCCGGGATCAGCACCGACTCCGGCATCCCCGACTACCGCGGGCCCGGTTCCCCGGCGCGCGCCCCGATGACCGTGCAGACCTTCCTCTCCCATCCCGCGCAGCGCGCGCGGTACTGGGCGCGCGGGTGGATCGGCTGGAAGCGGATGACCGCGGTCCACCCCAACGCCGGGCACCGGGCGCTCGCCCGGATCGCACCGCTGGGCATCATCACGCAGAACGTCGACGGCCTCCACCAGGCGGCCGGGTCGGAGCCGGTGATCGACCTCCACGGGCGCCTCGACCGGGTGATCTGCCTCGACTGCGGGACGGTCATCGACCGCGACCGCGTGCAGGAGGAGCTCGATGCGCTCAACCCCGGGTTCCTCGACACCCTGGGGGCAGCGCCGGAGACGCTCGAGACCGCTCCCGACGGCGACGTCGAGCTCGAGGAGACCGCACACTTCCGGGTGCTCGACTGTCCGCGGTGCGGCGGCGTGCTCAAACCCGACGTCGTGTACTTCGGCGAGTCGGTGCCGCGCCCGCGCGTCGATGCGGCGTTCGCGCTCCTCGGCTCGGCCTCCGGGCTCGTGGTCCTCGGATCCTCGCTCGCGGTGCACTCCGGGCTCCGGTTCGTCCGCGCCGCGGTCCGGGAGGAGCTGCCGGTGGTCATCGTCACCGACGGACCCACCCGGGCCGACGAGCTGCCGGTGCAGCGCTCGGTGAGCCGTGTCGCGGACTTCCTCCGGACCTGGGAGGACGCGCTCGGCCGGGCGATCTGACCGCGTGCCCCGCGCATCGACACCGCACGGGGCGGCAGGGCAGACTGGACGCATGACGAACTTCGCGCGCTCCGAACGCCGGTCCCTCGCCGCTCTCCTCCGCACCCTCGGCCCCGATGCCCCTACCCTGTGCGAGGGGTGGGACGCCCGCGACCTGGCCGTCCACCTCGTCATCCGCGACCGGCGGCCCGGTGCGCTCATCGGCAACGCGATGCCGGGCCTCGCGTCCCGGTCGCAGGGCCTGCAGGATCGCGCGACGCAGGCGGAGGCGGAGCTCGCGGAGCTGCCGTGGGGCGAGCTCGTCGGACTCGTCGCCGAGGGCGGACCGCGCTGGAACCCGATGAGCTGGGGTCCGCTCGACCGCCTCGCGAACACTGCGGAGTTCCTCGTCCATCACGAGGACGTGCGTCGAGCGCAGCCGGACTGGGAGCCGCGCGACCTGGCGTGGGATCTCAACGCCCGGGTCTTCGCGATGGTGAGGTCGATGGTGCTGCCGGTGAGCCTCAAGGCCGGTCGGCACCTCGTGCTCGAGGCGCCCGGATTCGGCACCGTGTCCGCCGGGCGCACCGTCCACCCCTCGACGACGCTGCGCGGCACCCCGGTGGAGCTGCTCCTGTGGCTGTTCGGCCGGCAGGAGCACGCACGGCTCGAGGTCACCGAGCCGGGTCCGCCTCGCGAGAGCTGAGCCACGCGGGCAGCGCTCCCGAGGGCTGAGCGCAACAAGCAGCACCCCGCCGAGGCTCGAGCGACGGGGCCGAGGCCTGCGGAATCCGCCGGTCCTCAGAACCGCGGGCGGCCGTCCGGGTCCTCGTGCGGCTCCTCCGGCCCCTGCGGCGAGCCGCCCGGGGTGTCGTCGTTCGTGTCGTCGTCGACGAAGTGGGTGGTCGAATCCTCGGCGGCGTCGCCGGGCAGGTGCGCGCCGATGTAGGAGCTCGGGCGATTCATCACACGATAGATGAGATACCCGCCGCCGAACAGCGTCACCGCGAAGAACGCGATGACGATGAGGACGACGAGGATCTGCGGCTCATCCACGCCCGTTCGCCTCCAGGCGCTTGCGCTCGAAATACCCGGCGTGGCGGGCGGTGAATGTCCCCATGCCCACCGACCCGTGGACGCGGACGAGAGGACGGCCCGGCTGGGGGACTGCCGCGACCTTCGACCTCACGGTGCCCCAGCTGGTGCCCAGGCGGTCGACGTTGACTCCCCAGTCCTCGGGGACGACGACGACGGCGCTGCCCATGCCGCCGGAGACCTCGACGTCGATCTCGGGCAGATCGGTGGTCGCCTCGAGGAAGTTGACCTCGGCGGTCGCTCCCACGGATTCGAGCCGGATGAACGGCGGGGGAGCCCAGCGGCCCCGGCGCTGGGCGTTGTCCCAGGACGCGCGGAGGACGAGCGGGTCGAACGGGTGGTGCCCCGGTTCGTCGCTGTCCTGCGGCAGTCCGACGCGTGTGCGTCCGGCGGCAGCGCGGACCCGGTCCGAGGGCGGCGGCACCGGGAGGTCGGCGACGACGGCGTCGAGGTCGACATAGACCTTCGCCTCAGCGGTGCGCTCGATGCGCTCGGTGAGCTCCTCGGTGGTGAGGCGGCCCTCGGCCGCCGCGTCGCGGAGCGCCTCGATGACCTCGTCGCGCTCGGCATGGCCGATGCGCAGGGTGCGGGCGGGGTCGGCGGGGGCTCGGTGGTGAGGCGGCCCTCGGCCGCCGCGTCGCGGAGCGCCTCGATGCCCTCGTCGCGCTCGGCATGGCCGATGCGCAGGGTGCGGGCGGGGTCGGCGGGGGAGTTCTCGGGGGAGTCCTGCGGGGGAGTCGTCATGCATCCATCCTGCCCGACGGCCCGGTCCGCCTCAACACCCATCCCGCCGCGCGATCCGGTGGGCCGTGTCCGCGGCACCCAGTAGGGTGGTTGACGTGTCCACCGCTCTCTATCGCCGCTACCGCCCGGAGTCCTTCGACGACGTCATCGGACAGGACCACGTCACCGGGCCGCTCAAGGCCGCCATCGACAACGGCCGCATCAATCACGCCTACCTGTTCTCGGGCCCCCGCGGCTGCGGCAAGACGACCTCGGCGCGCATCCTCGCGCGCTGCCTCAACTGCGAGCAGGGGCCCACTCCGCGCCCGTGCGGCGAATGCCCCAGCTGCCGCGACCTCGCGAACGGCGGACCCGGCTCGCTCGACGTCGTCGAGATCGACGCCGCCAGCCACAACGGTGTGGACGACGCCCGCGATCTGCGCGAGCGGGCGGTGTACGCGCCGGCTCGTGACCGCTTCAAGGTCTTCATCCTCGATGAGGCCCACATGGTCACCACGCAGGGCTTCAACGCGCTGCTCAAGCTCGTCGAGGAGCCGCCCGAGCACGTCAAGTTCGTGTTCGCGACGACGGAGCCGGAGAAGGTCATCGGCACCATCCGGTCCCGCACCCACCACTACCCCTTCCGGCTCGTGCCCCCGGAGATCCTCACCCGGTACCTCGCGGAGCTCTGCGATCGGGAGTCCGTCCCCGTGGGCAAGGGCGTGCTGCCGCTCGTCGTGCGCGCCGGCGGCGGTTCGGTGCGCGACTCGCTCTCGGTCCTCGACCAGCTCATGGCGGGTGCGACGACCGAGGGCATCGACTATCCCACTGCGGTGGCCCTCCTCGGCTACACCCCGGATTCGCTGCTCGGCGACATCGTCGACGCCTTCGCGGCCGGAGACGGCGCCGGGGTGTTCCGCGTGGTCGACCGCGTCATCGAATCCGGACAGGACCCGCGCCGCTTCGTCGAGGACCTGCTCGAACGGTTCCGCGACCTCGTGGTCATCGGCGCGGCCCAGGACCAGGCGGCCGCCTTCCTCCCCGAGGTCCCGGCGGACAGGCTCGAGCGCCTCGTCCAGCAGGCCCGGATCTCCGGGCAGGCAGAGCTGTCGCGCGCCGCGGACCTCCTCAACACCGGGCTGACCGAGATGTCGGGTGCGACCTCCCCGCGTCTCCAGCTCGAGCTCATGTGCGCCCGGATCCTGCTGCCCGGGGCGGAGAGCTCGCGGCGGTCCGCGCTGTCGCGCGTCGAACGCCTCGAGCGCCGCATCGGGATGACCCCGTCCGGCACTGTGCCCGGCGGCGTTCCCGCCGCGCAGGCCGCCGAACCCGCTGAGCACTCCGCCGGCCCCGGCCGGGACGGCGCCGCGGGACCGGCCGGTGAGCCGAACGGCGGGGCCGGTTCTGTGCCCGGAGGCAGCGGCTCCGCTGCGAATTCCCGCACTCCCGAATCGCCCGAGGGCGGGGCGCGAGGTCCCCGGGACCGCCGCGCCGCGGCAGCTCCTGCCTCGACTCCCGCCGCCCGCCAGGTCGACGAGGCCCTCGGCGATTACGCCGCCGCCGCTGCCGCGGCGGAGTCGCTCCTGGAGGAGGACTCCCCGTCGTCCGGCGCGACCGCCGGGCATCCCGGAGCCGGGACCGCCGCGCCGTCCTCCGGGGCGCCCGACTCCGGGACCCGGCGCCCGGACCGACCAGCTCCGGACGATCGGGTCGATATCGACCGCAGTGCGGCGCCCGGGTCCGGCGGGGACCGCGCCTCCGCTGCATCGGCGGCATCCGATCGCTCCCGCGATGAGGAGCCCCGCCCCAGCCGACAGCATTCTCCGGGCCGGAGAAGCGTGCCGTCCGATCGACCTGCGTCCCCCGACCGGGACGGGACCGCGGCCGGGCCGGTGGCCTGCGACGGGTCCGCTGCCGGCGCCGGGCCCGCGGTCGGAGCGGGGCCCTCGTCGGGAGCCGGGTCTGCCGCGGGTGCGGAGATCGATGCGATCCGGCGCTCATGGCCGGACATCCTCGAGGCGCTCGGCCGGCGCAGCAAGCTCGCCCGGGCGATCGTCAGCTCCAACGCCGTGCCGCAGGGCTACGCCGGCGGTGTCCTCACCCTCGGCTTCAACAACCAGGGGTCCGTCTCCGGATTCACCCGGGGAGCGAACGCCGCGAAGCTCGCCGAATCCGTCGCGGAGGTCCTCGGGATCGAGGCGCGCGTCGAGGTCGGTGAGGTCGGTGCCGCAGTCGACCGAGGGCCCTCGGGCTCCGGCGGCGGAGGATCGCGCGGTCCGGCACCGCGCCGCCCCAGCCGCGAGGAGGTCGATTCAGTGGTCGGCCCGCGAGCGGCGGACCGCGAACCGGTCGACCACGAGAAGTTCTGGCAGACTCCGCCGCCGTCGGGTGCCTGGAGCACCGACGCGCCCGCTGACGACGATGCGGAGGGCGACCCGACAGCTGAGCGTTCGGGTCCCCGCCCCGCCGATGACCGAGACGCCGGGCGCGGCGACGCACCCGCGGTCGACCCTGCGCCTCGACCGGAAGACGCGCAGGGGGCGGGTCGCGAGCCTCGTCCCCACGATGGGCCTCGTTCCCAGGACGGGCCGGTGGATGGCGATGCGGCTCGTGCGGAAGGCGCCTCGGACGCGGCGGATGCTCCCGATGCCGAGCGGGACCCGGTGTCCTCGACGAGCGCGGGGACGGGAGCGGTCGATGCCCCGTTCGTCGCGGTCCCGCCGCCCGCCGACATCCCCGACTACCCCTACGACGACGAGTTTCCCGACGACGGTGAGGACGGGTTCGGCGAACCCGTCGGCGGCGCCGACGGCGGACTCGACGGCGGCACCGGTGACGACCCGGGCGGAGGTGCGGAACTTTCTCCCGCTCCCCGTGCGGACGACGACCTCGACTTCCTCGGGGCCTACGCGGATCCGGACATCGCGTTCACGAGCAACGGGAACGGCGAACCCCCGCCGGCCGATCCCGAACCCCGGGACGCGCGAGCTGACCACCGCTTCGCGCACCTGGCGGCCCGCCACGGCACGGTCGGTCACCCGGCGGACGGGGGAGGGGCGCCGCCCGCGCCCCCGGAGCCGGACCCGGTGGAGAACTACGTCGACTACGACACCGAGGGTGACCTCGACATCAGCGAGGCACCCGAGTTCGGGGTCCCCGTGGTCGAGCGCATCCTCGGCGGAGTGGTCATCGAGGAGATCGACGGATGAGCATGCTGTACGAAGGCGCCCTGCAGGACCTCGTCGAGGAGTTCGGCAAGCTGCCGGGCATCGGGCCGAAGTCCGCCCAGCGCCTGGCCTTCCACATCCTGCAGAGCCCGGCGGAGGACGTCGAGGCGCTGAGCACCGCGCTGAGCGAGGTCAAGAAGCGCGTCCGCTTCTGCGAGACCTGCGGCAACGTCTCCGAGGACACCGAATGCGTGATCTGCAAGGATCCGCGCCGCGACCAGACCCTGATCTGCGTCGTCGAGGAGCCCAAGGACGTCGTCGCGATCGAGCGCACCCGCGAGTTCCGGGGTCTCTACCACGTGCTCGGCGGATCGATCGACCCGATGGCGGGTGTGGGCCCCGACGACCTCCGGATCAAGGAGCTCCTGCCTCGGCTGCAGTCCGGTGAGGTGACGGAGTGCGTCATCGCCACCGACCCCAACCTCGAGGGCGAGGCCACCGCGACCTATCTCGTGCGGCTGCTCTCGAGCGTCGGCATCACGGTGAGCCGCCTGGCGTCCGGGCTGCCCGTGGGCGGCGATCTCGAGTACGCCGACGAGGTCACCCTCGGCCGCGCGTTCGAGGGGCGCCGCGCGGTCGGCTGACCTCTCCCGGACTCGGCGCGCGGGCCGGTCCGCGGACGCGCCGTGCTCTCTCTCGGCGGAGGCTCCGGTTCCTCCCGCTGCGGCGGCGTGCCCTGACGCTCCTCGCCGCTCGGACGGGATCCCCCGGCATCGCCCGGACGCAGTTCTCCGCTCTCACCAGGGCTTTCGAGGCATATCGAAAATCAATATCCCGAACCCCAGACTCCCTATCGATTCTCGATAAACATATTGACTATCGATACATCGAGAAACGATATGTCGAAGTGTCCGACCCGATCGAAGGAGTCATCATGAGCACCCCCTCTTCCGCATCCCCGTCGCCCCGCCGCCGCGAGCCCGGTTCGCTGTCCGGCCTGTGGATCTACCCTCTCGTCGTCGTCCTCCTCCTCGCAGGCGAGCGCATCGTCGATCTGATCCGGCTCGCCGTGGAGCGCACGCTCACCGTGTCCCTCGAACTCCCCGCCGAGGAGCCCGTGGACACCGTGATCGGCGATGAGCGGATGCCGCTCGCCGGCGTCGTCGACCTCACCCTTCCGCTCGAGCGCTTCTCCCCCGCGGCGATCGTCTTCCAGGCGGCCTCCGCTGTCCTGTTCATCGTCGGTCTCGCGATCGCCTGCTGGTACTCCATCCGGGCCGTCACCCACATGACCCGGAGCACCCCGCTCGATCCGCGAGCTGCGCGTGCGATGACCGGCCTGTTCTGGACGGTCGTCGCGACCGGCATCGTCTCCGGCTTCGTCCAGATGCTCGGCGACAACCTCGTCATCCGCGACCTCGGTCTCAACGATCTGCCCGTCGACAACAGCATCACGACGACGATGATCTGGGTCTGGCTGGCCGTGGTCTCCGGCATCGGGATCATCCGCGCCCTCCTCATCCGCGGTGCCCGGGCGGAGACCGAGCTCGAAGGGGTGATCTGAGATGACCATCGAGATCGGCACCCGCAGCGTCCGCTGCCACCTCGACCGCATCCTCGAGGAGAAGTCGGTCACCCTCACCGAGCTCGCGTCGCGGGTCGGCGTCACCGTCGCCAACCTGTCCGTGCTCAAGAACAACCGCGCGAAGGCGATCCGCTACACCACGCTCGTCAGCCTGTGCGATGCGCTCGACTGCCAGCCCGGAGACCTCTTCTCCGTCGAGTGAGACCCCCTGCGATCCGCCCCTCGAGTCGCACCGATCCCCACCACCCGAGGCGCCCGCTCCCGATCCCCGGAGCGGGCGCCTCGGGCGTGCTCCCCGGCTGCCGCTCCGGAGGCGGCCCGGAGCGGGACTCCGCACCGGATCCGCATGGCGGGCGGGGCCGTCCTCCGCGGCAGGGCCGACCGTACAATGGTCGCGAACGCACTCCTACGAAAGTGACAGCCGTGAGCCTAGTCGTCCAGAAATACGGTGGTTCGTCCGTCGCCGACGCCGAATCGGTCAAGCGCGTCGCCCGACGCATCGTCGAGTACCGCAAGGCCGGTCACGACGTCGTCGTCGTGGTCTCCGCGATGGGCGACAGCACGGACGACCTCATCGATCTGGCCCAGCAGGTCTCGCCGATCCCGCCGGCGCGCGAGCTCGACATGCTCCTCACCGCCGGGGAGCGGATCTCGATGGCCGTCCTCGCGATGGCGATCGCCAACCTCGGCTCCCAGGCCCAGTCCTTCACCGGGTCGCAGGCCGGCGTCATCACCGATGAGTCCTTCGGCAAGGCGCGGATCATCGACGTCACCCCCGGCCGCATCCGGTCCGCGCTCGACGACGGCAATGTCGCGATCGTCGCCGGCTTCCAGGGCGTGAGCCAGACGACGAAGAACATCACCACGCTCGGCCGCGGCGGGTCCGACACCACGGCCGTCGCGCTCGCCGCCGCGCTCGATGCCGACGTGTGCGAGATCTACTCCGACGTCGACGGGGTCTTCACCGCCGACCCGCGCATCGTGCCCTCGGCCCGGAAGATCGACCGGATCAACTACGAGGAGATGCTCGAGATGGCGGCCTCGGGCGCCAAGATCCTCATGCTCCGCTGCGTCGAGTACGCCCGTCGCTACGGCGTCCCGGTGCACGTGCGCTCCTCCTTCTCCCAGCACCAGGGCACGTGGGTGACCGACGACCCCATCCCTGCCGCATTCCGCACCTCGACCCCAGAAACGGAAGAATCCATGGAACAGGCAATCATCTCCGGAGTCGCGCACGACCGCTCCGAGGCCAAGCTCACGATCGTCGGCGTCCCCGACGTGCCGGGCAAGGCGGCGGAGATCTTCCGGACCGTCGCGGGTCAGGAGATCGACATCGACATGATCGTCCAGAACATCTCGACCCGTGACCCGGGCCGCACCGACATCTCCTTCACCCTGCCGATGGCGGACGGCGCGAAGGCCATGGAGGCGCTCGAGGCCGCGAAGGACTCGATCGGCTTCGGCCACCTCCAGTACGACGACCAGATCGGCAAGCTCTCGGTCGTCGGCGCGGGCATGCGCTCGCACCCAGGAGTCACCGCGACCCTGTTCGACGCGCTCTCGAAGGCGCACATCAACATCGACATGATCTCCACCTCGGAGATCCGGATCAGCGTCGTGACGAGCGCCGAGCTGCTCGACGAGGCGGTCCGCGCGGCCCACTCGGCCTACGGGCTCGACGCGGAGGACTCCGAGGCGATCGTGTACGGAGGGACCGGACGATGAGCACCTCACTGAATGTCGGCGTCGTCGGCGCCACCGGCCAGGTCGGCGGCGTCATGCGCGACCTGCTCGCCGCGGATCCCGGATTCGAGATCGGGGAGGTCCGCTTCTTCGCCTCGGCGCGGTCGGCGGGCACCGAGCTCGACTTCGCCGGACGCCGGATCACCGTCGAGGACGCCTCCACCGCGGACCCGAGCGGGCTCGACGTCGCGCTGTTCTCCGCCGGCGGTGCGACCTCGCGCGCCCAGGCCGAGAGGTTCGCCGCCGCCGGGGTCACCGTCGTCGACAACTCCTCCGCCTGGCGCATGGACCCCGAGGTCCCGCTCGTCGTGAGCGAGGTCAACCCGGACGCCGTCGACGCGGCGGCCAAGGGGATCATCGCCAACCCCAACTGCACGACGATGGCCGCGATGCCGCCGCTCAAGGCGCTCCACGAGGAGGCCGGGCTCACCCGTCTCATCGTGAGCACCTACCAGGCGGTCTCCGGCTCCGGGCTCGCCGGGGTCGAGGAACTGTGCTCCCAGGCCGAGGCGGCGCTGCCGCGAGCCCGCGATCTCGTGCGCGACGGCGCGGCCGTCGACCTCGACCCCGAGATCTACGTCGAGCCGATCGCCTTCAACGTCCTGCCGATGGCCGGCTCCGTGGTCGACGACGGCGAGAACGAGACCGACGAGGAGAAGAAGCTCCGCAACGAGAGCCGGAAGATCCTCGACATCCCGGATCTCCTCGTCGCCGGGACCTGCGTGAGGGTGCCGGTCTTCACCGGCCACAGCCTGAGCATCCACGCCGAGTTCGCCCGTGAGATCACCCCCGAGCGTGCGCGCGAGGTGCTCGCCGCCGCTCCCGGCGTCGAGCTCGACGAGGTGCCCACGCCGCTCAAGGCCGCCGGTCGCAATCCCTCCTACGTCGGGCGGATCCGGGCGGACCAGTCCGCGCCCGCCGGCCGCGGCCTCGTGCTCTTCGTGTCGAATGACAACCTCCGCAAGGGCGCGGCGCTCAACACCGTCCAGATCGCCGGGCTGCTCGCGCAGAAGAAGGGCGGGTCGGCATCCTGACCCCCCGCTCCGGATCGGCCGCCCGCTCCACCCTCACCGGCCTCGGCATCGCCGCCGCCGGCGCCGCCGCTCTGGGTGCTGCCGGTGCGGTGTGGGCGATGGGCGTCGAACCGCACCTGTTCCGGATCCGCCGCCACCGGCTCGCCGTGCTGCCGGCCGGGTCGGTGCCGCTGCGGGTGCTCCACCTGTCCGATCTCCACCTCGCGCCGTGGCAGCGGCACAAGATGCGGTGGGTGCGGGGTCTCGCGGCGCTCGAGCCCGACCTCGTCGTCAACACCGGGGACAACCTGTCCGCCCCGATCGTGCCCGCCGTCGTCGACACCTACGGCGAGCTGCTCGACGTCCCCGGCGTGTTCGTGCTCGGCTCGAACGACTTCTTCGCCCCGCAGGCCAAGAACCCGGCGCGGTACCTGCTCGGCCCCTCGGAGATCGAGGACGAGCGGCCTCCGCAGCCCCTGCCCACCCGGGAGCTCGTCGAGGCGCTGTCGTCCCGCGGCTGGTCGCTGCTCGACAACCGGAACGCCGCACTCACCGTCAACGGCGTGCGGCTGTCGCTCTCCGGTCTCGGCGACGCCCATATGGATCGCGACGGGATCACCGCCGACCACCCCGCGTTCGACCCCGAGGCCGACCTGCGCATCGGCGTCACCCACGCCCCCTACCTGCGGACCCTCGACGCCTTCGCCCGGGCCGGGGCGGACCTCGTCTGTGCCGGCCACACCCACGGCGGGCAGCTCCGGATCCCCTTCTGGGGCGCGCCGGTGACCAACTGCGACCTCGACCGGACCCGGGCGCGCGGCGTGTTCGACCACCTCGGCGTCCCCGTCCACGTGTCCGCCGGGCTCGGCTTCTCGCCGTTCGCCCCGGCCCGGTTCGCGTGCCCGCCCGAGGTGACCCTCCTCGAACTCGTCCCCCGCACCGCCTGAGTCCGGGGGAGTCCCGGCCCGGGAACCCGCGAAACTGCTGGGCGCGGGCTGAAAGACTCCGCATGCCCGCTTCGCTATCATTGCGGGCATGGTGTCTCCTGCGTCAGATCTCCAGCAGAACAAGATCAGGGCCTGGTTCCAATTCATCGCGGTCAGCGTGATCGCGGGAGTGGTCGGGGCCGGTCTGGCGATCCCGTCCGTCGGCGTCGCCTCTGCCGGCGCGGAGACCGCGGTCGACGTATTCAACGCTTTGCCCGCCGAACTCGAGGAGCGTCCGCTCGCCGAGCAGTCGCGCATGCTCGCCGCCGACGGCTCGGAGATCGCGACCTTCTACTGGCAGAACCGCCGCGAGGTCGGGCTCGAGGACATCTCGCAGGAGATGCGCGACGCGACGGTGGCGGTCGAGGACGCCCGCTTCTACGAGCACAGCGGAGTCGACATCCAGGGCATCGCCCGCGCCGTCGTCCACAACCTCCTCTCCGACGAGACCCAGGGCGGATCGACGCTCACGCAGCAGTACGTCAAGAACGTGCTCGCCGAGAACGCCCACGCCGTCGGCAATGCCGAGGGCGTCGACGCGGCCAAGGAGAGCGAGGGCACCGCGGGCTACGCGCGCAAGCTCCGAGAGGCCAAGCTCGCCGTCGCGGTGGAGAACAAGTACTCGAAGGACGAGATCCTCAACCGCTACCTCAACATCAACAACTACTCCGGATCCCCGAACGTGTACGGCGTCGAAGCAGCCGCCTACCGCTACTGGGGCAAGTCCGCGAGCGAGCTGAACATCCAGCAGTCCGCGATGCTCGCCGGAATCGTCAAGAACCCCTCGGCATTCAACCCCGAGCGCTTCGAGGAGCAGACGATCGAGCGCCGCAACGTCGTGCTCGGCCTCATGCTCGACCAGGAGAAGATCACCCAGGAGGAGTACGACGAGGCGGTCGACTCCGGTCTCGACCTCGACATCCACACCACGCCGAACGGCTGCGCGGCCGCCGGCAACATGGCGTACTTCTGCGACTACGTGCAGCGGGTCATCGAGACCGACCCGGCCTTCGGCGAGACCGACGAGGAGCGCGTGAACTTCCTCCAGCGCGGCGGCCTGGAGATCCGGACGACCATCCAGCCGGAGATCCAGGAGGAGGCCGACAAGGCGGTCAAGAAGCGGATCCCGGTCGGCGACGCCTCCGGCGCCGGCCACTCGATCGTGTCGGTGGAGCCCGGCACCGGCCAGGTCATGGCGATGGCCCAGAACCGCAACTACACCGTGACCGAGGGCGAGAAGGGCTCGGACACCCAGATCAACTACAACGTCGACCGCAAGCACAACGGGGCCAACGGCTTCCAGGTCGGATCGACGTGGAAGCCCTTCGTGCTCACCGAGTGGCTCAAGGAGGGCAAGAGCCTCAACACCACCGTCAACGGCAGCAAGCGCGAGTACGCAGCCGGGTCGTGGAAGTACGACGGATGCGACAACAACGGCTCGACCTGGAACCCGAACAACGCCGGCGACGGCAAGGGCAACTCGAGCATGACCGCCCTCCAGGCGACGAAGAGCTCGGTCAACACCGGCTACGCGGCGATGGCCAACCAGCTCAACATGTGCGGGACCATGAAGACCGCCATGGACATGGGGCTCAAGTACGGCACCGGCGAGCCGCTCGACGCCACGACCGAGGACGGCCTCACCCTCGCGCTCCTGCCCTCCTCCGTGCTCGGCAGCGTCGAGGTCGCCCCGATCGACCTCGCGAGCGCCTACGCGGTGTTCGCCTCCGGCGGCACCTACTGCCGTCCGACGCCGATCACCGGCATCACCGACCGCAACGGCGAGGACGTCGAGATCCCGAACGCGGACTGCCGCGAAGTGCTCGACGAGAAGGTCGCCGAGGGCGTCGCCTACGCACTGACCCAGACCTTCAACGGCGGCACCACCTCGTCGCTGTCGATCGGCAAGCCGGCCGGCGCGAAGACCGGAACGACGAACTTCGAGGTCGGCCACACGTGGCTCGCCGGGTTCACCAAGTCGATCTCGACCGCGGTGTGGACCGGCCACCCGGACAAGAGCATGGACTGGCGGAAGAACCGCAAGGGCAAGGTGCGCGGCTTCGTCTACGGTGCGACGTTCTCCGGCAAGACCTGGCAGGCCTACATGCGCGAGGCCGTCAAGCACACCGAGGGCAACACGTCCTTCGCCCGTCCCGATCCCTCGATCATGCGCGGCGGCGGATCCGGCGGCGGCAGCGGCACCGAGACCCGTCCCCGCGGACGCTCCGGCGGCGGTGGCGGCGGAGGCGGCACGAGCAACAACCGTCCGGCACCCGACCGCGGCGGGAACGACGCACCCGCGCCGGCGCCCGAGCCCGAACCGGAGCCGGAGCCCGCACCGCCGGAGGACGAGGGGGACAACGATCTCGCCCCGGCCATCGGCGGCTGAACCGGCCGCTGGACCACCGCGCGGCTGACCGTCGCGCACACCCGACCGAAAGGCAGACCCGACCGATGCAGAAGTGGGAATACGTCACCGTGCCGCTCATCGTGCACGCGACCAAGCAGATCCTCGACCAGTGGGGTGAGGACGGCTACGAGCTCGTCCAGGTCATCCCCGGTCCGGACAACAACGGCCTCGTGGCCTACCTCAAGCGCCCCAAGCAGTGACGTCGACGAGAAGGAGACTCCCGTGACCCGCATCGAGACCCAGCTCACCGAACTCGGCCACACCCTCCCCGAGGTCGCCGCGCCCGCCGGCGCCTACGTGCCCGCCCTGCAGTCCGACGGCTACGTCTACACGTCCGGACAGCTGCCGATCGTCGACGGCCGCCTGGCCGTCAAGGGCAAGATCGGCGCCGAGGTCGACATCGACACCGGCTACGACGCCGCCCGGATCGCCGCGCTCAATGCGCTCGCCGCGATCAAGTCGGTCATCGGCGACCTCGACAACGTCGACCAGGTCGTCAAGGTCACCGGCTTCGTCAACTCGACCCCGGACTTCACCGACCAGCCCAAGGTCATCAACGGCGCCTCGGAGTTCCTCCACGAGGTGTTCGGTCAGCGCGGTGCCCACGCGCGCAGCGCGGTCGGCGTCGCGGCCCTGCCGATGGACACCCCGGTGGAGATCGAGCTCATCGTCCGGACCCGCCAGGTGGATGCCACGGTCTGAGCGGGAGTTCCCGGTCTCGGCGGAGCTCGAGCGACTGCTCACGCTGTTCGCCGCCGGAGACCGTCCTCCGCATCCCGACACGCCCACCCCGGCGGCCGCGGTCGTGCTCGTGCGCGATACGGCCGCCGGGGTGCAGCTCTTCGTCACCCGGCAGTCGGACGTCCGCGGCAACGTCGAGCGCAACCGCTGGTCCTTCCCGACCGTCGAGCTCTCCGCGAGCGACCTGCGTCGCCTGCCCCTCGCCGGGTGGTCGCCGGAGAAGTGCGCCGCCCAGCTCGGCATGAGCGCCGGCGGGCGCGCGCTCGGATACTTCGCGGCCACCGCCCGCGCCGCGCTCCTCACCACCGGGATCCTCCTCGCTGAGGACCTCGACGGCCGCGTGGTGACCACGGCGGACGCCCCCGATTGGGACGACGACCGCGCCGAGCTCGCCGACGGCCGGCTCTCCCTCCCTCAGTTCCTCGACGACCGGAGCCTGCGCTTCCGGCCGGACCTCCTCCACCCCTGGCTCCGCTGGATCAACACGCCCTGGCAGCTGCGTCGCTTCGACACGGTCTTCTTCGTCGCCGCGCTCCCGCACGTGCAGGCGCTCGAGTTCCGGTCGCGCAACGACTCGTGGGGCGGCTGGATGACGCCGGCCGAGGTGCTCGAGGCGACCGGGCCGTCGGCCTCGGACCACATCTCGGTCGCGACGCGCCTCGTGTGCGAGGGCCTCGCGGAGGTCCCCACAGTGGGGGCCGCGATGGCCCGGGTGCGCGATCTGCGTCCGGTTTGCCCGGAGATCGTCCGCCACGACGATGCGTGGTGGGTCACGGTCCGTCCGCCCGGTGAGCCCTCCGACCGCGAGGCGCTGCGCCCCCACGCGCCGGAGGAACCCGAACCCGAGACCGACGAGGATTCGGTGTCGCTCGTCGGGGACGACGAGGAGGAACCGGTCGTCGACGAGGCCGGCGCGTGAGACGTCTGCCCGGCGCACCCGCCGGTCGCTAGACTGGAACGCACCCGCGCCCGCCCTCGACGACGAGAAACACGATGCGAATCCAGGCCGACAATCCCTCACCCATGACCCTCGACGGGACGAACACCTATGTGCTCGTCTCCGCCGACGACACCAGCGCGCTGCTCATCGACCCCGGTCCGGAGCTCGCCGAGCACCGGGAGGCGTTCCTCGCAGCGATCGGCGACCGCGAGCTGCGCGCGATTGTGCTCACCCATCAGCACGCCGATCATTCGGAGATGCTCGGATCGATCGGCTCCTGGGCGCCCGAGGTGCCCGTCCACGCCGTGCTCGAGCGCTTCGCGCGGCACACCGCGCTCGTGGAGCACGGCGACCGGATCGCGTTCGGATCCGCGCCCGAGGACGCCGTCGAGGTCGTCGCCACCCCCGGTCACACCGCGGACAGCATCAGTCTGCTCCACGGCACGACCCTGTACTCCGGGGACACCGTGCTCGGACACGGGACCACCGTCGTCACCCATCCCGAGGGCTCGCTGCGTGACTACCTCGACAGCATCGCCGCGCTCCGCGGTCTCGTCGACGACGGCCGGGTCGAGGTCATCGAGCCCGCCCACGGGCCGACCATCGAGGATCCCGCCGCGGTGCTCGCGTACTACGCCTCGCACCGGCAGGAGCGCATCGACCAGGTCCGCGCCGCCCTCGAATCCGGTGCGAGCACCGCGGAGGAGGTGCGCGACATCGTCTACAGCGATGTGCCGGACAACGTCCGCGGCGCGGCGCTGCAGATCGTCCGGGCCCAGCTCGAGTACCTCGACCACCCACCCACCTGACCAACTGCCCTTGAATAGCAATTTCCGAAGGTTCCTGAGCGTGGAACCTTCGGAAATTGCTGTTTCAAGGGATCTCCCCGGAGCGCTCGCGGCGATCCGGCTCCGCGATCTCGACCGGTTACGCCGGGTCGGGGACCGCGGCCGTTCGGCCGAGGCGCGACGAAGCGCAACGGGGTAAGCGCCTCAGGCCGAGGCGCGACGAGGTGATCGCCTCATGCAGCGACGCGGAGGTACCGGCGCAGAGGCGGCGGCTCAGTGGGCGCGGTTGCGCAGCCGGTCGGCGTCGAGGATGACGACCGCGCGCGCCTCGAGGCGCAGCCAGCCGCGGGCGGCGAAGTCGGCGAGCGCCTTGTTCACCGTCTCGCGCGAGGCGCCGACGAGCTGGGCGAGCTCCTCCTGGGTGAGGTCGTGGGCGACGAGGGTGCCGTCGGGCGCCTGCTTGCCGAACCGCTCCGAGAGGTCGAGCAGGGACTTCGCGACGCGCCCGGGGACGTCGGAGAACACGAGGTCACCGACGATGTCGTTCGTCCGGCGGAGGCGCTGGGCGAGCGCGCGGAGCAGGTTCATCGCGGCCTGCGGTCGCTCCTCGAGCCAGGCCATGAGGTCGTCGTGCTTGAGGCTGAGCAGCTCGGTCTGGGACACCGCGGTGGCGGTGGTCGAGCGCTTGCCCGGATCGAACAGCGTGAGCTCGCCGATGATCTCCCCGGGACCGACGACGCTGAGCAGGTTCTCCCGGCCGTCGGGCGATTCGCGGCCGATCTTGAGCTTGCCGGTCGACACGATGTAGAGCTCGTCGCCGGCGTCGCCCTCGTGGAACAGCGCGGTGCCGCGGCGCAGGCTGCGCGGCTTCATGATCTTCACCAGCGCGCTGGTCGATTCGTCATCGAGCCCGTTGAACAGGCTCGCATTCCGCACTACTTCGATGTCCACTGGTCTCCTCCTGTCGGTGCCTTCGTCCTCAAATCTACAGGGTGGGACCGGAATCGGAAGGGAATCGGGCCGACCGGTTCGCCGCGACGCCCCGCGCTGCTCAGCCGGGGCACCCGCGCGCCGGAACTCCCCGGGGCGCTCCTACCGGATCCGCCGCGACGCCCCGCGCGCGGTGACCTAAGCTGGGGAGCGTGCTGACGGTTGCGGAGAAGAGCGCGCGGAGGTTCTCCCGGGAGACGCCCCTGGGTCGGACCCGCCGCGCACGGAAGATCGGGCGGATCCTCGCCGAGGCGCACCCCGACGCCGGGTGCGAACTCGACTTCGCGACCCCGTTCCAGCTCCTCGTCGCCACGGTGCTCTCCGCGCAGACCACCGACGTGCGGGTCAACGAGGTCACCCCCGCCCTGTTCGCCGCGTATCCGGACGCTCGCGCGCTCGCCGCCGCCGATCTCCCCGCCGTCGAGGAGATCATCCGCCCCACCGGGTTCTTCCGGGCGAAAGCGCGCAACATCGTCGCCCTGGCCCGCGATCTCGTCGAGGACCACGACGGCGAGGTGCCGGCCGACCTCGGCGCCCTCGTCGCCCTGCCGGGCACGGGCCGCAAGACCGCGCTCGTCGTCCTCGGCAACGCCTTCGGGGTGCCCGGTCTCACTGTCGACACCCACGTGGGCCGGCTGTCCCGTCGCCTGGGCCTCACCGCGCAGACCGACCCCGTCGCGGTCGAGCGCGAGGTCGCGGCCCTGTATCCGGCGCGGGACCTCACGATGCTCTCGCACCGCCTGATCTTCCACGGCCGGCGCATCTGCCATGCGCGCACCCCGGCGTGCGGGGCCTGCCCGCTCGCCCGCCAGTGCCCGAGCTTCGGCACCGGCGAACCGGATCCGGAGCGGGCGCAGACGATCGTGCGCACCGAGACCGCCGTCCAGGCCGCCGCGGCGCGGCGCTCGGCGAGCACCCGCGGAGGAGAGTCATGACCGCGGTCGAGCGCACGCCGGATCCCGCCCGCACCGCGCTCGAGGTGCTCCCGGGGTCGATGGGGAGCGAGCAGTGGCTGCGCCGCCGCCACGCCCAGCCCCACGAGATCGTCCGCGAGGCGTCGGTCCTCATGCTGTTCGGGCGCGGACTGACCGCGCGCACGGCGGCCGGTCGCGAGGAGTCGGCGCGGCTGGCCGAGCTCGGTATCGACGACGTCGACGTGCTCCTGCTCCAGCGCGCCTCGACCCTGCGCCACCATCCGGGCCAGGTCGCCTTCCCCGGCGGCGGACAGGATCCCGAGGACGCGGACGCGGTCGCGGCGGCCCTCCGCGAGGCGGAGGAGGAGACCGGGCTCGACCCCGCCGGGATCGACGTCGTCGGCACGATGGACCCGCTCTTCATCCCGGTCAGCCGCTTCGACGTCACCCCGGTCATCGCGTGGTGGGAGAACCCCTCGGACGTCCGCGTCGTCGATCACGGGGAGTCCTCCCGCGTGTACCGGGTGCCGGTGGCCGATCTCGTCGCACCGGCCAACCGCGGCACCTTCGCGCCCCCGGACCGGGCCTATTCGACTCCGGCGTTCGACGTCGGCGTGCTACGGGTGTGGGGATTCACCGCCGGGCTGCTCGAGTACGCCCTCGACGAGCTCGGCTGGGCGCGTCCCTGGGACCGCGACGCGTACATCCACATCGACTTCTGAGACGACGGAATCCTGCCGTCCCGAGGTGGGACGACAGGATTCTGCATCGGTGACGGACCCGCAGGGCGGGGCCGCCGGAGGTCAGTAGCGGGGGCCGCTCGGGTTGGTGAGCGAGCGCTTGATCGCCTCGACCGCGGACTTGCCGCCGTTGATCGCCGAGGTGGGCGTCGGGTTGCCCTTCTTGAACAGCGGGATCGCGATCGCGACGAGGATGAGCGCGATGAGCGCGAGGATGCCGAACACGATGAGGAAGCTGCCCCACCACGGCCATCCGAGGCCCTCGTGGAAGGCCGCCGCACCGGCGAAGACCGCCATGATCGAGGCGAGGAAGAGGAGGAATACCCCGGCCCCGGCGAGCCCGGCACCGATGCCGAGGTTCTTGGCGCCGGTCTGGATCTCCGACTTCGCGAGCGCGGACTCCTCCTGGGCGAGAGCCTGGGAATCCGCCTTGATGTCCTTGATGAGCTGGGAAATCGACCGCTCGGGCATGGAGGCTCCTTAGAATTCGGTGCGAACGTACGCAATGATCCTAGACTAGTCGCTCGCCCGGCCGTGCGACCACTCGGAGGGCCGGGCGGGCGCCGGACAGCCGTGCAGCCGCCCGGACAGCCGGGCGAGCGCGGGTCAGCCGGCGTCGGAGGACTTCTCCCCGGCGACCGAGTGGGAGATCGTGTCCATCACCGACGAGTCGGCGAGCGTCGTCGCGTCGCCCACCTCGCGGTTCTCCGCCAGGTCCTTGAGGAGGCGGCGCATGATCTTGCCCGAGCGCGTCTTCGGCAGCTCCTCGACGATGTGGACCCGCTTGGGCTTGGCGATCGGACCGATCTCGTGGCCGACGTGCGCCCGCAGCTCGGCCGCCGTGTCGTCCGACTGCGTGACCCCGCCGCGGAGGATGACGAATGCGACGACCGCCTGGCCCGAGGTCTCGTCCTGCGCTCCGACGACCGCCGCCTCCGCGACGGCGTCGTGCGAGACGAGCGCGGACTCGATCTCCGCGGTCGACAGCCGGTGCCCGGATACGTTCATCACGTCGTCGACGCGGCCGAGGAACCAGATGTCGCCGTCCTCGTCGTAGCGCGCGCCGTCGCCGGCGAAGTACATGCTCTCGAACCGGGACCAGTAGGTGTCCTTGAAGCGCTGTGGGTCGCCCCAGATGCCGCGGAGCATCGCCGGCCACGGCTCGGGGATGACGAGGAGGCCGGGGACGTCCCTGCCCACCGCGTTCCCCTCGTCGTCGACGATCTCGACCGAGACCCCGGGGATCGCCCGCTGCGAGGAGCCGGGCTTCGTCGCGATGACCCCGGGCAGCGGGGCGATCATGTGCGCGCCGGTCTCCGTCTGCCACCAGGTGTCGACGATCGGGCAGCGGTCGCCGCCGATGACCCGCCGGAACCAGGTCCACGCCTCGGGGTTGATCGGCTCGCCCACGCTGCCGAGGAGTCGGAGGCTCGACAGGTCGTGCTCAGCGGGGATGTCGTCGCCCCACTTCATGCTCGTCCGGATCGCGGTGGGCGCGGTGTAGAGGATGGTGACGCCGTACTTCGCGACGATCTCCCACCAGCGGCCGCGGTGCGGGCTGTCCGGGGTGCCCTCGTACATCACCTGGGTGGCGCCGGCGGCGAGGGGGCCGTAGGCGACATAGGAGTGTCCGGTCACCCAGCCGACGTCGGCGGTGCACCAGAACACGTCGGTCTCGGGCTTGATGTCGAACACCGTGCGCATCGCGAAGGCGTTCTGCGTGAGGTAGCCGCCGGAGGTGTGGAGGATGCCCTTCGGCTTGCCCGTGGTGCCCGAGGTGTAGAGGACGAAGAGCGGGTTCTCGGAGTCGAACGCCTCCCACACGTGGGTGTCGGGCTGAGCGGCGAGCGCCTCGTCCCACCAGAGGTCGCGCTCGGCATCGAAGGCGACGTCCTCGCCGGTGCGGCGGACGACGAGCACCTTCTCGACCGGGGTGTCCCCGGATGCGAGCGCCTCGTCGACCGCAGGCTTGAGGGCGGACGGGTTGCCGCGCCGGTAGCCGCCGTCGGCGGTGATGACGACCTTGGCCTCGACGTCGAGGATGCGGGAGTGCAGCGCGTCGGCGGAGAACCCGCCGAACACCACGGAGTGCGCGGCGCCGAGGCGCGCGCACGCGAGCATCGAGATCACCGCCTCGGGGATCATCGGGAGGTAGATCGCGACGCGGTCGCCCTGCGCGACGCCGAGGGCGGCGAGCGCGTTCGCCGCACGGCTCACCTCGGCCTGGAGGTCGGCATAGGTGATCGAACGGGTATCGCCGGGCTCGCCCTCGAAATGGATCGCGACCCGGTCGCCGTGGCCTGCCTCGACATGGCGGTCGACGCAGTTGTACGCGACGTTGAGCTTCCCGCCGACGAACCAGTGGGCGAAGGGCGGGTTCGACCAGTCGAGGGTGTCGGTGAAGTCGGTGTCCCAGGAGAGGAGCTCACGGGCCTGCTTCGCCCAGAATCCCAGGCGGTCGGCGGCGGCCTCGTCGTAGAGCGCGGCGCTCGCATTCGCCTGCGCGCTGAACTCCGGGCTCGGCTCGAAGGTCCGCTCCGTACCGTGCGGCTGGTCCTGCGATGTCGCGTTCGTCATGTTTCCCTCCGGCGGTGAGAGTGAGGCTGCGTGCGGAGCCGCGCTCACGCCCGGCGGCTTTGCCGGGCACGTTCGCACTGTACAACGATCACCGGCTCCGGGTTAAGCCCACCGGCCCGCTGCCGGGCCGGGTCCGATGGGTCGGGTTAGTCCCCGCGGGCCGGCGGCGTGCGCCCGCACTCCGCCGGGCTGGGTCGGCCTCGGTGGGCCGCGCTCGACCCGGTGACCGGGCTCTTCTCGGCCGACCGGGCCCACCAGGGTCGATCGAGTCCGCTCCGCAGGGACCTGGTCCGGGGAGGCGCGCGGGCAGGAGGAGCTTGGGATCGGTGTGCAAGACTCGGGTGAGTTTGTCAGGATGTGAGCGTGAACAGTCCGGTGCCGAACACGGCCGCCGGGAGCCTCCGAAGGAGTTTGGAACGATGAGCACCCCCTACCCGCCCTCCGGCTCCGAGCCGCAGTGGGGCCAGCAGCCCGGTCAGTTCGGCGGTTCCGGCGTTCCCCAGCCCGGACCCTACGGCTCCCAGCCCGGACCCTACGGCTCCCAGCCCGGACCCTACGGTTCGCAGTCCGCCGGCCAGCAGGACCCCGGTGCGCAGCCGGGCCAGGCATACGGCTCCCAGCCGGCCGGCCAGTATGGCTCGCAGCCGGGGCAGGTGTACGGCTCTCAGCCGGCCGGTCAGTACGGCTCCGGACCGGGACAGCCCTATGGTTCCCAGCCCGGCGCCTACGGCTCCCAGCCCGCCGTCCAGTCCGACCCGTACTCGGCGTCGCAGCCCGCCGCCGCGGCCGGGTACGGACAGTCCGGTTACGGCCAGCCCGGGTACGGACAGGCGCCCGCCAAGGAGAAGAAGCCCGGTGCCGGGATCATCGGTCCGCTCACCTTGCGCGACATCCTCCTCCTCGTCTCCGCGCTCTTCGCCTTCATCGCGATGGTGACCCCGGTGCTCGGCTTCGACTTCGGCTCCTCCTTCGGGATCGACTCCGGCAGCCGATCCTGGGTGTGGGGCTGGAGCGCCTTCTCCCTACTGTGGCTCGTCCTCGGAATGCTCACGATCCTCGCGGCCGGCGTCCTCACCCTGCTCAACAAGGTCGTCCGCGGATTCCCGCAGCGGATCGGATCGCTCAGCCCGGACCAGCTCATCTCCGTGCTCACTGCGGTGGCCTTCGCCACGAACTTCCTCATTCTCATCACCACGGTGCAGCACTTCCACGTCGGCGGATTCTTCGCCTTCTTCGGCTCGCTCATCGCTGTCTTCGCCGGGGTGTTCACGATGATCCCGTTCCTCGGCTCCGAGTTCACCTCCCGCGCCGAGGTGCCCGCGCACCCCAAGGCCCGCCCCGTCACCCGTAGCGCGTCGGCGGGTGCGGCAGCGGCGCACGGCCAGGGTGCCGGGCAGTACGGCTCCGCCCCGCAGGGGTACGGCAACGACGGCCAGGGATTCGGCTCCGCCCCGCAGGGGTACGGCTCTGCCCCGCAGGGGTATGGTGCCGCGGGTCAGCCCGGTCAGAGCGTCGGTCAGGACGCTGCGGCGGCCCAGGGCCACGGCTCGGCGCCGCAGGGCTACGGCTCCGGGCAGCCGGCGTACGGTTCGGCGCCTCAGGGCTACGGCTCCGGGCAGCCCGCGTACGGTTCCGCGCCCCAGGGCTACGGCTCCGAGCAGACGGGGCCGGAGTACGGCGCCCAGCAGCAGTACGGCTCCGCCCCGCAGGGCTACGGCGCGCAGACCGGCGACGACCGTCCCGCCGATGCCGCCGGCGCGCACGGCTCGACCGCGGCCGGGTTCGGCGCAGCCGCGGGGGCAGGGATGGCCGGTGCGGCCCTCGGTGCCGCCGCAGCGGGCGGATCGGATGAGCGCGACGCTGACGCCTCGCGCCAGCAGGTGTCGGGCGACGACCAGGCCTACCTCGGTCGCCGCAGCGCCGAGGCGCCGGCCCACGCCCAGAACGAGCCGACCCAGGCCTTCATGTCCGGCGGATTCACCCGCGACGCCGCCGTCGAGGACGATGCCGCCCAGCAGGCGCCCGCGTTCGGCGCTTCGGCCACCGACTCGACTGCGGAGGCCGACGGCGAGCGGACCAACGGCGATGACGCACGCAACGAGACCGGGCAGGTCGGCTCTGCTCATGCGGATGCGGATGCCGCGACCTCGGGCACGGCTGAGGGCACCATCGCTGAAGGCGCTGCTGCCGGCTCCGCGGAATCCACGACTGCGGAATCCACCACCGAGCAGGACGGCTCCGACGCCGCCGACGCGGACGCGACGACCTCGGGCACGGCCGAGGGCACCAACGCCGAGGGCGCTGCCGCCAGCTCCTCCGAATCGACGACCGCGGGGACCGGTGCCGACTGGGATGGCCTCGGCGCGACCGCCGAGGCACCGGTGGTGTCCGACGACCGCGACGCCGGCGAGGAGACGATGATGATGTCGGCCGCCGACCTCCCCGGTTCCGGCGCGGACGACCGGTCCGCCGGACCGGTCGCCGGGTCCGCCTCAGCCGGATCGGACGTCGACGCCGGCCGCGAGGGCTGGGAGAAGCCCGGCGCCTCGGGACAGGCGCAGCGCGATGCCGCCGAGGAGCCGACGCAGTGGTTCAAGGCCTTCGACTACTCGGAGAAGGGCTTCACCCGCATCGAGGACGCGGACGCGACCGGCGGATCCGCTGCGAACGCTGCGACCGCTGACCCGCAGGCGTCCGGTTCCGACGCGCACGGCGGGGCCCAGGGCGCGGCCCAGCCGGCCGCCCACCAGGCGTTCTGGTTCGCGGTCCCCGAGCCGCGCGACGCCGTCGATCCGGCGACGGGCGCCTCGGCGTTCACCGTCACCCCCGGCGAGTGGTTCCTCGCGCTGGCCGACCGCGGCACGGAGTTCACCGTCCGCAACAGCGACGGCCGCGAGGGGATCCTCCGCAACATCGAGGGCATCCAGCGTGGCTGAGCATGAGTGAGCTCGGCTCCGCGCTGCGCGCCCTGGCCGCCCTCGACCCCGTGGACGAGGCTGTGACCCGGGCGCGCAACGCGTGCACGGAGCTCCGCTGGCACAATGCGCTGCGCAAGCGCATGCCCGAGTGCCGCGCCGAGGCCACCGTGCGGGCCGCCCGCTCCTCGTCCGCGCTCGAGGGCGCGCGGTACCCGATCGCCTACGTCCGCGAGGTCATCGGCGCCGGGCGCGAGGTGCCCGACGACATGTCCGGGACCCAGCTGTCCGCCGCGGTCCGGGTGGCCGCGGTCGCCCAGGAGCACGCGGAGAAGCCCGATGCGCTCCGCGGCGGCACGGCCCACATCCTCTCGAAGCTCTCGCTCGCGGCGGGTGCCGGGCTCGTGCCGGAGGAACAGCTCGGCCGACCCCGGCTCACCGGGGAGGTCCCCGGCGACCTCGGCGGACTGCCTCCGGCACCCGGCCCGGAGGAGCTCGTCGACCGGCTCGGTCAGCTCGATGCGCTGCTCGCCGACCCCACGCTCCCCGGCCTCGTCGTCGCGGCGATCCTCCAGGGCGAGATCATCGCGCTGCGACCGTTCGTCATCGGCAACGGGCTCATCGCCCGTGCACTGTTCCGCATCCAGCTCGTGTCCTCCGGCGTCGACCCCACCGGGGTGGGCGTCCCCGAGGCGGCGTTCCTCTCCGACGTCCAGGGCTACGGCCAGGGCGGGGCGGCGTACACCTCGGGCACCGACGTGCCCGGGTGGATCGTCTCGTGCGCCACAGCTGTGGAGAAGGGTGCCGGAGAAGGCCGGATGGTGTGCCAGGCCGTCCAGTCCGGGAAGATCCCGAAGAACATCTGACCAGGGACGAAGGCCTGTCGGTCGTTCTCAGGTCACCGATCCGCGTCCTCAGGTCACCGGGTGGCCGGCCGACCCTCGTCATCCCCAGACCCGCATCCGATCCGTTCCGGTGAGGACGTGGGGCGCACCCTGGGGGCATGCCCCGCATCGCCCTGCTCACGCAGCTCCCCAGCCTCGTCGACCACTGCGCCGCGATCGCCGACAGCATCGGCATCACCCTCGATGTGCTCGCCCCGCAGTCCGGCGGCTGGCAGGGCGCGGTGCTCATCCTGCTCGGCGAGGACGTCGTCGAACCACCGCGTGCGGTCGGCGTCCCGACGGTGCTCATCGCCCCGGCCGAGGCCCACGACGCGTGGGCGAACGCCGCGCGGCTCGGCACTGACCACGTCGCGCTCCTGCCGGCGGCCGCCGAATGGCTCACCCAGCGGATGATCACCGCCGTCGAACCCCCGGCCGCCCCGGCGACCACCGTGGGCGTGGTCGCGGGATCCGGGGGAGCGGGCGCCTCGGTGCTCGCCTGCGCGCTCGCTCGGCAGGCGGCCGGGGACGCGCGACCCACCGTGCTCCTCGATGCCGACCCGCTCGCCGGCGGGCTCGACCTCGTGCTCGGGTGCGAGGACATCCCCGGGCTGCGCTGGCCGGCGCTCACCGCCTCGAAGGGCCGGCTCCGGCCGTCCACCCTCACCCAGGCGCTCCCGCGGTTCGACGACCTCGCGATCCTGTCCTGGGACCGCGACGGCCGGGAGGAGCTCGCCGAGGAGGTGTTCGACGCGGTGCTCACCGCCGCCCAGCAGGCCTTCGACCTCGTCGTCGTCGATCTGCCGCGCCACGCCCCGGCCGCGTGGGCGCGGGCCTGCCACCACCTCGTGCTCGTCACCCCCGCCCGCGTGCGCGCCGCGGTCGCCGCCGCCCGGGTGGCCCGGAGGCTGTCGGAGGTTCACCCGGCTGTGCGACTCGTCGTCCGCGAGACCGACCGCTCCGGTCTCGACCCGCACCTCGTCGCCGACACCATCGGGCTCGAACTGCTCGGCACCCTCGTCGACGACTCCGGCCTCGCGTCCCGGATCGACCGCGGCGAGGGGATCCCGGCCGGGCGGACGCGGCTCGCCCGGTTCGCCGACGGCCTCCTCACCGACCTCCTCGCCGCAGACGCCGGCGGCCCCACGCTCGGGCCAACCGGTCACGATTCAGGCGGTTTCGGTTCGACCGGGCGCGGGACGGTCGGCTTCGGTTCGAGCGGGCGCGGGGGAGCGATGGATCGGTTCCTCGCCGCGGACGGGGGCGCGCGATGAGCGAATGGATCGAACCCGCCCTCATCGCCGAGGTGCGCGACCACCTCCTCGAGAACCCGGGCCCGGTGACCGCCTCGGCCGTGGCGACCGCCGTGCAGCGCACGGGGCGGGTTCTCGGAGCGGGCGCTCTGCTCGAGCTCGTCGCACGGATCTCCGCGCAGCTCGCCGGTGCCGGGCCGGTGCAGCCGCTGCTCGACGCACCCGGCACCACCGATGTGTTCGTCAACGGTCCGCGCGACATCTGGGCCGACCGCGGCGAGGGTCTCGAACCGGTGCCGATCTCGCTCGGCACCGAGTCCGATGTGCGGGCGCTCGCCGTCCGGCTCGCCGGGCTGGGCGGGAGGAGGCTCGACGACTCGAGCCCGCTCGTCGACGTCCGGCTGCCCGACGGGGTGCGGCTCAACGCGGTCATCCCGCCGCTGTCGGGGGACACCACCGTGCTGTCGTTCCGCGTCCCGCGCGCGGCGGGGTTCCGGCTCGAGGAGCTGCTCGCCGACGGGTTCGTGCCCGCCGAGGTCCACGAGCTCCTCCGCGAAGTGCTGGCGCGGCGCGCGAACTTCCTCATCTCGGGCGGGACCGGGTCGGGCAAGACCGTCCTGCTCGGGGCTCTCCTCTCCGAGGTCGCGGCCGACCAGCGGCTCCTCGTGGTCGAGGACTCGCGCGAGCTCCTCATCGCCCATCCGCACGTCGTCCAGCTCGCCGCCCGGCAGAGCAACGTCGAAGGGGTCGGCGAGGTCGCGATGACCGACCTCGTGCGCAACGCGCTGCGGATGCGACCGGACCGGCTCGTCGTCGGCGAGTGCCGCGGCGCGGAGGTCCGGGACATGCTCACCGCGCTCAACACCGGGCACGAGGGCGGGTGCGCGACGATCCACGCGAACACCGCGAGGGCCGTGACCGCCCGGCTCGAGGCGCTCGGGGCGCTCGCCGGGATGAGTCCGGTGGCGGTCCGCTCGCAGATGTCGACCGCGATCGACCTCGTCATCCACGTGCGCCGGGATGGCACCCGCCGCCGGATCGATCAGATCGCGGTCCCCGTCGCCGATGCCGACACCCGGATCGACATGGTCGGGGTGTGGGACTCGGCGCACGGGTACGCCGACGACGGGGTCGCCACGGTGCGCGGCCTGCTCGAGCAGCGTGCGGCGTCATGACGTGGCTCATCGGGGTGCTCGTCGCCGCAGGTGCCTGGCTGCTCCTCGACTCGGCGCCCACCCGGCGCCTGCGCGCGCTCACGGCCCCGAGGACGGGGACGCCGGTTCCGCCTCGGCGGCGGTTGACCGACGAGGACCGGCAGGCCGAGGCGGTCGCGGTCGTCGACCGCGCAGCGGAGCTCCTGCGGGTCGGGATGCCGCCGGCAGTCGTCATGGGTCGGCTCGCGGAGCTCGCCGCCGACCCCGTGCTCGCCCGGACCCTCCAGCGGATGGGTCGCTCGCTCGAGCTCGGGGACCCGCCGCACGATGCGATCCGTCGTCACCTGGGGGATCTCCCGCCCTCCGCCGCCGAGGTGTTCGACGGGATGGCCGCCGTATGGTTCGTCGCGGAGACGGCCGGTGCCCCGGCTGCCGACATGCTCTCCCGCTACGGCGACACGTGCCGCGAGAAGTCCGACGCCGCGCGGGAGCGTGCCGTGGCGCTCGCCGGACCGGCCGCGACGGTGCGGGTCCTCACCTGGCTCCCGCTGCTGTCGCTCGGTCTGGGGCTTCTCATCGGCACCGATCTGGTCGCGCTCCTCGGCACCGTGCCCGGACTGGTGAGCCTCGGCGGGGGAGTCGTCCTGCTCCTCACGGGCCGAATGTGGATGCGGACCCTGCTCCGGAGGGCGACGGCATGAGCGTGCTCCTCGTCGTGGCGGCCGGGGTCCTCGTGGGCATCGGATGGTGGCTCCTCGATCTCGGCCCCGATGAGCGTCTCCGCGCGCTGCTGCCGGCCGGTCGGGGTCAGGTGCCTGGGGGAGGTCGGCCGACCGGAGTTGCGGCCGAGCGCGTGCCGGGTGGTTCAGCGATCGCGGGCGGTGCTGCGCCCCGGGGTGGTGCCGCGGACCGGCATGGCGATGCGGCCGGAGGCGGTGCTGCGACCTCCGGCGTCACGAGCAGCATGGTAGGTACGGGAGGTACGGCGATCGGGCATAACGCAGCTCGGCCGGGGACCGCGACGATGAGCGCGGTGGACGCGCTCGCCTTCGACCTCGACCTCGTCTCGATCTGTCTGCAGACGGGACTGCCGACCGAGCGCGCGCTCTCCCTCGCCGCTGCGGCGGGCGGGGACCGGACGGGGCTTGATCGGCTCGGCCGGTCGCTGGCGCTCGGGGAGATCGACGACTCGAACCCCGAGCTCGCTTCAGTGGGCCGGCTCGTGCTGTTCTCCCGGTCCACCGGCGTCGCCCTCGCTCCGCTGCTCCGCGGTCTCGCCGGCGACCTCCGCAGGTCCGAACATCGGCGGAGGCAGGTTGCCGCCGCGCGACTCGGCGTCGAGCTCGTCGTGCCGCTCGGGGTGTGCATCCTCCCGGCGTTCCTTCTCCTCGGTGTGGTTCCGGTGGTCCTCGGCCTCGTCGATGACATGTCTGTGCTGTTCGGATGACCGGGCCGACCGAGGTGCGGGTATGACGAGGTTTTCCCAGGTGGCGATAGCGGCCCGGCCGCGTTGTGGGTATCGCTGGGCCTCTCCGGCACTGGTCGAACAGGCGACGGAGCGCAGTTCCGGCCAGTCACGGCTCGCGGGCTCAGCTGCTCGCGAGCTCGTAGGCCCGGTTGATTGCAGCCCGGGTCTCCAGCACTCCGTTCGGACGCCGGTCGGCTGCTCGGAATGCATCGAGCGAGACATTCACGATCCGTGAATCGCGCCCTGCGTCGCGCATCCGACCGCCGACTGGTCACAGGGCAGACGGCCCGTGCGAGCGGTGTCCTGTGGACCGGGCGCGACCGTCAACAGCCCGGAACCCCCTCTGGTTCTGGGTGCGACTGCGGCAGACGATCGGATGACCATCGGCACTCATGGAAAGGATCCACGATGGACACCACCGCCCACACCCCAACGATCACCCACCCGAACGACCCGCACGGGGACGAGCGCGCTCCGGCCGCTGCCGGACCTGAGCGTGCGACCCTCGCCACCGCCCTGGCGGACGACCGCGGGGCGACGACCGCGGAGTACGCGATCACCACGCTCGCCGCCTGCGGATTCGCGGCGCTCCTCGTCGTCGTCCTCAAGTCCGATCCGATCCGCGAGGCGATCACCGGTGTGATCTCCACCGCGCTCGGAATGGGAGCCTGAGGTCATGGCCGCCGCCCGCGATGACCGCGGTGCAGCGACTGCGGAGTTCGCCATGCTCATGCCCGCACTCGTGCTCCTCATCGCGCTCATCGCGGGTGCCGGCACCATCGGCCTGACCCAGCTCCGCGCCCACGACGCCGCCCGGTCCGCCGCGCGGGAGGCCGCTCGCGGGGAACCGGAGCGTGAGATCCGCTCGTCCGCGGAGGAACGGGCGGGGGAGGGTGCGGCGATCGACATCCGGCACGAGGGCGGTTTCACCACCGTCGAGGTCTCCGTGCCGCTGCCGGACACCCTCCACCTCGTCCAGGAATCAGTGAGCGCGACCGCGACCGCACGGACGGAGGGAATCCGATGACCGCACAGGTTCGACCGGGGACGGAAACGGACCACCCGGCGCCAGGGATGCCACCGTGCACCCCAGGAGAGGGACTGCGGTGCGACCGCGGATCCTCGACCGTGCTCGCGGTCGCACTCGGCGCGGGTGCGCTCACCCTCGTGGGGCTCCTCGGCCTCGGAGCGCAGGCCTTCCTCGCCCACGCGCGGGTCGACGCCGCAGCGGACCTCGCCGCGATCGCGGCCGCCGACGCCGCCCGCGGCATCACTCCCGGAGACCCGTGCGAGGTCGCCGGGCAGACGGCTGAGCACAGCGGTGCGGAAGTCACCGAGTGCATCGCTCGGTCCGACCTCGGGACGGCGAAGGTCGTCACCGAGATCGATCTGCCGGCGCCCCTGGGGAAGGTCACCGCCACTGCGGTCGCCGGATCGCCGACGGGACAGAGCCGGTGAGCGGCGTGATGGCCGCGCGCCGGTCGACCGGGGTCATACTCGGGGTCAGGGCCCGGGCTTCACCTCAGGAAGGTAGCTCAGCCGGCGAACGTGGCTCGCCCGAGGAACGCGGATCACCCCAGGTGCGGGCCTCACCACCGGAACCTGGCTCACCCCAGGATCGTGCGGAGGATCCGGACTGCGCCGTCCTTGTCGAGGGGCTCGTTGCCGTTGCCGCACTTGGGAGACTGGATGCACGAGGGACAGCCGGAGATGCATTCGCACGACTCGATCGCTTCGAGGGTCGCCCGGTGCCAGTCGGCGAAGCAGTCGAATCCCCGCTGCGCGAACCCTGCCCCGCCGGGCTGCCCGTCGTAGACGAACACCGTGGTCATCCCGGTGTCGGCGTGCATCGCGGTCGACACCCCTCCGACGTCCCACCGGTCGCACCCGGCGAACAGCGGGAGCAGGCCGATCGCCGCATGCTCCGCGGCGTGCACCGTCCCGGGCACGTCCGCCCGTCCCACCTCGGCCTCGGCGAGCGCCTCGGGCGGGGCGGTCCACCACACCGCCTGGGTCCGCAGGGTTCGCTCCGGGAGGTCGAGCGGGTGCTCGGCGAGCACGACCCCGGTGCGCTGCTGACGCATCTGGTAGGCGACGACCTGATCGACAACCTCGACGGTCCCGGTGAACACCCGGGTGCCCGACGGCAGCGTCATCGACCGGTCGGTCGATTCGATGCTGATCTCGGTCACTGACTTCGCCTGCGTCGTGTAATCGACGGTGGTCTCCTCGACGAAGGCGACCCGGTCGTCGAGGTCGAGCTCGCGCACGGCGAAGGTGCGGCCCTGGTGCACGTAGACCGCTCCCGTGTGGCTCTGCGTGTGGGCTCCCGCGTCCTCCACCGTGCCGAGCAGGGTGCCCGTCGACTCCTCGACGATCCTCACCTGTCCGCCGCCGGAACCGCGGATGTCGGTGAGCGCCGCGGCCTGCTCCGCTTTCGCCCAGAACCACCCGGCCGGGCGTCTGCGGAGCATCCTCGCCTCGACGAGCGAGTCGAGGACCGCCGGGGCGGAGTCGCCGAACAGCGGCAGGTCGTCCTCGGAGAGGGGGATCTCCGCGGCCGCCGCGCACAGGTGGCCGGCGAGCACGAACGGGTTGCCCGGGTCGATCACCCCACCGTCCACCGGAGCACCGAAGATCGCCTCGGGGTGGTTGACGACATAGGTGTCGAGCGGGTTGTCCCGGGCGATGAGCACCGCAGCCCACTGTTGGCCGGCCCGTCCGGCGCGTCCGGCCTGCTGCCACAGCGAGGCGAGCGTGCCCGGCCAGCCGGCCATGACCACCGCGTCGAGGCCGGCGATGTCGATGCCGAGCTCGAGCGCATTCGTCGACGCGACCGTCCGCAGCCTGCCCGTGCGCAGACCCGTCTCGAGCAGGCGGCGCTCCTCGGGCAGATAGCCGCCCCGGTAGGCCGCGACGCTGCGGGGCAGCGCGGGGTCGACCAACCCGACCTGGGTGCGGACCGCCTCGGCGAGGGCTTCGGTGCCGCGGCGGGAGGCGATGAAGGCGATCGAGCGGTACCCCGCGCAGGTGAGGTCGGTGAGGAGATCGGTGGCCTCGGCGATCGTGCTCCGCCGATTCGCGTCGGTCACGGCGGCGGGCGTCTCGGCCTCGTCGTCACCCTCCGGGTCCGTCATCCCCCATGGTTCGGGCATCATCGGCGGCTCCCACAGCACGAAGTCCCCGGCCGCCCGCGGCGAGGCGTCCTCGGTGACCGCACGTGCCGGGCGGCCGGTGATCCGCGCGAAGGAGGCCTCCGGATCGGCCATCGTCGCCGACGCCCCGACGATCACCGGGTCGGCCCCGTAGTGCCGGGCGATCCGTACGAGGCGGCGCAGGACGAGTGCGACGTGGGACCCGAAGACGCCGCGGTATCGGTGCGCCTCGTCGACGACGATGAAGCGCAGGGTCTTGAACCAGCGGGTGAAGTACGGATGCCGGGGGAGGACCGAGCGGTGGAGCATGTCCGGATTGGTGAAGAGGACATTCGCATGCTTCCGCGCCCAGTCCCTGTCCGCCTGGGACGTGTCGCCGTCGAAGGTGCCCGGACGGAGTCCGCGGACCACCACGGTGCGGAGCTTCGCGAACTGGTCCGCCGCGAGCGCTTTCGTCGGCGCGAGGTAGAGCGTCGTCGCCGCCCGCGTGGGGATCTCCTCCCGGGTGCGCACTACGGCGTCGAGCACCGGCAGCCAGAAGCCCAGGGACTTGCCGGACGCAGTGCCGCTCGCGATGACGACGTCCTGCCCGGAATGGGCGAGGTCGGCGGCCGCCACCTGGTGCGTCCACGGCCGGTCGATGCCGGTCGACCGGAGAGCGGAGACCACCTCGGCGTCGGCCCATTCCGGCCAGTCGGCGGTGGTGCCGGCGCGGGCCGGGAAGTGCTCGATGTGCCGGATCCGATCCTCGCGTGCCCCGAAATCGCCCACGAGATCGAGGAGCAGGGAGCGGGAGTCGGGCATGGCGCACATTCTCCCACGCCTTCGGAGGGAGCGACGGGCTGCGAGCGCCTCCGGTGAAAGCAGTGGACTGCGAGCGGCAGACCTCGCGACGAGGTCCTCACCGCTGTCGGTGCCCACCGCCGCGGCAGGCCCCGACCGCGTAGCCTGGTGCGGTGACTCCCTCGCCTGCCTCCACTCCGCTGCCCCGTCCCGCCGTCTCCGACCTCCGAGCGCTCGCGGAACTCCTCCGCGCCTCCCAGTTCACCCCGGCCGGTCTGCGGGCGCTCTGGGGTGTCGATGCCGACGCCGCGCTCCAGCGCAGCAACGCCGCTCCTGCCCGGCTCCGTCTCCGCGGCAGGACCGAGCCGCAGGCCGTGCTCGTCGGGCTCTTCGTCCTCCGTGTGTCGCAGCCGGTCGCCGTGGTGCGCGCCGCGCTCGGCACCGAGCTCTGCGATGCCCTCACCGAGGCCGAACTGCTGGTGCAGATCGCCGGTGTGGCACCTGCGCTCGGTGCCGGCGCCTCCGGGGACCGCGCTGGGGTCCCGGTTGCCGCCCCGCCCCGGCTCATGTCGCGCCTCGCGCTCACCCCCTACGCCGTGCCCACCGGGGTGCCGCGCGGGCAGCGCCCCGGCGACGAGACGGTGTGGCTGTTCTCCGACCACGGCACGCTCACCCAGTCCGAGCCGGTGTCCGACGACTTCGTGCTCGGGCTCGGCGGAGCCGGTCGGACGCTCGCCGAGATCACCCCGCGCCACCGTGTCGGCACCGCGCTCGACCTCGGAACCGGCTGCGGGATCCAGGCGATCCTGCTGGCCCGTCACGCCGACCGCGTCGTCGCCACCGACTTCTCGATCCGCGCCCTCCACCTCGCCGCACTCACCGCGCAGCTCAACGGGGTCGAGGACACCATCGAGTTCCGGCTCGGCTCCCTGTTCGACCCGGTGCCGGAGGCCTTCGACCTCGTCGCCTCCAACCCGCCGTTCGTCATCACCCCGCAGGGCCGCGACCACCTCGAGTACCGCGACGGCGGGATGGAGGGCGACGGGATCATGCGCACGCTCCTCGCCCAGACCCCGGCCCACCTGCGACCCGACGGGCACGCGGTGTTCCTCGGCAACTGGGAGTACGGGCCGGACACCGTCGACCCCACCGGCTGGGTGGGCGACGCACAGACCTCGATCATGGTCATCGAACGCGAGCGGCTCGACCCGGTGGCGTACGCGGAGACGTGGATCCGCGACGGGGGAGTCGCCCGCGCCACCCAGCACTGGGCCGCGGACACCGAGGCGTGGCTCGCCGATTTCGCCTCCCGATCCGTCGATCGGATCGGGTTCGGATGGGTACGCATGCACCGCCTCCCCGACGAGGAGTCCGAACCCGCCTCGACGGCACCCGGCACCGGGCCCGAGGTGGGAACCGGACCTGACGCGAGTGCCGGGCACGCAGAGAACGCTGATCCCGAGGCGAGCGTCCCCTCGGGCCGGGAACCTGGGGAGTCCGGTGGTGCTGCCCCGGCTATGGACGCCGAGGCGCCGGGCAGTGCAGCCGCGGTGCGCCACTTCGAGACGCTCGATCAGCCGCTCGGCGCGAATGCCGCCGGCATCGCCGTCCACCTCGATGCACGGTTGGCGATGCTCGAATGGCTCGCCGCCGCGAACGACGCCGAGCTCGCCGCGACCGCGTTCGTCCGCTCGGGCGACGTCACCGAGCACAGGCATTTCATGCCCGGGCAGGAGTCGCCGACGATGATCACGATCGAGCAGGGGACCGGCTTCGCACGGACCTTCGCCTCCGACCCGGCGCTCTCCGGGTTCCTCGGCGTGGCCGACGGCTCGCTCACCCTCGGCGCCGTGGCCGCTGCGCTCTCCGAGCTGCTCGAGGTCGAGGAATCCGCACTGCGCGCCCAGCTCGTCGATCAGGTGCGCCTGCTCGTCCCCGCCGGAGTGATCTACCCGCAGGTGTGAGCGGCTGACCCTCCGGCGGCGCGCGGTGGCGTCACTCTCTGTTCCGCTTTCTCGGCCCGGTGATCCCGGCAGTGGGGAGGTTCGGCAGTCTTCACCTGCGGAAGATGTCCCGTAATCAGGCGTTCCGCGGGACTTCTGCCGCAGGTGAATCGATGAAGCGGGACGTTTTCCGCGAGTGAAGCCCGGTGCGACGGGGATGCGAGCGACGCTACGCACCTCGCCCGGCTCCAGGCCCTCCTCGGCCGCCCCGCCCAGATTCCCAGTCGAACACCGCTCTACGCGCCCCGCTCCGCCTCCCACCTCTATCTCGCGCATCGACATGTGAGACGGTGGAGGGGCCTAGTGCTACATTTCTCAGAGTTTCACACCAGCAACAGCGGGACTGACCGGCAGACGTGTCGGCGACAGTCGCCCACGAAAGGATCGCAGTGGCATCCTCCTCCTCGCAGCCGCGCCGACTCGTCATCGTCGAGTCGCCGACCAAGGCCCGCACGATCGTGGGATACCTCGGTGACGGCTACGACGTCGAAGCCTCCGTGGGCCACATCCGCGACCTCCCGCAGCCCTCCGAGCTGCCCGCAGACATGAAGAAGGGTCCGTTCGGCAAGTTCGCCGTCGACGTCGAGGACGGATTCACCCCGTACTACCGGGTCGACCCGGGCAAGAAGAAGAAGGTCTCCGAGCTCAAGGCCCTGCTGAAGAACGCCGACGAGCTCTACCTCGCGACCGATGAGGACCGGGAGGGCGAGGCGATCGCCTGGCACCTCCTCGAGGTCCTCAAGCCCAAGATCCCCGTCAAGCGCATGGTGTTCCACGAGATCACCCCCGAGGCGATCGCCCGGGCGCTCGAGAATCCCCGCGAGCTCGACACCTCTCTCGTCGACGCGCAGGAGACCCGCCGCATCCTCGACCGCCTCTACGGCTACGAGGTGTCCCCGGTGCTGTGGCGCAAGGTCAACCGCGGCCTGTCCGCCGGCCGCGTCCAGTCGGTCGCCACCCGCCTCGTCGTCGAGCGCGAGCGCGAGCGCATGGCGTTCGTCCCCGCCGACTACTGGGACCTCGACATCGACCTCGCCGTCCCCGGCAAGGGCAATGCGTTCTCCGCCCGTCTCGCCACCTACCACGGCACCAAGGTCGCCAGCGGCCGCGACTTCGATGACAACGGCAAGCTCAAGGGCAAGGCCGACGTCGTCGTGCTCGACGAGGAGACGGCGACCGCGCTCGCGGACACCCTCAACACCACGGCCAAGGACGCGCTCACCGTCGCGAGCCTCGAGACCAAGCCGTACTCGCGCCGGCCCGCCGCGCCCTTCACCACGTCGACCCTCCAGCAGGAGGCCGGACGCAAGCTGCGCCTGTCCTCCCGCCAGGCGATGCGCGTGGCCCAGTCGCTCTACGAGAACGGCTACATCACCTATATGCGAACCGACTCCTCGGCGCTGTCGGGCCAGGCGATATCCGCCGCCCGCCGCCAGGTGTCCGAGCTCTACGGTCCCGAGTACGTCCCCGAGTCCCCGCGCACCTACTCCGGCAAGCAGAAGTCGGCGCAGGAGGCGCACGAGGCGATCCGTCCCGCCGGCGACTCGTTCCGCACGCCCGCGCAGGTGTCCGGCGCGCTCTCCGGCGACGAGTTTCGCCTCTACGACCTCATCTGGAAGCGCACCGTCGCCTCCCAGATGGCCGACGCCAAGGGCAAGACCGCCACCATGCGGATCACCGCCGACCTCGGCGACGACAAGACCGCGGGCTTCACCGCCTCGGGCACGGTCATCACCTTCCGCGGGTTCCTCGCCGCCTACGAGGAGGGCAAGGACGTCGACCGCTACGACTCCGGCTCCGGCGAATCCCGCCTGCCCGAGGTCTCCGAGGGCCAGCAGCTCACCGTCGACCGCGCCGAGGCCGATGGCCACACCACCGCTCCGCCCCCGCGCTATACCGAGGCGAGCCTGGTCAAGACGATGGAGGAGCTCGGCATCGGGCGCCCTTCGACCTACGCCGCGATCATCTCGACGATCCAGGACCGCGGCTACGTCCGCACCCGCGGCAACGCCCTCGTCCCCACCTGGGTGGCGTTCTCCGTCGTGCGGCTGCTCGAGCTCCACTTCGGCGGGCTCATCGACTACCAGTTCACCGCGAGCATGGAATCCGACCTCGACCGGATCGCCTCCGGCGAGGAGGACCGCAACGACTGGCTCACGGCGTTCTACTTCGGCGACAGCACCGCGGACCGCCCCGGTCTCAAGCCCACGGTCGACGACCTCGGCGATATCGACGCGCGCGAGATCAACACCATCGGGATCGCCGAGGGCATTGATCTCCGCGTCGGCCGGTACGGCCCGTACCTCGAGGTGGCGCAGGCTTACGGCGAGGACCCCAAGCGCGTGTCCGTGCCCGAGGACCTCGCCCCCGACGAGCTCACCGAGGAGAAGGCGCGCGAGCTCATCGCGAGCCACGGCGACGGTGACCGGGAGCTCGGCACCGACCCGGAGACCGGGCACACGATCGTCGCGAAGTCCGGCCGGTTCGGCCCCTACGTCACCGAGGTGCTGCCCGAGGCCGAGGAGACGAAGGGCCGCAAGAAGGTCAAGCCGCGCACCGGCTCTCTGTTCAAGTCCATGGACCTCGCGACCGTCGACCTCGAGCAGGCGCTCAAGCTCCTGAGCCTGCCCCGCGAGGTCGGCACCGACGCCGAGGGGACGGTCATCACCGCGCAGAACGGCCGGTACGGTCCCTACCTCAAGAAGGGCACCGACTCCAGGTCGCTGACGGAGGAGGAGCAGATCTTCTCGATCACCCTCGAGGAGGCGCTCGAGATCTACTCGCAGCCCAAGCAGCGCGGCCGCCGTGCCGCGGCACCGCCGCTCAAGGAGCTCGGCGAGGATCCGGATTCGAAGAAGCCGGTCGTCGTCAAGGACGGGCGCTTCGGCCCCTACGTCACCGACGGCGAGACGAACGCGACGCTGCGCAAGGACGATTCGGTCGAGGGCATCACCCCGGCCCGCGCCTTCGCGCTGCTCGCCGAGAAGCGGGCGAAGGGGCCGGCGAAGAAGAAGACGACCCGCAAGGCTCCGGCGAAGAAGACCGCGGCCAAGAAGGCGCCTGCGAAGAAGTCGACCGCTGCCGCGAAGAAGCCGGCGGCGAAGTCGACGACCGCGCGGACCACCGCGGCGAAGAAGGCGACGACGGCGAAGAAGGCGGCCGGGAAGCCCACCACCCCCTGATCGAACTGCGCGGTATCTGCTGATCTGCGCGCAATTGCGCGTGGATCGTCGGATACCGCGCAGTTCGGTTGCTGTGCCCCCCTCGCGCGAGGTCCCGCGTCAGGCGCGGCGCTCCTTGCACGTGGTGCACCCCCGCGCGCGCACTGCCTCAGAGCACGTGCTGCGCGCGATACTCCTCGGCGGCCCGCGCCTCGGCGGGGGTGAGCGCGCCCGGCTCCACCGCGAACCTCTCGGTGTACGCGCTCCGGAAGGCCGCCTCGACGGCGTCGGCGGTGACATCCGGGTGCAGCTCCGCGATCGCCCCGCCGGTCGCCGGGTCCCACTCGACCCCGAGGGCGGACTGGATGTCGGTGAGCACCGCGCGGATCGGGTCGGGATCGGCGACGACGACCGAGGACGAGAACAGCCACCCGCTGTGCGTCACCCGCTGGGCGGTGCCGATCGCCTTGATCCGGCCGGCGACGTTGACGGTGTGCTCGCCAGGGCAGTACTCGCCGGGGATCTCGCCCAGCCGCGCATCGACGCCGAGGCCCCGCAGGATCCCGGTGTACCAGTCGCCGAACCCGGTGAAGCGCTCGAGAGTGCCCGACAGCAGACCGGCCGCCGGCTCGAGGTGATCGATGACGAGGCTGTCCTGGTGATAGACCGCGACGCGCCCGCCCAGGGAGCGCAGCACCGGGGTGAAGCCGTGGTCGCGGGCGGCGGCGATGGCGTCGGGGAAGCCCGGGAGGAAGCGATCGCGAGCCCCGAAGGCCGCGGTGGGTGCCGGGCGGTTGATCCGCAGAACCCCGGCCCGGTGTCCCGCCTTGATCGCGTCGAGGAGGGCGCGCGCCTCGGCGAGGGCGGTCGCCGGGTCGGGTGAGACGTCGTCGAGGGCGGTGAGGGAGATCGGCACCCGTCCAGGATAGGCGGGGCGTGCAGGACGCGCGGCCGAGGCCCGGGCCGGCCGCGCTCTAATATCCGTGTCAGAGTCGAGAAGTACAGTGGGCGACGTGAATAGCATCGAATCCCGCCCCGCCCCCCGGTCGGCCGTCCCGGCGCCCGCCGGTGCCTTCGGTCCGCTCGCCGTGGAGGTCTCCGGCTGGATGGTGATGTACGCGCTCATCGCGCTGGCGTTCGGGATCGCCGGCGTCGCGGGCTTCGCCCAGGTGCTCGAACCCGACTCCGCGCCCCTCATCGCCGAAGCGTTCGCCTCCGGCACGTTCGACCTGCGCCGCGGTGCCGCCGCGCTCCTCATCACGTTCGTCCTCGCTGCGGCCGGGGTGTTCCTGCCCCAGTCGGCCGCGAACCGTCTGAGCACCCCGCTGAGCCGCTCCGTCCTCGCCGGGTCGTCCGCGGGGGCTGCGGTGAGCGCCGCGCTCGTCTTCTTCTTCCCTGCCGTCTGGCTCATCTGGCTCACCGCGCTCCTGCTCGGCGTCTCCGTCGCCCTCCTCGTGCTCCAGGCACCGCACCAGCATCGCAAGCCCTGGCGCACCGCCGGGACGGCCGCGGTCCTGCTCCTCCTCACCACCTATGCCTTCCAGATCGTCGGCGGGGTCGGCGCGGGGATGAGCGGTGTGCGCTGGTTCCTCATGGCCGGCGCCGTCCTGCTCGCCGCCTCGGCGATCGTCGTCATGCTCGCGCCGAGGAGCCCGGTGGGCGACCCCTCGACCGGCGCCTTCCCGCGGAACCTCTCCGGCCCGGGCCTGCGCGCACCGGAGCTCATCGCTCGGCCCTGGGCCTGCCATCTGCTCTTCGGCGTCCTCGGCGCGGTGCTCGCCCTCGCCCAGCCTGCGGTGGCCGACCACCGCTTCGGACAGGCCGGCTTCGCCGTCATCATCTGCGCCGCGCTCCTCGGCTGGGCCGTGGGCTTCGAGGTCGGGCCGACCTTCGCGCCCGGCATGTCGCGACCGCGTCTGACCTCGCTCGCCCTGCTCGGCGCCGGTGTGCTCACCCTGGCGCTCGCGATCATCGAGGAACTGTCCGGCAAGGCGGTCCTCACCGCTCTCGTCGCCTTCGCGGTGGGGGTGGGCGTCCGCGCCCAGAACTACGACGCGTCCCGCCGGATGGGTGTGGGCGTCGGCGTCGTGCTCGCCCTGCTGCTCTGCCTCATCGACGTCGACACCGAGGTCCAGCTGAGCGCACACGCATCGTGGGGGATCAGCGCGACCACCGTCGCCTACGCCGTGATCGGGCTCGCCGCTCTCGTCGGCGGCATCATCGCGCTCTTCACCTTCGCCCCGCACGGCATCCAGGGACTCGGGGTCGACCTCGTCCATGCCTTCCGCACCACAGCGCTCGCCGGGGACCACCGCGCGGGTGCCGGCGGCGCACCGGCCACCGGCGACCTCGCCCGTCAGACCTCGGAGCACCTCGGAGGGCCCGGGTTCTTCATCGCCGTCGAGGGCGGCGACGGCTCGGGCAAGACCACGCAGATCCGACTCCTCGACGAGCACCTGCGCGCCCGCGGCCACGGTGCCGTCGTGCTCACGCGCGAGCCGGGCGGCACCGAGGCGGGGCAGGCGATCCGCTCCGTCCTCCTCGGCGGGACCGGCGTGGCCGCGCGCAGCGAAGCGCTCCTCTTCGCCGCTGATCGAGCCCACCACGTCTCCTCGCTCGTCCGGCCCGCCCTCGAGCGCGGGGACATCGTCATCACCGACCGCTACATCGACTCCTCGCTCGGCTACCAGTCGGCCGGACGGGAGCTCTCCACCGAGGACATCGCGGGCCTCTCCCGCTGGGCCACCGAGGGGCTCGTCCCGCACCTCACGCTCGTCCTCGACATCGATTCGGAGGTCGCCGCCCGCCGGACTGCCGAGCGCGGCGAGGAGAACCATCTCGACCGCGAGGACCTCGCGTTCCGTCAGCGGGTCCAGGAGGCGTTCCTCAGCATCGCCGCCCGGGAGCCGTCGCGCTACGCGGTCATCGACGCCAACCGCGACCCCGCCGCCGTCGCCGCCGATGTCGCGGCCGCGGTCGACGCGCACCTCGCCGGGTTCAACCCGAAAGGCCCCCGTCCGGACGCCGGACGAGGAGCACGGGCTGCTTCCGGGGTGCTGCCAGGTGCGTCCTCTTCCGAGCCGCGGGCCGCTGGATCGTCCGAGCAGCCGGGTGGCGCTTCGGCCCAACGGATGGATGCACCGCGAGCCGAGTCCTCCGCAGGCAGCGTTGCCGGGGCGCCCGGAACGGTCGCTGCAGGGCCGCATCCCGGTGGGCCGACCAATGGTCCCACCGGTTCGACCGCACCGGCGGCCGGAGCCGCAGCGCCAGCCGATGAGGCGGCAACGACGGTGATCCCTTCGGCGAGCGGTGCACCCGCGAGCGAGGCGGAGACGACAGTGATCCCCCCGGCGGGCAGCGCGCCCGCCGACGAGGCAGCCACGACGGTGATTCCGCCTGCCGGTCGCGCACCTGCGGGTCAGGGGGAGACTGCGGTGGCGCCGCCTTCCCGACGCCCGCGCGGCGTGGACGAGGATGCGGAGACCACCGTGCTCGGCGGTCCCGCAGCCGGTGCGGAATCCGCTCCGGGAGATCGCACGCCCGCGGGCGGAACCGCACCTGCATCGGTGCCCCCGGCCGGCAGCGCGACGAACCCCGACCCGGGCGAGGCCAAGACGACCGTCCTGCCCCCGGTGATGCCGGGAGCGCCCGGCGCCGCCGCCGGGACGGCCGAATCGGCTCACCCCGCCGTCGGTGAGGACGACCCCACCACTGTGCTGCCGGCCCGCCATGCGAATCGCTCGCCCGGCACGGGACCGGATCATGGCCGCGCGGCACCCGCATGGGATCTCGCGGAGACCCGGTCGGACGCCGCCCCGGGCGCCCCGCCGGACGCGGACCGCGCTGTCGATCCCTCACCGGAGCACGCCCGCGAGATCTCGATCGCGCAGGCCCATCAGCGGGTGAACCGGGACCGCCTGGTCGCGCAGGCGGAGATCGAGCGGCAGGCCCGTGAACGGCTCCGGCAGTCGCGGCTGCGGCGCTCCGGCCGGGAGAAGCCGCGCGACGACCTCACGGGTCGCTCTGGTCCCGGTCGCCCGCGCGGCAGCCAGCCCCGCGGTGGCGATCCGCGCATCGGCGATCCCCGCGGCGAGCATGGACCCGGCACGCCCGGGGGCGCGCGATGAGCGTGTGGGACGACCTCGTCGGCCAGGACGCGGCCATCGAGCAGCTGCGCCAGGCCGCGCACGCCACCGGCGGGGGCCCCGGTGCGGCGGCGATGACGCACGCCTGGCTCCTCACCGGCCCGCCCGGCTCCGGCCGCTCGAACGCCGCCCGCGCCTTCGCCGCAGCGCTGCTCAGCCCCGACGGCGGTGAGTCGCTCGGTCCGGAGGCGCAGCGGGCGCTCGCCGGGACGCACGAGTCGATGACGATCATGGCGACCCAGAAGTCGCTCATCACCATCGACGAGGTCCGCGAGCTCGTCTCCCAGGCGCAGAGCGCGCCGGTCAACGCCCCGTGGCGGGTGATGATCATCGAGGACGCGGACAGGATGGCCGAACGCACCTCGAACGTGCTGCTCAAAGCGATCGAGGAACCGCCGCCGGCGACCGTGTGGATCCTGTGCGCGCCGAGCCCGCAGGACGTGCTCACCACGATCCGCTCGCGCTGCCGCATCGTCACGCTCCGCATCCCTCCCACCGAGGCGATCGCCGAGCTCCTCCACACCAGGGACGGTGTCGATGAGCAGACCGCGGTGTGGGCGGCCGCCGCCGCGCAGAACCACATCGGGCGGGCCAAGCACCTCGCGACGAACGACGACGCCCGCACCCGGCGCGCCCGGATCCTCGACATCCCGCAGACACTCACCTCGCTCGGCTCCACCGTGCGCATGGCCGGGCGGATCGTCGAAGAGGCGACGGACCGGGCCAAGGAGCGCTCCGCCGAACGCGACGCTGCCGAACGCGCGGCACTCCTCGAGACCCTCGGGGTCGAGCCCGGGAAGGCGGTTCCGCCGTCCGTGCGGTCGCAGGTACGGCGCCTCGAGGAGGAGCAGAAGCGGCGGGGCGTCCGCGCCCGCAACGACGAGATCGATGCGATGCTCCTCGAGCTGCTCTCGCTCTACCGGGACGTGCTCCTGTGCCAGCTCGGACTCACCGAGGGGTGGATCAACCGCGGTGACGAGGAGAGGATCCGGGAGCAGGCGGCCGCCTCGGACGCGCTGAGCACGCTGCGCCGGATTGACGTCATCGGGCAGGCCCGCACCCGGCTGAGCACGAACATGACCCCGCTGCTCATCGTCGAGGCGGCGTTCATCGGTCTGTCGAACCCCTGGCTCACCGCGGAGTGAGCGCCGCGAGTCGTCGCACGACGGCGCGCACCGCACCAGCGCGCACCGCGCCGGTGCGGGAGCGAGCCGGAAGATCGCCCCGCGTCACTCCAGCGTGAGCTGCTGGGCGAGCATGACGATGATGCCGCTGGGCCCGCGGACGTACGTGAGCCGGTAGGCGTCCTCGTACGTCGCCACTCCGCGCAGCGGACGGCAGCCGTGCCGGGCGGCGATCTCGAGGGCCGCGTCGAGGTCGTCGACGGAGAACGCGATGCGGTGCATGCCGATTGCGTTCGGTCGGGTCGGCTCGGTCTCGATCGCCTCCGGGTGGAGGTACTCGAAGAGCTCGATGACGCCTTCGCCGTCCGGAGTGCGGAGCAGTGCGATCTTCGCGGGGTTCCCGTCGAGGCCGACCGCCGTCTCGACCCATTCCCCGCGCACGGTGTCACGGCCCACCACGGTGAGCCCGAGGTCGGTGAAGAAGGCGATCGTCGCCTCGAGGTCGCGGACGGCGATGCCGACGTTCTCGAATCGGATGGTCATCGGATCACCCGTCCCCGTCGGTCACCGCGCGATTGTGGTCGAGCGCGATGTCGAGCCAGAACTCCAGACCGTCGGGTTCGGCGATCGTTTCCGGGGCGACCCGGATCCAGCCGGGACCCATGTCGCGGTCGCGTCCCATGACCGCTTGCTGTGCTCCCGGCCGGTCGAGGAGTTCGTCGTGCGCTTCGGCGGGAACACGGACGAGAAGACTCCCGTCCTTCCCTGCGGCGACGATCATCTTCTCGCGGACCATGATCGCCCGGCTGCCGAACATCGCGACCTCGCGCACGGTCGGCTCGTCCTCGAGGAGCGTGCGGATGCGGTCGAGGAGGGCGGATTGCGCCGTATCCATGAGGCCGGCTCCTCAGTCCTATTCGGGCGGGCCGAAGGCCATCCGGTCGAATACCAGCACGGATTCGCTGATCAGACCGTCGCGCACCGTGAAGTGCTCAGCAGCCGGAGCCGTGTCCGTGGCCGCGGTCTGCGGGTAGTAGAACAGCGCGACCCGGTCCCCGTCGACGTACTCCGCGATGTCGCCGATCCCGGTGAGCGCCGGTGCGAACCCGCCGATGAATTCGCGGTACTGCTCCTTTCCGTGCAGGTCGATGCCGGGGGCGCGGCACACGATGTCGTCGGCGACGCAGTCCATCGCGGTGTCGATGTCGTTGCTCGTCCAGGCGCGGTGGTAGCGCTGCACGATGGAGCGGGCGGTGGTGTGTGACATGTCGTCTCCTCGTTTCCGATGGTGTCGTTCCGATTGGTGGTGATGCTGTTCTCGTGGGGGGAGCGGTGAGCGGATCACGATCGATGGGGTCAGTCGGCGGACGGTTGCCAGTCATCGGGACCGGTGTCGCCGCCGGCAGCGGCGATCACGAGGCGCGGGGCGAAGTGTGTCCAGCCGTCGGCATGGCCGGGGACTGCGGAGTCGGGGAGACCCGCGTGGAGGAGCTCGACCCGCGTACCGGATGCCGTCGGAGTCAGGACGAACTCGACGGTCGAGGCACCGGCGGGGAGTTCGTCGCTGCCGGCGAAGCCCCAGGACACGACCACCCGGGTGGCAGCATCGACGACGAGGTACTCGCCGCGCACCGGGTGCCCGGCGATGTCGACCGCGAACCGTCCGCCCGGCGTCGGGTCGAGGTCGGCGAACTGTCCCATCCAGGCCGTCATGCCCGCGTTCGTCGTGAGGTACTCGAAGACGTCCTCGGGCGGGGCCTCGATGTCGATCGAGGTGCGGAACTCAGCCATCGGTCCCACTCCGTCCGTTCTCGATGGCCTCCTTGAGCGCGGACAGCCTGTTCGGCCAGAAGTCGTCGAGGTAGGCGCGCACTGCGGTGAGCCCGTCGGTGTCGACCGCGTACAGGTGGCGCGTACCGTCTCGCGTCCCGGCTGCCAGGCCGGCCTTGCGCAGCACGGTGAGATGGTGCGAGGTGGTCTGCTGCGACAGGCCGAGGGTCGCGGCGATCGAACCCACCGGCTGCGGGGAGTGGCGGATCACCCGCAGGATGTCCCGCCGATTCCCATCCGCGAGAGCGCGCAGGGCGAGATCGAGATCGTCCGGTGCCGCTGAACCCATGTCTGAACCTCCTTCGGTGAGGTTCACGCTAACACAAACATCGGCTTGTACATATGGGATTCAGTAAAACGGTCGGCCAGAGGGTGAGGCCGGAGGGATCGGAGTGGAACCGGAGTGCGCCGTGAGCCCTTGAGTTCTGGCCGCCGTCAGCCCTGGAGTGCGGGTGCCCGTCAGCCTTTGAGCTCGGAGACGAGATCGCGGACGAGTTCGATCCGGCGCGGGATCCAGGCCTTGACAGCGTGCTCGCTGTCCGCGTGGGAGCCGCCGCCCACGGTGCCGAGGCCGTCGAGGGTGGGCACGCCGATCCCGGCGGTGAAGTTCCCGTCGGAGCCGCCGCCCACCGCGATCGACCGCAGCGGAGGGTGGCCGAGCCGGCCGGCGATCCGCTGCGCCTGGCCGTACAGACTCATCGACTGGCGCGGCTCGAGGGGCGCACGGTTGATCCCGCCGCGGAGCAGGAGGCGAGCGCTCGGATGGACCGGGCGCAGGGCGCGGAGCGCGGCATCCACCCGCATCTGCTCGGAGACCTCGGTCGCCCGGGAGTCGATGCCCACCCGGGCCCTCGCGGGCACGGTGTTCGTCGTCGTCCCCGAATGGAGCACTGTGGGCACCACCGAGGTGCCCGCCCGCCTGCTGCCCAGCTGCGCGATCGAGAGCACCTGGTGGGCCACCTCGGTCGTGGCGTTGATGCCCTTCTCCGGTTCGACACCGGCGTGCGAGGCGCGGCCGCGGACCTCGAGCTCGTAGATCGCCACGCCCTTGCGCGCGATCTTCACCGAGCCGTCCTCGCCGCCGCTCTCGAACACGAGCGCCGCACGGGCGCCCTCGGCCTCGGCCTCGATGAGGGCGCGCGAGCTCAGCGAACCGAGCTCCTCGTCGCCGGTGACGAGCAGGCTCACCCCGTCGAGGGACTCCCCGCGCTCCTGGAGCGCGGCGAGCGCATGGAGCGCGATGAGGACGCCGCCCTTCATGTCGTCGGCTCCGGGGCCGCGGACGATCCCCTCGACGTCGGAGAACGGCAGGCGGCGGATCGTGCCGAGCGGCCACACCGTGTCGTGGTGGCCGATGAGGACGGCGGTGCGCGGACCCTCGCCGAACCGCCACAGGACGTGCGGGCAGCCCTCGACGGTGACGATCCGCGGGGCGACGCCGAGCAGGTCGGTGCCGATCCGGGCGAGGAGCTCAGCAGACCGGGCGAGCGCCCCCGGATCCGAGGACGGCGACTCGCATTCGATGAACTCCTCGAACTCGCGCATGAAGCGCTGCATGTCAATGGCCACGTCGGTCTGAGGTCCTTTCGGGTGGGGCGCCACCCCACTCTACCGGGCGCCTTCTGCGGTTTTGACCGGGTCCGGCGCCCCCGGTACCCTGTACTGGTTGCCTCCTTAGCTCAGTCGGCAGAGCGTCTTACTCGTAATAAGAAGGTCGCCGGTTCGATTCCGGCAGGAGGCTCACGCTCCGGAACGCCCCCACCGCACAGGTGGGGGCGCTCCGTCGTTCCATGGCCCGCCCGCGTGGACCGCGGCCGTGACTACCACCGCCGCGCTTTGTTCTCTAGGATCGGGGTACACATGTTCGGCGAGGTCGTTCCCGGTCCTGGCACCGGGAAGCAAGGTGGAGCAATGCAGATCAACGGCGAGATCATCGTCGGCATCGACGGGTCCCGCACCTGCCGGGAGGCCGCCGCCTGGGCGCTCAAGGAGGCTCGCCACCACGGTGTCGGCGTCCGCCTCGTCTCCGTCGTCCGCCCCGCCGAACCCGGCGCCGAACCCACCGCCGAGGCGCGCGCGAAGGCTCAGGAGTCCCTCGATGCGGTAAGCGCAAAGCTGCGTGAGCTCCTGCCCGACTCCCCGTTCGACGCCGTTCTCGAAGCCGGCGATCCCGCCGAGGTGCTCGCCGGGATGTCCGAGCGCGCCGGACTCGTCGTCATCGGGCAGCACGGCTCCGACCAGGCCACCGGCGGACGGATCGGCACGATCTCCTCCGGCCTCCCCGGTCACGCGCTGTGTCCGGCCCTCGTCTACCGCGAGACCCAGGCGAGCGAGTTCGACTCCGCCGACGCCCACGTCACCGGCGGGGGAGGGGTCGTCGTCGGCCAGGACACCTCGGACTACGCCGGCGTCGCCGCGCTCGACGCCGCGAGCTACGCCGCCCGGACCGGAGTCGAGCTCACCATCGTCGTCGTCACCACCCCGCTCGCCGACGATGCGCGCGCCCGCGCCCAGACCGAGTTCGACATGGCCTGGCTGCGCTCGCAGGTGCCCGGCCTCCGGGTGCGCACGGAGTTCGTCGAGGGCGATCCGGTGGACGTGCTCACCGAGCGGTCCGCGGACGCCGACCTCCTCGTCATGGGCAAGCGCGGGCTCGGCCGCTTCACGAGCATGCGCGTGCAGCTCGGCCGCACGAGCTCCGAGGTGCTCAACTCCGCGCGCTGCTCGCTGCTCCTCGTGCCGTTCCGCGACGACCCGGCGCTCGAGCACCGACGCACTGCCGACTGAGCGTCCCGCCGCTCCGCTGCGCCGCACCATGACCTCATCCGACCTCACCGATTTCCCGAGGCCGTCGCTTGCCGTCGACACCGCCACCTTCTCCGTCGCGGACGATGCCCTCCACATCGTCCTCGTGCGCGACCGACACGGCCGGCTCCTCCTGCCGGGCACCTTCGTCCACGAGCGCGAGCGCCTCGCCGCCGCAGTGCTCCGCAGCCAGTCGGAGAAGGCGGGGATCTCCGGCCGCGAACCCCAGCAGCTCCAGGTCTTCGACGACCCGGACCGTGACCAGCGCGGCTGGGTCGTCACCGTCGCCCACCTCGACGTCGTGGACGCCGCGGTCGTCGCCGAGGGCATCGCCGCCGGCCGGATCTCGCTCGTCCCCGTGGCCGAGGTGGGGCCGGGCGGCTCGATCGATCTGCCCTACGATCAGCCGCGCGTCGTGTCCTTCGCGCTCGCCCGGGTGCGCGCCGACTACGCCGAGTCCCCGGACCCGTGGCGACTGCTGCCGGAGGCCTTCACCCTGCGCGACCTCCAGATCGTCCATGAGGCGGTGCTCGGCGAGGAGGTCCAGCGTGATGCCTTCCGCAGGCGCATGGAGCCGCTGCTCCAACCCACCGGCGAGATGACGGACGGACGGCGGGGGAGGCCGTCGAGGCTGTTCGTGCACCGGGGTTGAGCTCCCGCAGTAGGGTGCTGTCATGATCACCCACCGGATGCGCGCACCCCGGCCCACCACCGCGCTCGAGCAGGCCTACGAGCGGATCGCCGCCGACCTCCCGCACGAGTACCCGGCAGCGGCCCTCGCCGAGGCGCAGGACGCCGTCGCCGCGCTCACCGACCCGCACACTCCCGGCTACGACGGCATCGAGCAGCCGCGCGAGGACCTCACCGCGCTGCCGTTCATCACCATCGACCCGGACGGGGCCACCGACCTCGACCAGGCGATGCACCTGAGCGACAGCCCGGTCGAGGGAGCCCGCTGGCGGGTGCACTATGCGATCGCCGACGTCGGTCGGTTCGTCCGCCCCGGCGGCGCCCTCGACGCCGAGACTCGCGAGCGCGGACTCACCGAGTACCTGCCCGACCGCCGCATCCCGCTGCATCCGCCGGTGATCTCGGAGGGCGCGGCCTCCCTCCTCCCGGGCACGGTCAAGGCCGCCTACGTCTACATCGTCGACCTCGCCGAGTCCGGGGAGATCGTCGCCCAGGACCTCGTGCGCGCCGTCGTCCGCTCGGTCGAGCAGCTCGACTACGACACCGTGCAGGAGGCGCACGACGCCGGCCGCCCCCTCCACCCGAGCATGGCCGCCCTCCCGGAGATCGGTGCCGCGCTCCTCGCCCAGGAGCGGGCCCGCGGCGGCATCGACCTCGCGATCCCGGACCAAGAGGTCACGCGCGTCCAGGAGGCCACACGCGACGACGAGAGCACCTACACGCTCGCCTTCCGTCCGCGCCGGGAGATCGAGGACGCGAACGCGCAGATCTCCCTGCTCGCCGGTCGCGTCGCCGCCGCCCTCATGCTCGCTGCCGGCCACGGGATCCTCCGCACCCTCCCGCGACCCGACGACGCCACGATCGCGGAGTTCGCTGCGGTCGTCGCAGCGCTCGGCTTCGACGCCTCGGGCACCTACCAGGAGATCCTCGCCCTCATCGACCACACGGGAGGCGACCCGGCCGCACTCGCTGTCCACTACGCCTCGCCCATGCTCTTCCGCGGCGCCGGGTACACCGAGATCACCGCCGAACTCGGCGAGGAGGAGACCGTCCAGGCCGCCGTCGGCGCACCCTACGCTCACACCACGGCGCCGCTGCGTCGGCTCGTCGACCGCTTCGTGCTCCCACTCGCCTGGGCCGCGGCCCAGGGCGTCGAGGCGCCGGAATGGGCGCGCACCGCTCTGCCGGAGCTGCCGGACCTCATGAACTCGGCGGGCTCCCGGTCGCGGAAGGTCGAGAACGCCGTCATCGAGGCCACCGAGGCCGTCCTCCTCGCCGACCGCGTGGGGGAGACCTTCGAAGGCGTCGCCGTGTCCCAGCGCGACGCCACCGAACAGCGCGCAGCCCGCTTCGAGGTGCACTTCCCGGAGCCGGCCATCGTCGCGTTCGTCGACGGCGAGGCCGAGGTCGGCAGCCGGGTGAGCCTCGTGCTCTCCTCCGTCGACGTCGAGTCCGGGCAGATCGAGTTCGTGCCCGTGGAACGCTGAGCGCCTCCGAACACCGTGTGAGTCCGCTGGCGATCCCGTCGAGTCCGGCGCCTCGGCTTGCGACCGCGGACCGAGGTGCGAAAGCGTTGCAGGCGATGTCTGAGAGTCTCGTCTGGTACGTCAGCTACGGATCGAACATGTCCCGGGAGCGCCTCGCCTGCTATCTGCGCGGCGGTCGGCCGCCGGGCGCCGATGTCTCCTATCGCGGGGCGCGGGACCCCTCGATGCCGCGCGCCGAGGCCGGCGTCGACCTGCCGGGCAGCCTCTACTTCGCCGGCGAGTCCCGGGTGTGGGGCGGCGGCGGGATGGCGTTCTACGACCACGACGTGCCCGGCCCGACCCCTGCGAAGGCCTATCTCGTCACTGCTGGTCAGTTCGCCGACATCGCCGCCCAGGAGATGCACCGAATCCCCGACCCCGACGATCCGATCGAGGAGATCGTCGTCGGCCTCGAGGAGAACGCCCGCCACCGGGCCGGGCCCGGCCATTACGAGACGCTCATCGACGTGGGTCGCCGGGAGGGCACGCCCATGCTGACCTTCACCGCACCCCACGGGAGCGCCGCCGTCGAGCACACGATGCCCACGGCGGCCTACCTGTCGATGCTGAGCACCGGTCTGCGCGAGGCGCACGGCTGGTCCGCGAGCACCATCGATGAGCACCTCAGGTCCTGCATCGCGGCGTGAGCGGCGCTGGGACTGTCAGGCCACGTTGACGCGCATCCCCGGTGACGTACTCGATGGAGAGCTCGCCGCCGACGGCCTTCAGATAGCGGCGGACGGTGCCGATCCTGGTGTTCTCGAGGTCACCCCGCTCGATCGTGGAGATCTCGTCGACCGGCGAGCCGATCACAGGATTCCCAGCTGGGGCAGTGCGTTGAGGACGATGACGACGCCGGCGATCCCGAGGATCCAGCTCAGGGTGCTGCGCGAACCGGATTCGAGTGCGTCCTTCCAGCGGGCGAACCGCGCGTGCGTCCGCTCTCCCAGGGCGAGCGAAGCGGCGTAGATCCCCACGCCGGGCAGGATCATGATGAGGACGTACGCGCCGAGCAGCACGAGCCATCCGGCGGGCTCGAGGTCGGCCGCGGTCATGATGCCGATCGCCGCGAAGTAGGGCACGGCTGTGGCGAACTCGAACAGCCACGCTCCCACTCCCAGTCCGATCATCCCGCCGACAGTGAGGGCGCGCACGCGCTTCTCCGGCCCGGCGGACGGCCGCGTGGGGATGAGCCAGCTCGCGATGAAGAGCGCGACACCCATCCCGGCCTGGATCCACGGCGCGACCTCGGGGCTGATCGCCGGCAGCAGCGCGTCGAGGCCGAGCATGAGCACGACGCCGAGGGCGAAGTACGAGCCGGCCAGCGTGAGGAGGAACGTGCCGAGCAGGAGCCCGAGGCGCGGAGGGCGAGTGAGCACGAGGAACAGGGTGATCCCGAGGAGTGCCGGGCTCAGCGTGTCGAGCACGGCGAGTCCGAGGACCGGGGCGACCGTCGTGAGTGTCATGGGGATTCCTTCGATCGGTAAAAACACGGGCGTGCTAAATAAAATAACACGTGCGTGTTAATATCGGGGCATGCCACGAATCGTCGACCATGACCAGCGCCGCGCCGAGCTGGCGGAGGCCGCCGTTCGGGTGATCCTGCGGGAGGGCCTCGACGGCGTCACCGTGCGCGGGGTCGCGGCCGAGGCGGGATTCTCGACCGGCGCGCTGCGGCACTACTTCGCCAATCAGAAGGCGCTCCAGGAATACGTCATCACCACCGTGACGCACCGTCTGCGCGACCAGGCGATGCCGCGGATCCAGCGGCCCAGGTCCGGAGAGCCCCCGGCCGAGGTTGTCGCGCTGATGATCGAGGAGCTCCTGCCCCTGGACGCGCAGCGGCGGGAGGAGTATGCGCTGTGGATCGCGATCGCCGAATGGGAGCGCCGCCACGTGCCGCCCGGCGAATCCCGCACGTGGTCCGACCAGCGCTCGCTCTACCGGCAGTGCATCGCGGCGCTGCGCGGGCAGCCGGCCGCCGCGGATCCGGCCGCAGCCGCACGGCCGCATCCGGACGCCGAGGTCGAGGTGTGGGCCGCACTGCTCCACACCTTCGCCGACGGGCTCGCCTCCCAGCTCGTCAACACCCCGGGCGAGGTCTCGCCCGACTCCGCCCGCCGCCTGCTCCGCTCACTCCTCGCCGCGGTTCCGAGGCCCTGACGCAGCAGTTGGGTGCGGCCGCCCGGAGGCAGGGTAGGCAGGCCCGGGCTCAGCCCCCGCCGACCCCCAGCGTCGCCAGTGCTGCCGCGCGCAACCGTTCGGCCACGACTGCGGAATCGACCCGGCGCACGACGTAGGGCGTGGAGTTCACCATGCCGAACACCGCGTGGATCGTCACCGTCGCGGCGTCCTCGCTGAGCTCCGGCGCGTGCCGCCGGAGTGCGGCGACCCACAGCGACACGTACTGCCGCTGGAGGCGGCGCAGGCTGCTGCGCGCCTCGGCGGGAAGCGCGCTGAGGTCCCGGTCCTGGATCCGGATGAGCTCGGGCTCGCCGAGCGCGAACGCGAGGTGGAAGTCGACGAGCCGCCGCAGGGTGCCGGCCGGGCCGGACCCCGCGGTGACTGCGTCCCCGTCGCCCGGTGCGTCCCCGTCGCCCGGTGCGTCCCCATCGCCACGCTCGCCCCCGTCGCCCGGTGCGTCCCGCCCCGCGGCGATCTCCGCGCCCCCGGCATGGAGGTACTCCGAGATCCCGACGAGCAGCTCGGTGAGGATCTCCTCCTTCGACCCGAAATGCCGGTACACCGCCGGCCCGGAGATCCCTGCACCCGCGCCGATCTCCTCGATCGACACCGCGCGGAACCCCGAGGCCGCGAACAGCCGCTTGCTGTGGTCGAGGATCGCCTGCCGCCGGCGGGCCTTGGCGGTCTGCCGCATCGTCGCGCCGGCCGGCCTGCCCGCGCGCTCTGCCTCGGCTGCGCCCGGACCGCTCACGCGCTCCGCCCCGGCGGCATTCGTGCCGCCCGCAGTGCCTGCATCGCCCGTTCTCTTGTCCACTATGCCCATGATCGCTATGATACCAACTGAGTTAGCCTCAATTAACTGAAATGGGGATCATCCATGAAAGTGATCGGTTCACCGCTGAACTCGACCACTGGCGCCACCCACGCCTCGGCGCATGCCGAGCTCATCGCCGAGCTCCGTGAGCGGATCGCCGCCACCGCGCGCGGTGGGTCCGAGAAGTCCCGGCAGCGGCACCTCGACCGCGGCAAGCTCCTGCCGCGCGACCGCGTCGAGCAGCTCCTCGACCCCGGCTCGCCGTTCCTCGAGCTCTCCCCGCTCGCGGCGAACGGGATGTACGACGACGCCTCGCCCGGCGCCGGTATCATCACCGGGATCGGCCGGGTCGCCGGCCGGGAGTGCGTCATCGTCGCCAACGACGCCACCGTCAAGGGCGGCACCTACTACCCGATCACCGTGAAGAAGCACCTCCGCGCGCAGGAGGTCGCCAAGGACAACCGCCTGCCCTGCATCTACCTCGTCGACTCCGGGGGCGCGAACCTGCCCAACCAGGACGAGGTGTTCCCCGACCGCGAGCACTTCGGCCGGATCTTCTACAACCAGGCCACCCTGTCCGCCGCGGGCATCCCGCAGCTCGCCGCGGTGCTCGGCTCGTGCACCGCCGGCGGCGCCTACGTCCCGGCGATGGCGGATGAGTCGATCATCGTCAACGAGCAGGGGACGATCTTCCTCGGCGGCCCGCCCCTGGTCAAGGCCGCCACCGGCGAGGTCGTCACCGCCGAGGAGCTCGGCGGGGGAGCGCTCCACTCCCGCACCTCGGGTGTGACCGACCACCTCGCGGCGAACGACCCGCACGCCCTCGAGATCATGCGCGACATCGTCACCACCCTCGCCCCCCGCCCCGCGCCCGCCTGGGAGCGCACCGAAGCCGAGGCCCCCGCGTGGGACCCGGCCGAGCTCACCGCGGTGGTCCCCGTCGACTCGAAGGTCCCCTACGACGTCCGCGAGGTCATCGCCCGCCTGGTCGACGGCTCGCGGTTCCACGAGTTCAAGGCCGAGTACGGCACCACCCTCGTCACCGGGTTCGCCCGGATCGACGGCCACCCGGTGGGGATCATCGCGAACAACGGCGTGCTGTTCGGGGAGTCGGCGATGAAGGGCGCGCACTTCATCGAGCTGTGCGACCAGCGCGACACCCCGCTCGTGTTCCTCCAGAACATCTCCGGGTTCATGGTCGGCCGCGACTACGAGGCCGGCGGCATCGCCAAGCATGGTGCGAAGATGGTCAACGCCGTCGCCACCGCCCGCGTGCCCAAGTTCACCGTGGTCATCGGCGGCTCCTACGGGGCCGGCAACTACTCGATGTGCGGGCGCGCCTACTCCCCGCGCTTCCTGTGGATGTGGCCCAACGCCCGGATCTCCGTCATGGGCGGCGAGCAGGCCGCAGGCGTGCTCGCCACCGTCACCCGCGACCAGAAGACCGCCCGCGGCGAGGACTGGCCGGCCGAGGAGGAGGCCGAGTTCAAGGCCCCGATCCTCGAGCAGTACGAGCAGCAGGGCAACCCCTACTATTCGACGGCCCGGCTGTGGGACGACGGGATCATCGAACCCGGAGACACCCGCCGCGTCCTCGCGCTCGCCCTCGAGGCGTGCCGCCACGCACCGCTGACCCGCCCCCTCGACGCGCCGGGCTACGGCGTCTTCAGGATGTGACATGCTCTTCCACACCGTCCTCATCGCCAACCGCGGCGAGATCGCGCTGCGCGTCATCCGCACCTGTCGCAGGCTCGGCATCCGCACCGTCGCCGTCTACTCCGACGCGGACGCAGGCGCCGCCCACGTGCGCGCCGCCGACGCCGCCGTGCGGCTCGGCCCAGCAGCCGCGAGTGAGTCCTACCTCGACATCAGGAAGGTGATCGATGCCGCCCGGGCCACCGGCGCGCAGGCGATCCACCCCGGCTACGGGTTCCTCTCCGAGAACGCCGCGTTCGCCGCCGCCTGCGAGGACGCCGGGATCGTGTTCCTCGGCCCCACCGCCGAGGCGATCCGCACCATGGGCGACAAGATCACCGCCAAGCAGGCCGTCGCCGCCCACGGGGTGCCCCTGGTCCCCGGCGTCGCCGAGGCGGGACTCACCGACGAGCAGCTCATCACCGCAGCCGACGACGTCGGCTTCCCCGTCCTCATCAAGCCCTCCGCCGGCGGCGGCGGCAAGGGCATGCACGCGGTGTTCGACGCCGCTGAGCTGCCGGCCGCGCTCACAGCCGCGAGGCGTGAGGCCGCGAACTCCTTCGGCGACGACACGCTGTTCCTCGAACGGCTCGTCGCCACCCCGCGCCACATCGAGGTGCAGGTGCTCGCCGACGAGCACGGCACCGTCGTCCACCTCGGCGAGCGCGAATGCTCCCTGCAGCGCCGCCACCAGAAGGTCATCGAGGACGCACCGTCGGCGCTGCTCGATGCGGCGACGCGGGCGCGCATCGGCGAGGCCGCCTGCAACACCGCGCGTTCGGTGGGCTATCGGGGGGCGGGCACGGTGGAGTTCATCGTCGCCGCCGATGCCCCGGAGGAGTTCTTCTTCATGGAGATGAACACCCGCCTCCAGGTCGAGCATCCCGTCACCGAGGAGGTCACCGGGTTCGATCTCGTCGAATGGCAGCTGCGGATCGGCGCCGGCGAGCGTATAGATTTCGCCCAGGACGAGGTCACGCTCACCGGGCATGCGATCGAGGCCCGGATCTACGCCGAGGACCCCGCTCGCGGCTTCCTGCCCACCGGCGGCACCGCCCTCGCGGTCGTGTTCCCGGCAGGGGAGGGCATCCGCGTGGACGCAGGCCTGGACGCCGGGCAGCGGATCGCCACCGACTACGACCCGATGATCGCCAAGCTCATCGTCCACGCCCCGGACCGCCCGGCGGCCGTCGCGAAGCTCCGCGACGCCCTGCAGCGCTCCGCGGTGCCCGGCATCGTGACGAACATCGACTTCCTCCGCACCCTGCTGTCGCGCGACGACGTGGCGGCCGGTGAGCTCGACACCGGGCTCATCGACCGCATGAGCACGGGCAGCGAGCTCGAGCACACGCCGAGCGAGGCGGACTGGGCCTTCGCCGCGCTCGCCGTGCTCGGGGACGCGACGAAGGCCCGGACTTCGGACAGTGTGTGGAACCGGCCGAGCAGCTGGCGCACCTCCCAGCCGCCCGTGCTTCGCGTGCCGCTGACCCACGAGGGCGAGGAGCGCCTCGTCGAGGTCGACCTCGAGACCGTCGACCTCGCCCGGTTCGAACGCGACGGGGCCGGCAGTGCTCGTGCGGGCACGGCAGGTGCCGGGGTCGGCGGTGCTGCGGGCACCTCGGCCGAGGCGCCCCGGGGCCGGGAGATGACGTTCCGGGAGGACGGGGTGGATCAGCGGGCCACGGTGTGGACGACCCGGGTGGTCGACTCCCGCGCCCAGCGGCCGACCCTGGAGATCTGGGTCCGCTCGGAGACCGGGATCTTCCGGTTCACCCGCGCGGTCGCCGACCCGACGCTCGACCCGGGGGAGGCCGGCGCAGAGGTCACCGCCCCCATGCCCGGCTCCGTCATCGACGTGCGCGCCGTGGACGGTGACGCGGTCGAGGCGGGCCAGCCGCTCATCGTCGTCGAGGCGATGAAGATGGAGCACGTCCTCACCGCGCCCATGGCCGGCACCCTGCACCTCAACACCGCCGCCGGCGCTCAGGTGGCGCTCGACGAGCTGCTTGCCACCGTGACCGATGACGCGGGCACCGACACTTCTGAGACCAGCGATTCCTCCACCGACGCATCTTCGACAGACAAGGACGGCCAGTCATGACCACGACCTTCACCCCCGGAATGCTCCCCGATGAGTACGAGTCGCTGCGGAAGAGCGTCGCGAAGTTCACCGATGACGACGTCGCGCCGGTGAGCGCGGAGCTCGACGCCAAGCACGAATTCCCCTATGAGCTCGTGGCGAAGATGGGGCAGATGGGCCTGTTCGGCCTGCCGTTCGCGGAGGAGCACGGCGGGATGGGCGGGGACTACTTCGCGCTGTGCCTGGCGATCGAGGAGATCGCGCGGGTCAACCAGTCGCTCGCGATCACGCTCGAGGCCGGGGTGTCGCTGGGCGCGATGCCCATCCACCGGTTCGGCACCGAGGAGCAGAAGCGCGCATGGCTGCCCCAGCTCACCGACGGCTCCGGCCTGGCGGCCTTCGGCCTCACCGAGCCGGAGGCCGGCTCCGACGCCGGCGGCACGAAGACCCGGGCCGTGCTCGAGGACGGCATGTGGACGGTCAACGGCGGCAAGTGCTTCATCACGAACTCAGGCACGGACATCACCCGGCTCGTCACCGCCACCGCAGTGACCGGCACCCGGACCGGTAGGGACGGGCAGGAGAAGCCGGAGATCTCGACGATCATCATCCCGTCGGGGACCCCCGGGTTCACCGTGGAGCCGGCATATGACAAGGTCGGCTGGAACTCCTCGGACACGCACCCGCTGACCTTCGACAACGTCCAGGTGCCGGAGGAGAACCTGCTGGGGGAGCGGGGCCGTGGCTACGCGAACTTCCTCCGCATCCTCGACGAGGGCCGCATCGCGGTCGCCGCGTTGTCGGTGGGGGCCGCGCAGGGCTGCGTGGAAGAGTCGGTGAAGTATGCGAACGAGCGGAAGTCGTTCGGGAAGCCGATCGGGGAGTACCAGGGGATCTCGTTCAAGCTGGCTCGCATGGAGGCCCGTGTGGTGGCGGCGCGGGCGGCGTACTACCTGGCGGCCTCACGGATGCTCGCGGGGCTGCCGTTCAAGAAGGAGGCCTCGATCGCGAAGCTCGTCGCCGGTGATGCCGCGATGGACAACGCGCGCGACGCCACCCAGATCCACGGCGGCTACGGCTTCATGAACGAGTACCTCGTCGCCCGCCACTACCGCGACTCGAAGATCCTCGAGGTCGGCGAGGGGACGACGGAGGTGCAGCTCATGTTGATCGCCCGGGAGTTGGGGGTGGGGTGAGTAGGGGCGTCTACTTCGCATGAGCAGGGGCGTGCTGTGAGGACGATTTGAGCGTTCCGCGATTGCAGGTTCATCCCCGGAGAATGACGCACACTTAGGGCGTGTCTGACAATGATGTGGTTCGCTGGCTGAGAGCCTGGGAGCATGTCGAGATTCCAACTGCTCACGGATGCTCAATGGTCGCTGATCGCTGACTTGCTGCCTGCTCCGACCGGCCGCAGGGGCCGGCCCTTCGCTGATGCCCGCCAGATGGTCGAGGGCATCATCTACCGCTACCGGTGCGGGATCGCCTGGCGGGATCTGCCCGAGACGTTCGGCAAGTGGCAGACGGTATGGACCTGGCATCGCCGGATGGCCGACGACGGCACCTGGGACACCGCGCTGGCCCGCTTGGCCGCTCACGCTGACGCTGCCGGCCAGCTCGACTGGTCGCTGTCGGTGGACTCCACGATCGCGCGTGCTCATCAACACGCAACGAACATCACGCGCCTAAAAAAGGGACTCGTCGAACTACACGAATCCGGACGTCGAGCCGCCTGACCACGCGCTGGGCCGGTCCCGGGGTGGGCTGTCGACGAAGACCCATCAGCTCGTCGACGGCCACGGTCTGCCGTTGGTCACCGTGTGCACCGCCGGCCAGGACGGCGACTGCCCGATGCTCATCCCGCTCATGGATCAGCTGCGGGTCCAGCGCCCCGGACTCGGTAGCGCCCGCACCCGGCCGACAGCACTGCTGGGCGATAAGGCGTACTCCTCGCGGGCCAATCGTGCCTACCTGCGCAGCCGCCGGATTGAAGCAGTCATCCCCGAGCCGAACGATCAACAGGGCCACCGCAAGCGCCGCGGCTCCAAGGGCGGCAGGCCGCCGAAGTTCGACGCCGAGAAGTACCGGGGCAGGAACGTCATCGAGCGCGGCTACAGCCGCCTGAAGCAGTGGCGGGCCCTGGCCACCCGCTACGACAAACTCGCCATCGTCTACCGCGCAGCAGTCGTGCTCAATGCGGCTATTGCGTGGCTACACCATTTATCGGACACGCCCTAGGTCAGAGCTCCACCAATCCGTGCACGGTCCCCGGTGATGGCTGAGAGTGTGGGCGGATCGATAGTCGTGGCTATAGGGGCATGGAATTGCTGCTAGTCAATTTCGCACATGTTGAGTGACACCTTCCCCTCATGCGTTCGTAGCGAATTCTGATGGGCCATCGTGTCGAGTCGCGTCTCTCCTTGGTCGTCACGACGCGCTTCAGTTTCCCTGTCGTGGTGGACTGAATGAGAATGGTTGCGTCCTCTGCGTACCCGGCATTGAGGAATGCGTTGAGGCATTCCATAAGGTCACCGACCGTGGTCTGCCCGGAGCTGTGGGGCTGATCTCGAGCTGTGGTGGTGCCTGCTCGTGGCGGCGTTCCTACTCGGCGAGGTACACGAAGTCGCAGACGAGGATACCGGGAGTGGAAAGTTCGTCGTTCCGTTCTTACAGCTCCCGGTCCTCCGTCACACGATAGAGAGTGGCGGAAGTATCAACGGTCCGGAGTTCCATCCCTTCGAAGCTGCCGCCTCGGTACTGGTGAATAATGCTCATGGGGCCAGCCGAGGATTCGCGGCGGACAACGGACCTGTCTGAGGGTCGCGGCGGTCCTTAGTGAAGGCCGACTTACCGCTCCGAAGGGCGACTCCAGGAGAACCACCGGGTGCGCGAGTGTCAAGCCCAAACTTTGGGGGGGCGGCTCCAGAGGAGGCGCTGGAGGTACTTCGCACGGGTCGCCTCGGCCTTCGCGGTGCCCCTACGAAGGGGCGGCTATAGAGGATCCGCCGGGCGCGTCGCCCGGGCCGCCAGCGTGCACAAGTCGATGCCGACTCAACGAAGGGGCGGTTCCAGAGGAACCGCCGGCCAGGATGCGACGTGCCAGATCACCGCGGTGTAGAGGGCGCCTCAACGAAGGGGCGGTTCCAGAGGAACCGCCGGGGAACGTCGACAGGACGGAGATGGACGACTGGAAGTTGCCTCAACGAAGGGGCGGTTCCAGAGGAACCGCCGGGATCCAGTAGTCTTTGCCGGCGACGATGCGGTTGCCGCCTCAACGAAGGGGCGGTTCCAGAGGAACCGCCGGGGATCGCATTCACGCCGGGAGGCTCTACGATGACGGCGCCTCAACGAAGGGGCGGTTCCAGAGGAACCGCCGGCGGACGCGAGCGCATGTCCAAGGCGACGCTAGTCATCGGGCCTCAACGAAGGGGCGGTTCCAGAGGAACCGCCGGGCTGGTCGTCTCGGATCATAGGGAGTTGGTGTTCGATGCCTCAACGAAGGGGCGGTTCCAGAGGAACCGCCGGGTGAAGTCTCCGAGGTCGATGAGCGGTGCGGTGCCAGCGCCTCAACGAAGGGGCGGTTCCAGAGGAACCGCCGGGTAGGCGTCTAGTCGCGCGCATCGAGCGTCACCTCCTCGCCTCAACGAAGGGGCGGTTCCAGAGGAACCGCCGGCGCACATCGTCCGCGCCGTGAGCTCCGAGCAGACGGTGCCTCAACGAAGGGGCAGTTCCAGAGGAACCGCCGGTCGGCATCTCCCTGTACATCTGCCACCACACGATCGGGCCTCAACGAAGGGGCGGTTCCAGAGGAACCGCCGGGTGGTCATAGTGGTCTCCTTCTAGTTGTACTGACCGGATACGTTAGTCGGTACGGATCGTCAGGATCGATAACGTGCTGCCAACGCCTGGGCACGCACGTACAGCGCATCGCGGACGGATTCTGGCGCGAGTACGTCGGCGTCCGTGCCAAGGCGCCACACCGCCCATACCGCGTGGCGCAGGTCTTCGAAGGTCACGTCGAGCCGGACCCAATCATCCGGCTCCGGTTCCTCGGCGCGGACTGCTCGGGCGTTCTCCAGCAGCTCCTCACGACGTGACGTCTTGATGCGGATGACGACGGGGATGTGGTTCTCGGAGAGGAACTGTGCGGTGCGCTCGGCCCAGATGCGGTCGAGGTCGACCTGCGCAGGGCGTTGCGCCGGTTCGGGGAGCACTTCGGCGCTGAGCATCCGAGACAGACGGTAGGTCCGATCGTCTCCAGACCTCGTCGCCAGCAGGTAGGTGTGCCCGCGGACGGCGACCAGTCCAATCGGATCGACGGTTCGACGACTCGGTGCCTTGCCGGGTGCCGCATAGTCGAAGCGCAGCCGGCGGCCGGTGAGCACCGCGGTTCGGACTTCGCTCATGACGCCGTCGGCCAAGTCTTCGGTGGGGGCACGGCGAGAAAGCAGGTCGGTCTCCGGCTCCACGAGAAACCGTTTGGCCGCATCACCGAGGCTCATCTGGTGCCCCTCGGGTAACGCGTCGACGACCTTGCGCATCGCGGAGGCCAGTGGTGCGCTGAGGCCGAAGACCTTCTCACCACGGTTTGATCCGGCGGTGAGCAGCGCGAGCGCCTCGTCATGGTTCAGTCCGGTCAGTTCGGTGCGGAAGCCGGGAAGCAGCGAGAAACCGCCGTGTCGACCACGGTCGGCGTAAACGGGTACGCCCGCGGTCGAGAGGGCGTCGATGTCACGCAGCACGGTCCGCGTGGACACTTCGAGCTCTCCGGCCAGCTGGTCGGCGGTCATCCGGCCTCGCTGGCGCAGCAGCAGCACCAGAGAGACCAGTCGGTCTGCTCGCATGCATCGGATTCTACCAAAAATCATGACACAACATGTCATGGTTCCTCGGAAGGCTGGTAGAGCAGCGTCGAGGACGGCGACCACAGGGTTGCCGGGCGCTGGGCAACGAGCGAACGAACGGAGCAGCAATGAAACGCACGGCAGTGAACCCGGTGACGTGGTCGCAGGAGATGGGCTTCAACCAAGGGGAGGTCGTCGAGGGTGAGGCGCGGACCCTGTACATCTCCGGGCAGACGGCGATGGATAAGGACGGCCGGCCCGAGCACGACGGGGACATCGCGGCTCAGCTCGCGCTGGCTGTGGCGAACCTCGAGGCCGTGCTCGCCGAGGCCGACATGACGCTGGCGAACCTGGTTCGACTCAACGTCTACACGACCGACGTGGACGCGATGTTCCCGCACTACGGCGTGCTCGCCGGGAAGCTCGGGGCGGCAGGAGTCGCCCCGACTACCACGATGCTCGGCGTCACCCGCCTGGCGATCCCCGGCCAGATGGTCGAGCTCGAAGGAACCGCTGTCGCATAACGATTCCCCCCTTTTGAACCTCATCTCGGACGGTCAGCAGGGTAACCCTGCTGACCGTCCGACAGTCCTAAGGAGTCCCATGTCCAACGCAAATGCCGCTCTGACTCCCCGCCATCGCCTCAAAGTCGCTTGCCTGGTCGTAGATGGCGGTTGGCCGATTAGCGAGGTCGCCGCTCGCTTCCAGGTGTCCTGGCCGACAGTGAAGCGGTGGGTTGACCGCTACGCAAATGGCGAGTCGATGCACGATCGGTCCTCGCGGCCGAAGACCTCGCCGCACAGGACGAGCAAGGCGACGACGAAGCGGTGCGTGAGCCTGCGCCTGAGACTTCGCGAAGGGCCGGTTCAGCTCGCGAGCAGGCTCGGTATCGCGCCGTCTACCGTGCATCGAATCCTCACGGGCGTCCGGCTGAACCGGCTCGCAAACCTAGACCGCGCCACAGGCGAACCTGTTCGCCGTTACGAGCATGACTATGCCGGGTCGCTCGTGCACGTGGATGTGAAGAAGCTCGGGAACATCCCCGACGGCGGCGGCTGGCGCTATGTCGGCCGCCGCCAGGGCGACAAGAATCGCTCCGCTACGCCAGACAAGCCCCGCAGCAAGTGGCACAACCCCACGCTCGGGTACGCATTCATCCACACCGTCATCGACGACCACTCCCGCGTTGCCTACACCGAGGTCCACGACGACGAAACTGCCATCACTGCAGTCGCCGTCCTGCGCCGGGCGGTCGGCTGGTTCGCCGACCGCGGCGTCACCATCGAGCGCGTCCTGTCGGACAACGGCGGGGCGTACCGCTCGTTCCTGTGGCGCGACGCCTGCGAGGAACTATCGATCGCACCGAAGCGGACTCGCCCGTACCGGCCGCAGACCAACGGGAAAGTCGAGAGATTCCACCGCACCATGGCCGAAGGGTGGGCCTACGCCCGCTGCTACCGCAGTGAGCAGGAACGCCGCGACGCCCTGCAGTCCTGGCTGCACCAGTACAACCAGCATCGGCCGCACACGGCCTGCGGCAACCAGCCGCCCTTCTCGCGATTAACCAACGTCTCCGGTCAGTACATCTAGTTGTCTGGTTGTCCGCCTCAACGAAGGGGCGGTTCCAGAGGAACCGCCGGGCGACGGGTGACCGTCCACTAGACCGACCCGCACCGTGCCTCAACGAAGGGGCGGTTCCAGAGGAACCGCCGGGGGTCCGCGGTGGCCGGGATTCCCGTGGCGTCGACGCCTCAACGAAGGGGCGGTTCCAGAGGAACCGCCGGCGCGTCGCGCCACGGTAGGCGCATTTCGGCCCATGCCTCAACGAAGGGGCGGTTCCAGAGGAACCGCCGGCTGCCGCCGAGCAGGCGATCACCCGACTCACCGTCCAGCCTCAACGAAGGGGCGGTTCCAGAGGAACCGCCGGCCCGACAGCGGCCTGGGGGGCGAGGATATGATCCTGCCTCAACGAAGCGGCGGTTCCAGAGGAACCGCCGGGGCAACGTCATCGTGCGTGACGCGCTGGCGATGGAGGGGCCTCAACGAAGGGGCGGTTCCAGAGGAACCGCCGGGAAGCGAAGTGGAACTGCCCTCTACCCGAATTGGCGTAGCCTCAACGAAGGGGCTGTTCCAGAGGAACCGCCGGGTGTGGCATCACGCCCTCGGCCTTCACCCGCACCCAGCCTCAACGAAGGGGCGGTTCCAGAGGAACCGCCGGTTGGAATCGTTCGTCACGAGCGCGAACTGCGAGAAGTCGCCTCAACGAAGGGGCGGTTCCAGAGGAACCGCCGGCTGGATCGAAGACCTGACGGTGCGCGGCGACGTGCCCAGCCTCAACGAAGGGGCGGTTCCAGAGGAACCGCCGGGTTCCTCGCGATGGGCGACCCCAGCCCGTTCGACCTGCCTCAACGAAGGGGCGGTTCCAGAGGAACCGCCGGCGGTGGAATGAAAGGGTTGGTTGTCATTTCGCGGCCTCAACGAAGGGGCGGTTCCAGAGGAACCGCCGGCACGATGTCGGCGGGCACAGCGGGCAGGCCGTGGGTGCCTCAACGAAGGGGCGGTTCCAGAGGAACCGCCGGCCGGGGCTTCCCCTGCGACTCCTTCACATACCTGCCGCCTCAACGAAGGGGCGGTTCCAGAGGAACCGCCGGTCGGTTCGCCTCCGCTCGATCTCCGCGCTGATGCCCCGGCCTCAACGAAGGGGCGGTTCCAGAGGAACCGCCGGATACCCCGCAGCGACCCCGACTTGAACCGATCCCAGCCTCAACGAAGGGGCGGTTCCAGAGGAACCGCCGGGCACATCCGTGACGTCCGGGGCCACGTCCTCCCACGTGCCTCAACGAAGGGGCGGTTCCAGAGGAACCGCCGGCCATCAGGCGCGCCTCGAAATCCTCCATCGTTGCCAGCCTCAACGAAGGGGCGGTTCCAGAGGAACCGCCGGGGCACAGCCGACGGAGACCTGCGAGGTGATGTCGATGCCTCAACGAAGGGGCGGTTCCAGAGGAACCGCCGGCGGCCTCGACGCCGACGGCATCGAAATCTGATCCACCCGCCGGTTCCAGAGGAACCGCCGGGGGGTGCGGGGTGGGGTTTCCGTGTCATTCCGTGGAGCCTCAACGAAGGGGCGGTTCCAGAGGAACCGCCGGGGGCCGGCCACTGGATCGGCGGGAGGCGCGGTCAGGCCTCAACGAAGGGGCGGTTCCAGAGGAACCGCCGGAGCGAACCAAATTCATCATATCTGACCTGCGCTGACGAGCCCCTCCGCGAGCACTGCACGGAATCTGCTCGGTGGCATGGTCTCCTCTTCGAGCTGTATCAGCGAAGTTGCGTCTGACCAGCAAGAATGCGATTCGAGAGCTCAGCGGCGTGTCGTGCTGCACCGCAGTGCTCGCAGGCACCCCGAGGCATGAACCCATGTACGTCGGATCGCCGAGCAGTATCAGCAGCTAGAGAATGATTGAGGTGTCATCGGTGATGGTCCTCACTGCGCCGATGTATGAGAAGACAGAATCATTGAGCGATCGTCTCAGTCCCAGATCGCAGAAGAGCACGGAGTCCTCCTCCGCGTCGATGATCGAACTGACCTCAGATCGCAATCGAAGCAACTTCGCCGGTGCGACATCGACGACGAACACGCTGTACTGGATCCGATCGCCGTATCGGCTCAGTGCTTTCGCCAGCCGGGAACGCCTCCGGTCGTCGGGCACGTCGTAAGCGATGAGCGATCGGCGCGCATCGTCGCGGCTCATCGCACGCGCACCCCGGTGTACTTCTCTTGGCTCCCGTCGAGAACTCCCAACACCATCCGGGCCTGGATCTCCAGCGTTCGTCTCCACGTAGCCGAGTACCGGAAGACTGGGTGCACGATCTCAGTGCTGAGACGTCTTTCGAATGCGGAGAGAAGTCGTCTGCGCCCTTCATCGGTGAGCCTTGATGTTCCTAAGCGCGCGTCGAAGTGTTTCAATCGGATCTCGCCATTATTGATCAGCCTCAATACGACGGAATCGGCGATTGGTGCCCTGAACTCCTCGATCAGATCGAGTGCGAGTGCAGGTTTGTTCCGATGCGAACTGTGAAGGAAGCCTGCGTGGGGGTCGAGGCCGCACGCGACAATCGCTCGGATCATCTCTGCCGTCAGCAGCGAATAGGCGTAATTGAGCATGCTGTTGATCGGGTCCGACGCTCCCCGACCGGTCCGGCCGTTCCAAGTATCCAAGAGCGCTGCGGAATCCGGACCTCGAACGATGTGGGTGAACTCCCCGAAGTACACACGAGCAGCATCCCCCTCGATTCCGAAGAGCTCCCTCACTCCAGAGGCACTTCGGGCACGTGCTTGCAACCGGCGCAAGCTGTCGACTGCGGGACTCCGTTTCAGGGTCCGACGCAGAAGTGTCGCCTGATTGGCGATCTTCGATGCGACCATCTCGGATGCGATGTCGACTCTGCCGTTCGCGCTTGCAACGTGCTGGGCGACTCGGTGCAGTCCATTGGCGGATCGAGCCGGACGGGACCATGAGTACACGCGGCCCGTTCCAGAGCACCAGACGATCGACTGATCGCGCCAAGCCAGCTCGCGGACCAACGCGCTGGAAAGATCGATGTTGCCGTGGACGACGAGACCCATGATTCGCTCGAGCGGGACGTCCCCTAGTCGCTCACCGGCTTTGGTGACCACCAGACGGCCGCTGCGCACTCCGGCACGGCTTCCCGGAGTCGCCAGGTGGACGACTTGAGTATCCGGGTCAGCGACGAGGATCCGACGCGTTACCGGAACCGCAGATCGTTCGTCCGGAAGGCAAACCGAGACATGCGAGCATCGCGTGCATCGCGGGTCGTCCTCCAAAGGTTCGGGCGCCTTCGGAGCTGTGATCACCGCCCGGGTCTGATCGACGTAGCGGCGAGCGTCGGCGAAATCCGCTTCGTCGAGCTGCACCTCGACCCTGCGTCGGGTGGAGGTGAAGAAGACCTCCCATCCGGTGACCTCATTCCCCATGTCTTCCAGGCACAGCGTCTGGAGCGCCAGCTGAACACGGGTGGGGTGGGTGACCGAGCTCTGGCGCCGTACCGGATTCGCTTTAAACTCGACGACGGTCAATGGATCTCCAGGATCGCCTTCGACCACGTCGCACCTGCCGGAAAGGCTTAGCTCTGCATGCGTCACATCGAGTGCTCGGTGCTCGGAACCGCGTGATCTGCTCCGATCATCGCTCCGCGCATGGGCAGCTGCTCCGCTCTGCATCTGCGAGGTGTCGGTGTGCTCACCTGCGGCCTCGAGCCACGCCCTGCGCGGGCAGAAGACCGTGTGGGACACCAGGCTGAGCGGGATCGGACTCTCCACTTCTCGACGGAGATACTCCGTTGCAGGGGCGACGTACACCTCGTCGGTATCATCATCCATGACGATACTCCTCGCCGAGCGGGGTGACTTCGACGTCGAGAATGACCCGTTCGGGAGCTGAAGAACTGCCCCGAAGGTCGACCCGTGCGGCTCCGAGTGCAACCGAACCGAGTTCGACCAGCTGTGACTCCGCGGCGCGATCATATGCGCCCACGTGATCGTCATCGGCGATCTGTCTGCCCAGGACGGCCAGCGGCTCCGAGGCGATGACTGATCGCCAACGCGATAGGCTCACCGGTCGATCGAAGATCGGGACGACGAACCACCGCGTGTGCAACCGGTCCTGCGGAAACGCTCCTGCCGTCTGAGACTGCGCGTGCGGGTCGTGGGCCACCGGAAATGCGGTCAGTCCCCACAACGCCACCCATGCCTGAGCGGAATCGACTGGGCCGGGCCGCTGCAGGCCGGTGGCCGTCCGAGAATCGGGTGACCCATCGAGCTCGTCGTCGGTCCGCTCTCCGGTCACTCCGGCAAGTACGTCCTCCGGGGCACGGAGAGCAACCGTCCGGGCCAAGGGGGCGAAACGGTCCCCGATGAACTCAGCACCTCTGTTCCGGGTCTTCATCTCCCATCGACTGGCACCGGCGTCGGGCCGGGGCGACTGGCGCTCGAAGCGCCAGTAGGAGGGTTCCCCAAGAGCACCGATCATCGAAAGCGACAACCGATCATTGCGCTTGAGAAGCGCATCGAGGGAGCGTCTCCGCAGACGGGTGAGATTCGCCCACGAGTCGCCCGAGGTCGGTACTTTGATCCGTGGGCTAAAGACTCCCGTCGACTGCCTCTTTTCATGGTTCATGGTCTGCTGGACCCAGGATTCCGGATCTGCCATGCTCACAGCGTGTGCATGCAGCGAAGTGGCGATAGAGTCTGCCGACTCATGAGGGAAGCTCACTGATAGCCGAGGTTTGTCCTCGTCCGACCAGGACAACCGGATTCCGACAAACCCGGCGGCTTCGCCGATGGTGGCGAGCCCAAGGCCGGTGAAGTGCGTCAGCGCCGATTCGATCTCCCCGTTCACAACGATGTCGGTCATGATCTCTCCTTCGAGACTTGAGCGTCTGCGGCGCGCAGCACCGCCTCCAGATAGGCCATCCCCCACGTTCCATATGCGCGGCGGTTACGCTCGACGAGGCTGTCCCATTCCCCGCCGTCGAAGAGCTCGAAGGCTTCCCGGGCGGATTCGCACCGGTTGTCTCCGATCGCTGGCGAGTCGGCGGTGACGTCTTCCCGCGCGCGGGTGCCTTCGGAACTCATCGGCTCGGTCCCGAGGAGCAGCCGTTCGGCGCCGTGGGAGAAGAACGGTCGTCCATGCCCGTGTGTGGTTCCTACGAGCTGGATGAGGAGGTCCGACTCCGGCCTAGTCATCCTCCGTTCGAACGCAACACGGGCCGCTGCCGCAGCCGAGAGCTGTTCGTGGCGCCACCCGCTGGGCAATCCTGAGCGCTCTCGGGCGGCTCGAACCTCTACGGGAGAACGCTGCGTACTCTTCGCGATGAACCCCGTCTGCGTGCGTGCTCCCAGCATGCGCTGGAACCGCTCGGCCGATTTCCCCTCATCGTGGAGCAGCCCGGCCAATTCGACTACGGCACTGACATCGGAGTCCAACCCCAGGGCGTCGGAGTGGAACCGTGCGCGCGATGCGACTGCTCGTGCATGCTCGGAGAGCGCAACCGGGACCTCGGCCAGGCTGAACTCCTGCACAGTCGACTCGTCGTCGAGTGCACGAGCGCGCTCGGTGATGAGTACCCACGCCGGATCTTCGCCGGCAACCGGTTCGGAGAACCGCGCTTCTACATCGATGCCGGCAGGGTCACCCCAGATCACCTGGGCGTGGTCAGCAACGATCTCGTGATCCCAATCGGGACCCAACTCCGAAATCTCGGGTTCGGACAGGAGTGCGACCACGCCGTCGAGTTCGCTCCAATCCACCGCCGCGGCTCTGCGGGTCGGATTGCCGGACACCGCGCCGTCCCGCAAGATCGGATGTATGTCGTCGACGATGACGATGTCCCCGCTCCGGACGTATTGGTGGAGAGCACCGGCATCACTGTTCGGGAGCTGCAGTACCATGCGGTCGCGGACGCGGAATGCTCGAGCGCGGGCCGCCGGCTCCCACTCGGCGGGGTCGTGCAGGATCCCTGCGATGAGGTCTCTGCCGTGCCGGGGCTCGACGGGGAATACCTCGAGTGCCTGCGGGAGAGCTTCGGACAGGAGTGCGAGGGCATCCCCGTCGTCCTCCGGAAGGCGACTCCGCACGACCAGACCCATGGATTCCCTCTCCGGCGAGAGGTCGTCGCGCAGGTGCAGCGTCACATCGTCCGAGCCGAAGCTCGGCTGCGAGGAGTGGGACCATCTCCGCGCGTCCCAGTCCTCAGGGCGCTGCAAGACCTCGCGGTCGAGTTCGGCCTCGGGCGGCGGGTTCCGGGTCACCGCCCATGGTGAGACCCCGTCCTTCGAATCGACTCGGGACCTCAGCCATTCCAGTGCACGGTCGAGTTCGTCAGTGGTATATGGCGGCCGGGCATAGTCGCCGGCGCGGTTCGCCGGGACGATGACGCTGATCATGGTTCTGGCGCTACGACCGATCCGGTTCACCCGGCCGAAGCGCTGTACGAGCGAACTCCCAGGGGCGAGCTCAGTCACCATCGCGGAGAAGTCGATATCCACACCGACCTCGACCGCCTGGGTGGTCACGAGAACGGACACATCCGGGTTGCCATCAATCGTGTAGAGGCCCGGGAAGCGCTGGACCGGTGCGCCCTCCTCGCCGGTGACGCCCCGCTCGATGTCGATCGGGCGGGACTGGCCAGTGCGGCAGACGACGGCGAGATCACGTCGTGAGCGGAGGAGTTCGGCGGCTACGAGGTTGGCGGTGTCGACATTGTTGACTACGCAACCGACCGTCCGTTCGCCGCCTTCCGCCGACATCAGGTCATGCACGTCGAGGACCTCGCGGCATAGCGCCTGAATGTACTTCTCGCGGGGTTTCGCGGTGCCGGAGTGCTCCGCCGATTCGACGATGCGCACAGGCTTCGGTGTGCACAGGCGACGTCGCAGAACCTCATCGCTGTCGAGGTCAGCGGGCAGGACGCCTTCGATTTCATCGCTATGACCCTCCCCGGGAAGGGTCGCCGAGGTGCTCATAACCTGCAGGCGGGGAACAGTGGGAGGTCTGTCCGCCATGGATTCGAGAGCATCGATCCGGCGCGCGGTGAGATCGAGCTGGCGGGAGAGATGGGCCTCATCGATCACCGCGACGGTGTCATAGGCCAGGAGTCCGGCCTCGCGCGGCCGCGCGAGACGGCTGGAGCCGTAGCCGCGGAAAAGCAACCTGCTTCCGAACATCTCCGGAGTCGCACAGATCACCGTGCAGGTCGAGACGTCATCGACCCAGGACCGATCGCGAGGCGCGGCTCCGCGCAGCAGCACCGACCGCAGACCAGGCGTGGCCGTCCCCGGCGGTCGCGCAGGGGCCAGTAAACGGAGAGCCTCGCGAACCCGCGCGACGACGCCTCCTTCCGGCGCCATCGCCAAGCGATTGATCAGCTTCTGCGCCTGTGCGAGGTGGGAATCGACCAGTGCACGGCGACCCACGATCATCGCCATTCTGCGCGGCACGCGGGTGCCGGAGAGCGAAGCGGCGGCGACCGCGAAAGCGTGGATCTCGATCACCGAGCTCTTGCCCGCGCCGGTGGGCGCCCCGAGAGCTGCCGGCCAACGGCCGGTGCGCAGCACCGTTTCGAGGAGCCTCGTCTGCCAGGCGAACGGCGTGTGCCCGGTGATCTCGGCGAAGAACTCGCTGAACTCCTCGGCGGTGAGCTGCGCGGTGGTGGAGGGCACATTCATCTCGATTCACCTCGAGTCCTGATGAGCGATGCCGGCATGTCGACCGGAACGAGGAGGCCCCCGCCCAGGTGGCGGCTCTGGCCGATGGCGGCCATCGCACCGTCCGGCAGGTGGTCACCGAGGTCGATGAGTGCTCTGAAGGGCTCTGCCGGGACACCCTCGGGGAGTCGGTGAACGTAGTCCGAACCGTCGACGGGCAGCCGGTGGACGTCGAGGACAACGGGGTCGAGATCTTGTCTGACTGCGTCGACGAGTCGTCGATACCGCTCACCGCGACCGGCCAGCACAGGGCCGTATCCCTGCTGGTCCCGCCAGGTGAAGCCGATGGATGCGAGGACGGTCTCGACAAGAGACCACGGGGACCGCTGCCGGCGGATGTCGGCGATCATCGCGGGGATCGTCGACCGCAGGCGAACCATGCCGGCGGCCGGCGGATTCCAGAAGTCTTCGCACGAGACCTCGACGTCGCGCACCCGGACGCGGGCGAATCCGTGGCGGGAGCGAATCTCGCGCAGGCCGATGAGCGCATGCTCGAGTGCGAGCAGGTCATCACTTGCTGCCAAGGCGGGCAGGAGCAGCAGGAATGCGCCGTATTCTCCTGCGAGCGACGAGTACCTGCTGGCAGCCATGAGCGCCGGATCCAGATACTGGAGCGCAAGACGATTGGCCGGCTTCGTGAGGCCGTCCGGGTATCGCCCCGTGATAAACGACGGAGCCGGCCCGCTGATCCTCTTCACCAGCGCCCGGTGCAGCGCCACGCACCACGCGACGCGCTGCGGCTCGGGAATCTCGTCTGCGAACGCCCTCGGCTCCGCGCCGGGATGTGGTGTGAGCTCATCAACGGCGATGACGATAGCGTTCGTCCAGGGGAGCGAGGATGCGACACGTTGCGGGCGGACGTAGCGCTGACGCCGGTTCATCGATTCGGGGACCGGGTGCCGCCTCGACGACTCACTGGCCGTGTGCTTGTCACCGGCCACCGTCGGAGGCTTGAGCGGGTTCGCGTGCTCATGGGCATGCTGAAGCTCGTCGAGCCTGCCTGGCTGCGGGATGCGCACCCGGATGCCACCGCGGGTGAAGCGGCGCGCCTCCGGATCGCGCAGCCACGTGGCGTTCAGTTGCGTGCCTTCAGCGGAGGTTCTGGCGACCTCGAGGACCGCGGGTGAGAGCGCCTCGCCGATATGTGAGACCTCTGCGCAGAGGTGATCGAGCGCGGTGACGACCTCGTCGGGCGGGATCTCGTTCCATGACATACCGAACACCCCGTCGACGGAGACACCGTCGTCGGTCGCCTTCCCCGAAGTCTTGTCGACGAACCTCCCGCCTTCCTTCGGAATGAGGCCCTCTTTGCGAAAGGCGATCGGCGCGTCCGGATTCGGGCGCGACGTCCGCGGCAGATGCAGCGCATCCGGCGGGTGGGTTTCGAACCAGCGCAGTGCCGCGCGGCTTTCCGGCGACGGCTGATTCCGGCCGGCTTCGACGACGGCGCTGGTACCGGTGAATGCGGATTGGGTCAGTGCGGAGTACACCCGGGCCGGGTCGGGGAAGTAGTCTGCGGAACCATCGGCGCGATGGCCGGTGTACGTTCCCAGGGGGAACCGGATTCTGAGCTCGAACACACCCATCATTCGTCCGATTCCTCTTCGGCGGCGTGGTGGACCTCAGGGTTGCCCACCACGTGGAGCACTTCGCCGTCCCAGCTGATGCCGGCGGTCGACTCTGCCTGCTGAATTGCAGCGGCGAGGAGCTCGTCCGCCTCAGGAATGGTCAGCGGCTCCAGCGTGACAGAGTTGCCGTGCCGCTGGTCGAGGGTGACCACGGGCGCGCCGTCCTCGACGAGGTGGCAGTCGGCTCGCAGGAGGAGTTCGGAATCCGACCGGGCAAGGCCATTGAGAGCGTATGCGGCCAGAAGTGCCCGGCACGCGGCATCTCCCTCAGGACCTGCGCCGAAGCGGAGCTGCCGCAGAGCGGCGAAGGACAGGACGTGGGAGCGGACGATTCGGGAGCAGGAGACTCCGCCGAGGGATTCCAGGGTGGGTGGTACCCCGCCCAGGCCCAGCGTGGATCCGGAGAGCGTGGCGCCTTTCGCCTTCTTGGCCTGTGCCCGCGTTTCCGTGACGGTCTTGGGGCTCAGCTCGTCCTCCTGCGCGTCGATGAGAGTGGTCATCTGGTCGCCGGTAAGCTGCACGCTCATGCCGACGGGGTCGACGCGAGCTCCGCCCTTCCGGGGAGGATCGGTAGCTTCTGCGCCGGACTGATCGGCGAGGAACCCAATGATCTCACCTGAGAGGGCGCTTTGATAGCGGCCCTGGTTCGATGCGCGGGAGGAGTCCCACGACCCGAACACGAGGCTACCGGGGCTGAGTTCGAGCAGCGCACGGGCGTTGGTCTTGCTCGCATTGCGGGCTTCGCGGTAGATCGGGTTTTTCGTCGCGGGCGCGCCGTCGATGGAGCCGGCACGGATATGCCCGTCGAATGCTCGGTGTGGGAGTTCGATATCGGTGAACGCCTGATCAGAGTACGTGACTCGAATGCGAGGTGTGCGGCTCAGAATTGCGTGACCATCGGCGATCGCCGCGGCGATCTGCTCCTCGCAGCGATTGAGCTGTGACTGCTTCGAATCGATGAGCACTGCATGCTGTGCCGAGCCGTTCACGAACCTGATGAAGTACGAGAACGCCGAGGATCGCCCGGAGACGAATTTCGCGGGGGAGACGGCTGCGTGTGGGCCGGCCGCAGGGCTCAGTGCGGTGACCGAGGTGAGGACGCTGGGGCCGCCTGCCCGGCAGGCGGCCGTGAGGGTTTCAAGAGTGAGCTTCTCCATGGGATCCTCCTGGATCAGAGTGTGGTGGGACGGGACGGAGATCGGAATGATCTGGGCAGAGAGATTGAAGGACTGCGAGCTCTGTGCGCATCACCGGATCAGTGACGCATGTGCGCTCCCGCGGGGCGCCGGCACGCTGCAGATCAGGGGCTCCGTGGAGCTCCGCGTCCGTCTCCCCGGGGTCTCCGGGAAACGTCGGAGAATCGGGTCTACAGTTCCTCCTTCGTTTCGGCTGCTCTGGGCGGGACGGGCGTCACGACGGTGTTGCGGGATTTGATGAACTCACGCGTCCATCGGCGGATGGAAAACACGCTGACGTTCTCCTTGCGAGCGGTCTCGCTGATGTTCACCTCACCCGACAGGACGCTCAGCACGATCCGGCGCTGCTATTTCGGCGGAACCGGGGCAGTTCTAACCATGATCGAACTCTCCTTCGGGCGCGATGTTTCAGCACTGTCATCGGGCGTAGGTGCGACGGTTGTTTTCACCGCGCCCTCCGCCCTGCCCATGGTTCGTGTTGAGTCCACGATCATCATTGGCCGAGGCACGGACACGGGCTGCTGCGGAGGGTTCGTGCCCAATTAGTAGGGGTGATGACGATCACAGCCTAGCACGAGAGTGAGTGTTTAACAGAAGTTAACACATTAGCTCCTGTGGACGAGCTGGTGAATGCTGTCGAATGGTGTCACTGAGGTGATGGAGACCGGTGCCGCTCCCGAGCGTTGAGCGGCACCGGAAACGAAGCGGAGAGGCGTGGGTGCGCATCTCCGGTGCGCGACGCGGCATGTGCGCGGTTCAAGTTGACACACCCTCAACGAAGTACTGCATATCGTACGCGTGTCGCGTCATTCACCCGCAGCAGTGGTCGTCGTTCTGACGGTGGGATGCGCGGCGCAAGCACGAGGCTAGCAGGGAAACGTCCCCGGGTGTGTGCCCGCGGACGCGCGACTCTCTCCCATACTCTGCCGAGAGAGCCACCGCATCGACCTCCCGGTTCCACCTTATTCCGGATCCAGCTCGTGATCCCCGGGCGTGCATGCCGGAGGGTGTCAAATGAATTGTGTACCGGTTCACTCATGAGAGGACATGATGGTGACTGTGACCGATGCACAATCGAACCCGAATCAGGCATCCGAGCTGATTGAGCAGCTCAAGGCGTCCGGGGCTCTGGATGAGCTGTTTTCCAAGATCGATTCCGGTGAGGTCGAGCTGACCGGCGACGGTGGTCTGGTGCCGGCGCTGATCAAGGAGACACTCGAGCGAGGCCTGCAGGCGGAGATGACCTCGCACCTGGGCTACGGGCGACCGCGACGACAAGGTGACGGCCAATTCCCGCAACGGCTCCTATGCCAAGACCGTCGCGTCGGAGGCCGGCGATATCGAGATCGCCGTGCCCCGGGACCGGGACGGGTCGTTCACCCCCAGGCTGGTGCCGAAGGGCTCCCGGCGGTTGGGTGGACTCGATGACATGATCATCAGCCTCTACGCCGGCGGGATGACGATCCGGGACATCCAGCACCACCTGCTGTCGACGATCGGCACCGAGCTGTCGCACGAGACGATCGCCAATATCACCGATGCGGTGCTGGAGGCGGTGATGGAGTGGCAGAATCGACCCTTGGAGGAGTTCTACCCGGTCATCTACCTCGACGCGATCCGGGTCAAGGTCCGCGACAACGGCCACGTCAGATCCAAGGCCGCTCACATCGCCGTCGGTGTCGACATGGACGGCATCAAGCACGTGCTCGGCATCTGGGTGCAGAACACCGAAGGCGCCTCGTTCTGGGCCCACGGGACTGCTGACGGTTTAGTTGACTCCGGGGTTTATGCCGCCAGAGCGACGGCCTTGTGGTGAACAAGCTCGTATTCAACCGGAGTCAGTTTACCCAAACGCCGTTGCCGACGCTTCCGGTGGTAGGTCCGCTCGACCCAGTGGACGATCGATGTCCGCAACCTCGCTCGCGTGTCCCAACGGCCCCGGTCGAGGACGTTCTTCTGCAACACAGCGAAGAATGATTCCATCGCCGCATTATCACCAGCAGCGCCGACCCGACCCATCGATCCGACTAGCCCGTAACGCCGTAGAACCTGCTGGAACTTACGAGAGCGAAATTGCGACCCGCGATCCGAGTGAACGACACACCCTGCCACGGCTCGCGGTCCGCCACGACGAGCCACAGCGTCATCAATCGCCGCCACAGCCAGACGAGATTTCATCCTCGAATCGATGGCATAACCGACGATTCTGTTGCTGAACACATCCTTGACCGCGCACATATACAGCTTGCCCTCACTGGTGTGATGCTCGGTGATATCGGTCAGCCACAACTCGTTGACTGCCTTTGCTGTGAAGTCGCGTTCGACGAGGTCATCACACACTGGCGGGCCGGGCTTCTTACCGTGCTTCCGGGCTCGTTTGATCGTGTGGGAGAACAGCTCCTGCTGCGAGCACAGCCGCCACACACGACGTTCAGAGGCGCTGTATCCGCACGCCTGGAGCTCATCAGCGATGAACCGGTGCCCGAACTCAGGATCGTCCGTATGAACGTCGTAGGCGGCATTGATCAAGTGCGCCTCCTCGAGTTCCCGGTCAGAGACAGGTTTCGCGCACCACTTGTAGAAACCCTGCTTGGTAAAGCCGAGTACCCGGCAGGCCACTGCCACCGGCACCCCGGCGGCAGCAAGGTCGAGGACCAGCGGGTACATCATTTTGGGTGATGACCACCGAGCTTCAAGTTCGCTTGCGAGAGATACGCTGCAGCCTCGCGGAGGATCTTGTTCTCCCGCTCGAGTTCCCTGATCCGCTTCAGTGCTGCTGCCTGGGCGCGAGACTCCTCGACATCACGAGAGGGCTCGAGTCCGTGCTCACGCAGGCGTGAGTCACGCACCCAGGCCTGAAGGGCTGATTTCGAGATGCCGAGGTCGGCGCAGACCTGCTTCTGGGTCATCCCCTCGCCCAGGAGCTCGAGAGCTGATTGCTTGAACTCATCGGTGTAGATCTTTGGCATGACTTCCATCCTTCCTGGAACTTATCCAGTCGTGAAGTCAACCAAACCTTCAGCAGTCCCACACGTGCGCCATCGGGCCTGCGCATTCCGCTCGACGCCCGGGCCTGCGAGAATCGGGATCACGACCAACATCCTCAGCACACGAAGGGACATCGGCATGACCACCGAGGCGAACCCAGACTCCACGTCCGCACCGAGGACCATCACCCAACGCGGCCTGTGGTTCGACGAGATGGAGGTCGGCACCGTCTACAAACACGCTCCGGGCCGGACCATCACCGAGGCCGACAACACATGGTTCACCGCGGTGACCATGAACACCCAGGCGCTGCACCTCGACGCCGCCTTCGCGGAGACCGAGCCGTTCGGCCAGCGGCTGGTCAACTCGATGTTCACGCTCGCCACCCTCGTCGGGCTCTCCGTCTCCCAGCTCACCCAGGGCACGATCGTCGGCAACCTCGGCTTCTCCGAGGTGTCCTTCCCCAAGCCTCTCTTCCACGGCGACACCCTCTACGCGGAGACGACGATCCTCGACAAGCGCGAATCGAAGTCCCGCCCCAACCACGGCATCGTCACCCTCGAGCACATCGGCCGCAACCAGCGCGGCGAGGTCGTCGCCAAGGCCGTCCGCCAGACCATGGTCTTCAACTCCGCCCACGACCCGCAGAACCCGGAGATCATCGCATGAGCCCCGCCGACTCCGCCCACACCGGCCCCACAGCAGACAACACCCAGCCCGCCGACTTCGACTTCGCGCCGGCCTGGCTGTTCGTCCCCGCCGACCGCCCCGATCGCTACGCCAAGGCAGCCGAGCGCGCCGACATCGTCATCATCGATCTCGAGGATGCCGTCGCCCCCGCGGACAAGGCCGCCGCCCGCCAGTCAGTCGCGGAGAACCTCCTAGACCCGGCCCGCACGGTCATCCGCATCAACCCGCGCGACACCGAGGAGTTCGCCGCCGACGTCGAACTCCTCACCACCCTGCCCTACACCTACGTCATGCTCCCCAAGGCGGAATCCGCGCAGGATTCCGCACCCCTGTCCGACTACCGCGTCGTCGCGCTCATCGAGACCGCCCGCGGCGCCGTCAACCTCGCCGAGATCGCCGCCGCCCCCGAGGTCGCCGGCCTCATGTGGGGCTCCGAGGACCTCATCGCCGACCTCGGCGGCGGCTCCTCCCGCCTGCCCGCTGGCGGCTACCGCGACGTCGCGCTCCACGTCCGCTCGCAGACCCTGCTCACCGGGCGCGCCCACGGCAAGTGGGTGCTCGACTCGATCTGGACCGACATCCACGACCTCGACGGGCTCGCCGCGGAAGCACTCGACGCAGTGGAGAGCGGCTTCGCCGGCAAGGTCTCCATCCACCCCAAGCACATCCCCGTGGTCCGCGACGCCTACCGCCCCACCCCGGAGCAGCTCGCCTGGGCGCGCGCCGTCCTCGAACTCGCGGAGACCTCCGCCGGGGCCTTCAGCTACGAGGGCAAGATGATCGACGCCCCGCTGCTCAAGCACGCCGGCCACATCGTCGCCCGCGACCGCTGACACGGAACCCTCGCGGGCCGGTCAGCACCTCGGCCCCGCACCTCCCGACCGCACCACCCCGCTACCCGCGGCCCGGCGGAATAATCGCCGGGTCGCGGGTGTCCTACACGGTATGCAGACTCTCACTCTGGCCGCCGGGTGCTTCTGGTGCCTCGACGCGGTCTACCGCCGCACCCGCGGCGTGACCGACGTGACCTCCGGGTACACCGGGGGAGAGGTCGAGAACCCGGACTACTACTCCGTGTGCGCCGGCATCACCGGCCACGCCGAGGCCCTCCAGGTCACCTTCGACGAATCGATCGTCCCCGCCGAGGTCATCCTCGGCCAGTTCTTCACCGGCCACGACCCCACCTCGCTCAACCGGCAGGGCCACGACGTCGGTACCCAATACCGCTCCGCGATGTTCTACCGCGACGAGGACGAACGCGCCCGTTTCGCCGCCGCCATCGAACAGGCGCAGGAGCTCTTCAACGAGCCCATCGTCACCACCCTCGAACCCCTCGGCACGTTCTACCCCGCCGAGGAGGTCCACCAGGACTTCTACTCCCGCAACCCGTACAACGGCTACTGCACGTACATCATCGACCCCAAGCTCGCCCGGGCCCGCGCCGGGTTCGCGGAGTGGATGTCGTGAAGCACTTCGAGGACCCCGTGCTCCAGGCCATGGCCTCGCGCCGCTCGGTGTCGAAGGTCGGCCCACACACCCCCACGGACTCAGAGATCGCCCGGCTGCTCGCCGCCGTCACCCCGGTGGCCGATCACAAGGCGCTGCGCCCCTGGCGGCTCCTGCTGCTGCGCGGTGGCGACCGCCTGCGCCTGGGCGCGGCCCTCGACACCGCCTCCGGCACCGAGCGCGCCCCCGGCGAGGTCAACCCCAAGCCGCTGCGCGCCGAACTCCTCATCGCCGTCATCGCCTCACCCACCGAGCACCCCAAGGTCCCCGCGTGGGAGCAGCACGCCACCGCCGCCGGCGCCGCCCACCTCCTCGAGCTCGCCCTGTTCCAGGCCGGGTGGGGCGTCATGTGGCGCTCCGGCGTGCAGGCGAACGCCCCGGCCGTCCGCGCCCTCCACGGGCTGGACGACTCCGAGCTCCTCATGGGCTGGCTCTACGTCGGCGACATCGACCCCGCCTTCCGCGAGAAGCTCGCCGCCTCCAACCGCCCGCCGCTCGACCCGGCCCCGTTCCTCGGCCGCCTCCCGGACCCGACGCCGAGGTGACCCGCACCCGCCCGGACACCGCCGCCCCGGGGGCGACGCTCCCCACCGACATCTGGGTGCTCGTCGCTGGGGCGTTCATCGTCGCGATCGGCTACGGGATCATCGCGCCCGTCCTCCCGCAGTTCGCCGAATCCTTCGGCCTCGGGGTGACCGCCGCGACGATCGTCGTGAGCTCCTTCGCGTTCTTCCGGCTTGTGTCCGCACCCGCTGGCGGCAGGCTCGTCAACCGGTTGGGCGAACGGCCCGTCTACGTCACCGGCCTCCTCATCGTCGCCGCCTCGACCTTCGCCGTCGCCCTCGCCCAGACGTACTGGCAGCTCCTCCTCTTCCGTGCCCTCGGCGGGCTCGGCTCGACGATGTTCACCGTGTCCGCGATGGCGCTCATCATCCGCCTCGCCCCGCCGTCGGCCCGGGCGCGCGCCGCCGGTCGCTACGCCACTGCCTTCCTGCTCGGCAACATCTTCGGCCCCGTCGTCGGCGGCCTCATGGCCGGGTGGGGGATGCGCGTGCCGTTCCTCGTCTACGCGGTCGCCCTCGTCATCGCTGCCGCCGTCGTGTACTTCCGACTCGGCCGCAATGAGCGTCTCCTCGCTGCCGAGGCGAAAGCCGCGGCGGAGCGGGCCGCCGAGGACGCGGACGCCGAGGACGGCGACGCCGGTCCGGATCCAGCGAACGAGACTGCCACCGGGGAGTCCCCCGAACCCGACACGGTCGACCCCGACCGCTCGACCATGCGCTTCCGCGAGGCATGGCAGGACTCCGCCTACCGCGCCGCCCTCGTGTCCGTCCTCGCCCACGGCTGGACGTCCATGGGCATCCGGGTCGCGATCTACCCGCTCTTCGCCCTCCACGTCCTCGGCGCGGGAGCTGGGGTGTCCGGACTCGCGCTCACCGTGTTCGCCCTCGGCAACACCGTCGCCGTCGCCGCGGTGGGCCGCTGGGCCGACCGCCTGGGCCGCCGCCCGTTCATCCTCACCGGCCTGCTCATCATGGGCGTGAGCACGATCGCCCTCGGCTTCTCCGGCAGCGTCGCGGTGTTCTTCGTCCTGTCCGCGATCGCCGGGATCGGCGCCGGCCTGCTCAACCCGTCCCAGCAGGCCGTGGTCGCCGACGTCGTCGGACCCCACCGCGCCGGCGGCGTCGTCCTCTCGCGCTACCAGATGGCGATGGACACCGGAGCGATCTTCGGGCCGATCATCGCCGGCCTCCTCGCCGAATCACTCGGCTACTCCGCGGCCTTCGCAGTGTCCGGCGCGGTGGTGCTCCTCGCCTTCGTCGTCTGGCTCTCCGAACGGGAGACGCTCCCGGCCGGCGAGGGCAAGTCGCAGCCGGCCCAGCGGTAAGAGCCCACCGCTTCGCGCCCGGTCCGCGACAGCGCACCGTTGTCGGCCGAGCTGCGGGAGCCACCGCCTCGCGCCCGGCCCACGGGAACACGTCGCGAGACCCCGCCGCCGGGTGGGGAAACCCCGACCCGGATCCGGGGAGAACCCTGAGCGCCCCCGCACGCACCGACTCCTAGGATGGTGGGGACCCACCTCCCGGACGAAGGACCTCCCCCTGTGAACCAGCTGACGTTCATCAGCCTGAAGAACCGGGCGCTCATCGCGCTGATCTCCGTGTGCGCGGTGGTCTTCGGCGTCATCGGGGCCGGTGCCCTCAAACAGGAGCTCTTCCCCTCCTTCGAGCTCCCGCAGTCCTTCATCTCCGCCCAGTACGAGGGCGCCTCGCCCGAGGCCGTGGAATCCGAGGTCGTCGAACCCCTCGAAGCTGCGCTGGGCGGCGTCGAGGAGGTCGAGTCGGTGTCCTCGGTGTCCTCGACCGGGTCGGCCCAGATCACCGTCGAGACCGCCTACGGCACGAACTCCGACGACATCGTCCGCTCCCTCCAGCGCGCCGTGTCCCAGGTCGAGTCCCAGCTGCCCGACGGGGTCGAGCCCACGGTGATGTCCGGCGGGCTCGACGACTTCCCGATCCTCGTCTTCTCCGTCACCGGCGGGGAGGAGACCGATGCGCTCGCCGCCGACCTCGAGGACATCGCGGTCCCGGAGCTGCGCGACATCGAGGGCGTCCGGCAGGTCGAGGTCGCTGGTGACCTCCCGCAGGAGGTCGCGATCACCGTCCGCGAGGACGACCTCGAGGACGAGGGCGTGTCCGTCGACCAGCTCGCCTCGATCCTCCAGGCCAACGGCGTGCCCACCTCGGCCGGTGCGCTCGAGACCGGCGAGGGGTCCGCCCCCGTGGAGATCGGCACCCGGATCCGCAGCGTTGAGGCGATCGCCGACATCGCTCTCGCCGGACCCGACGGCCCCGTGCTCGTCCGCGACGTCGCTGACGTCGAGCTCCGCGACGAGGAGGCCACCTCGATCTCCCGCACGAACGGCGAGCCCTCGCTCACCCTCTCGGTGTCGAAGAAGCCGGACGCGAACACCGTGGAGATCTCCAACGCCGTGATCGCCGCGCTGCCGGAGATCACCGACACCATGGGCGGCGACGTCGAGTTCGTCACGGTGTTCGACCAGGCGCCGTTCATCGAGCAGTCCATCGAGGACCTCATGACCGAGGGTCTGCTGGGCCTCGTGTTCGCCGTCGTCGTCATCCTCGTCTTCCTCTTCAGCGTCCGCGCGACGATCATCACCGCGATCTCCATTCCCCTCTCGCTGCTCGTCACCCTCATCGGCCTGTGGCTGGGCGGGTACACGCTCAACATGCTCACCCTCGGAGCGCTGACGATCTCGATCGGCCGCGTCGTCGACGACTCGATCGTCGTCATCGAATCGATCCGCCGCCGCCACTCCCTGGGCGGCTCGAAGTTCTCCAACATCCTCGCCGCCGTCGGCGAGGTCGCCGGCGCCATCACCGCCTCGACCCTCACCGCGGTCGCCGTGTTCCTCCCGCTCGTCTTCGTCTCCGGGCAGACCGGCGAGCTGTTCCGGCCGTTCGCGATGACCGCGACGATCGCGCTGCTGAGCTCGCTGCTCGTCGCGCTCACCATCGTCCCCGTCCTCGCCTACTGGTTCCTCCGGGCCCGCGAGAGCCGGGTCAGGCTCACCCGGGAGCAGAAGGCCCGCGTGAAGTCCGACCGGAAGTCCGCGCTCGCGGAATGGAAGGCCGAGCGGAAGGCCGCCCGCTCCCGTGAGGTCGACGTCGAGAACCCGTCGGGTCGGCACTCGACATCCGAGCTGCCCGTCGTGGGCCCGCGGACCGACGACGAGGCCGCGGAGGTCGACGAGCTCGCGAGCCTCAAGTCGCCGGTCACCCGTCTGCAGAAGACGTACCTCCCGGTCATCGGGTTCACCACCCGGCACCCGGTGATCACCGTCGTCGCCTCGCTGCTCGTCCTCGTCGCGACCTTCGCGATGACGCCTCTGCTCAAGACCGAGCTGTTCGGCGACACCGGAGAGGACAGCGTCCAGGTCATGCAGACCTTCGAGCCGGGCACCGAGCTCGAACAGGCGGGCAGGGACGCCGAACCGGTCGAGCAGGTCATCGCCGACCACCCCGACGTCGAGTCCTACCAGCTCTCGATCGGCGGCGACCTCGCGTTCGGCGGCGGTGCGACGACCGGCAACTACTTCGTCAACATCGCCCCCGGCACCGACACCGGTGCGTTCGGCACCGAGCTCCAGGAGCAGCTCGACGAGCTCACCGATGTGGGCGACGTCGAGGTGCTCGCCGGCGGCACCATGCCCGGTGGCTCGACGATCGACGTCACCCTCACCGCGAACGACCCCGACGAGCTCGAAGCCGGCGCCGAGGCGCTCACCACGGAGCTCGAGGACCTCGCCGAGGTGCAGTCGGTGTCGACCGACCTCGAGGCCGTGCAGCCGATCATCGAGGTCGACATCGACCGCGAGGAGGCCGCGGACAACGGCCTGTCGGAGTCCGAGATCGGCAGCCTCGTCGCACGGGCGATGCGCGGCCAGCAGCTCGGCGACGTCGTGCTCGACAACATCTCCCACCGCGTGCTCCTCTACGACGGGAACGTCGAGACGGTCGAGGAGCTCCGCGACTTCGAGATCACCTTGCCTGCGCAGCCGGCCGCAGCTCCCGCTCCGGCAGCCCCCGCACCCGGTGGTCCCGAGGGTGGGGCCGGCGGCCAGGCACCGGGGGGTCAGGCTCCCGGCGGCGGGGCGCAGGCACCCGGCGGTGCTCCCGCTGTGCCGGCCCCGGAACCGGAGCCGGAGACGATCACCCTCGACGAGGTTGCCGACGTCAACGAGGTCATGACCGCGCCGACGATCACCCACTCCGACGGTCTGCGCTCGGTCACGGTGAGCGTCACCCCGGCCGGCGACGACCTCGGCGCGGCGAGCACCGCGGTCACCGGTGCTCTCGACTCCGCCGAACTGCCCGACGCGGTGAGCGCGGACATCGGCGGTGCGACCGCGGAGCAGACCGAGGCGTTCACCCAGCTGGGCCTCGCGATGCTCGCCGCCGTGCTCATCGTGTTCGTCATCCTCGTCGCGACCTTCAAGTCGCTGCTCCAGCCGCTCATCCTCCTCGTGTCGATCCCGTTCGCCGCGACCGGGTCGATCGGGCTGCTGCTGCTCACCGACACCCCGCTCGGCCTCACCGCGATGATCGGTCTGCTCATGCTCATCGGCATCGTCGTGACGAACGCGATCGTCCTCATCGACCTCATCAACCACTTCCGCGCCCGCGGGGTGCCGCTGCGCACCGCGGTGGTCCAGGGGTCGCGCCTGCGCTACCGGCCGATCCTCATGACGGCGGCGGCGACGATCTTCGCGCTCGTCCCCATGGCGCTCGGCCTCACCGGCGGCGGCGTGTTCATCTCGAAGCCGCTCGCGATCACCGTGATCGGCGGCCTGGTGAGCTCGACGATCCTCACGCTCGTCCTCGTCCCCGTGCTCTACCAGCTCCTCGAGGGCATCAAGGAGCGCCGGGCGGAGAAGCGGGCGATCACCGAGATGGCGCGCGGCCGGGTCATCGACGAGGCCGAGGCGGCCGAGGACTCCCGCCGCGAGGCCGAGCGCTCCGAGCGGATCCGCGCCGAGGCCGCCGCGAGTGGCGGTGGTGCGGCTGGTACTGGTGCTGCCGCTGGTGCAGGTACCGCAGACTCGACGGATTCCGATGCTGTCGCGGGACGCGGGGACCTCGACGACGCCACCGGGCGTGTGGACGAAGGCTCTGCGGCTCGGGATCGCGCTGATGGTCCTGGCGCCGCTGAGGCGGATCGTGCGGACGGCCCCGACCACGATGACGGGCCTGGCACCACCGGCGGCGGTTCCACCGACCGGTGACCCGGATGCCCGACGAGACCGCTCATCCCGAGGCGGGAGGCCCACCGGCTCCCCGCCTCGGCCGCCCGCGCTGGGGCTGGGAGCTCACGCTCGTCGCCGCGCTCGCCCTCGGCCAGTCGGCGGTGTACGCGCTCGTCCGGCTCATCGACATCTCCACCCGCGGACCGCTCACCGAGGCGCAGGCCCGACTCAACGTCGAGGCCTCACCCCGGCCGTGGTTCGACCTCGTGTACCAGCTCCTCGGCATCGGGTTCGCGCTCGTGCCGGTGCTCCTCGTCCTGTTCCTCCTCAACCGCGACCGGGTGTGGGCGGCGGCCGGGGCTGACCTCGACGGCGGTCCCGTAGCCCTGCGTGGCCTGTCCGGCAGGCGCACCGACGCTGTGGCGGATGTCCGGCCGGCGTTCCGGCGGATCGGGTTCGACCTCCGGCGTCCGGGCTGGGACCTCGGGACGGGGACGCTGCTCTTCCTCGTCATCGGGATCGGCACGCTCGGCGTGTACGCGACCGGCCGGGCGCTCGGGCTCACCGCCGAGATCCTGCCGAACAACCTCCAGGCCTACTGGTGGACGGTGCCGGTGCTCCTGCTCTCCGCGGCGAAGAACGGCGTCCTCGAGGAGGTGCTGCTTCTGGGCTACGGCGTCGACCGGCTCGAGAAGCTCCGGGTGGGACCGTGGGCGATCATCATCGGCCTCGCCCTGTTCCGCGCCTCGTACCACCTGTACCAGGGGGTCGGACCGTTCCTCGGCAACGTGCTCATGGGGCTGCTGTTCGGCTGGCTCTACCTGCGGTGGCGGCGTGTCATGCCGTTCGTCGTCGCTCACACGCTCATCGACGCCGTGGGCTTCCTGGCACCGGGCATCCTCGCCGCCGTCGACCCGCTGTAGTGCGCCCTGGGTGCGGGGAGATCAAGCAGGGTCGATGATCTTGCGATGTCGGTGATCTCGCGGGGCGGGCGATTCAGCGGGCCGGTGAGCGATGCCGGGTGCATATCGCGCGCTGGTCGGTGATCTCCCGCTTCGGTCGACCCGCTCCGAATCCGGCAGGCCCGACGGCGCGGGCCGGATGCCCGGCGGTCTCAGATGCCTGTCGACCCCGGACGTCTGTCCGCTCCGGAGGTCTGCCCGCCCGGGATATCTTTCCGCCCCGGAGGTCTGCTCGCCCGGGATGTGTTTCCGTCACGGCTGACGGGCCGACGCGCACCGGCGCAGACGCAGAACCCGCCGGTGACGCAGAAAGCCGGAGGACCCGGAGAGATCTCTCCGGGTCCTCGCGGGGCAGGGTCTGTGGGCGTCAGAGGGTGACGGGCCCGTTCGGGGTCTCGAAGGTCACCGACATGAGTCCCGGGGTGCCGTGCGGGGCGGTCCAGTCGATGCTGATCTCCGGGATCGGCTTGGGCTCGTCGGTTCCCAGCCACTCGCGCAGCCGGTCGCGGTCGCCGGCGATCTCCAGTGCGGAGATCGTCACGCCGGACCCCGCGCCGCGCGCAGAGGGGTGCTGGGTCGCGGGGGAGAGCCAGTGGATGAAGAACGGCAGCTGGGGATCGGCGATGAGGCCCTTGACGCCGATCTGCTTCCACAGGAGCTCGACGCCGTCGTCGGGGGTGCGGTTGCCGTCGACGGCCTTGCGCTCGAGGCGCTCCTCGACGGGGGCGAGGTCGCTCACCGACACGCACCAGCCCATCCAGCCGCCGCCGAGCTCGCTGCGGGCGCGCACGGCCTGGCCGAACGGGGTGCTCAGTGCGGCGGGGTGCTCGAGGGCTTCGACGACCTCGAGGTAGTGCCCGTCGGCGAGCGGGAAGATCAGGTTGCGGGTGCCGAACCGGGGGTGCACGCCGCCGTCGTAGGGTTCGATCCCGAGCTTCTCGGAGATCCGAGCCGCGGTGGCCTGGAGGCCGTCGTGTTCGCTGGCGAAGGAGACATGATCGAGATGCATGGCACGAGAATCGCATATCGCCGCCCGGCGTGTGAGTTAGGTCACCCTAAGTTGCATTTCTGTGGCCCACGTCACTCACCCCGGGCTCCTGCCCGGGCCGCCACCTCGGGTGCGGGCGAGAGCCTGGGTCCAGCGCGGCCCTGGCTGCGCCCCGGGAGCGACTGAGGTATCTGAATGCGACTGAGGTATCGATCCGGTGCGGTTCCGGGCGGGAAACCGTACGGGATCGATACCTCAGCGGCAGGTTGAAACGTCAGGTGACCGAACGAGTCCTCAGCGGACCGTGCGGGTGCGCCCTGAGGCCGCGCGGGAGGGGCCTCGGCTCACTCCTCGACGTCGCGGCCCTGGCGGCCTTCGCGGTCCGCGGGCTCGGTGGGCTCGCCGGCGGCCTGGAAGCGGTCGAGCGAGGCCTGGACCTCTGCCTCGGCCTCCTCGCGGCCCACCCAGTTCGAGCCCTTGACGAACTTGTTCGGCTCGAGGTCCTTGTAGTGGACGAAGAAGTGCTCGATCGCGTCGCGGGTGAAGGAGTCGACGTCGTCGATGTCCTGGATCGCGTCCCAGCGGGGATCGCCGGCCACCACGGCGAGGACCTTGTCGTCGCCGCCGGCCTCGTCCTCCATCTTGAACATGCCGATCGGGCGGACGTCGACGGCGCAGCCGGGGAACACCGACTCGGTGAGGAGCACCATGACGTCGAGCGGATCGCCGTCGAGGCCGAGGGTGTCCTCGAAGTAGCCGTAGTCCGTGGGGTAGGCCATCGAGGTGTAGAGGTAGCGGTCGAGCTTGACGTGACCGGTCTCGTGGTCGACCTCGTACTTGTTGCGCGAACCCTTGGGGATTTCGACGGTGGCGAGCAGTTCCATGAAGACTCCTTGACGTGGCGTGCGGTGCGGGAGCGCCCTCGGCGGGATGAGGTGCGCCGTGCAACTCCACTAGCATAATGACAGGCGAGCCGCGGCCCCCAATCGGTCCGGGCGGCAGACAGCAGGGCCGGACCGGCCGGCGTCACCGTCGGTCCACGCACCACAGGACCGGCGCGCACCGCCCGACGGTCTGCACCATCCGATGGGTCGGACCGTCGCACCACAGGGCCGGGCAGCCCACCGCCGACTCGAACGAGGCCCGCTCCCGAGGCGAGGCACGGCACCCGTACGCCGCGGCTTCGGCTCGCACATCACAGGCACGGCACCCGCACACCAGAGAACAGGACGGTCACGTGGAGGACACCCGAGGCAACCGCCGGCAGGGAGACACCCGGCGCGCCGCCACCCGGCGTGAGGCCCGGCAGCGCTCCGGTCGAGCGCGCCGCTCCCGGGTCCTGCCGATCACCGCAGGCGTCCTCGCCCTCCTCCTCGTGGGCTACGGCACAGCCGACGCCCTGGACGCTGCTCCCGGCGTCCTCACCCTCGACGACCCGATCGAGGTCCAGCCGCTGCCCGCCCCCGAAGCCGAGGCGCCCGCCGCCGGGGCTGCCGCCCAGCCGGTGAGTGCGCTGCCCGACACCGCGCCGATCCCGCAGGACCTCGGCTCCCGCCTGCAGTCGATCCTCGACCAGGACGGCATGACCGGGGCGCTCAGCGTCGACATCCGGGATGCGCTCACCGGGGAGGTCCTCTACACCGCCGACGAGAACAGCGCGAAGACCCCCGCGTCGGTGACGAAGGTCCTCACCGCCGCGGCCGCGCTCGGCACCCTGGGCGCCGACACCCGCTTCCGCACCACGACTGCGCTGTCCGGACAGGACGGCACGGCCGGCGCGGTGCACCTCGTGGGCGGCGGCGACGTGCTGCTCGGCACCGGCGAATCCGCCCCGGACCGCGTCATGGGCCATGCCGGACTCGCCACCCTCGCCGCGGACACCGCCGCTGCGCTCGCCGAGGAGGGCATCGACACCGTCACCGTGAGCGCCGACCTCTCCCGCTACACCGGGCCCGCCTTCAACCCCGGCTGGGACCGCGCCGACATCGGCAACGGCTACATCGCCCCCATCGAACCCCTGATGACCGACTCCGCACTCACCTCGTTCGACCGCGGTGCGCCACGCCAGGAGGAGCCCGCACAGGTCGCCGTCGACGCGTTCGCTGATGCCCTCGGCGGGCACGGCATCACCGTCGAGACCGCGGATCCCGCACCCGCCCCGGACGGCGCGACCGAGCTCGCCGCCGTCGAGTCCGCCCCGGTCGCGGGCGTCGTCGGGCACCTCATGCTCGCGAGCGACAACGTCGTGTCCGAGGCGATGGGCCGCGAGGTCGCGCTCGCCCTCGGCAAGCCCGGGGCCGCGGCCGAGGCGCCCGCCGCCGTCATCGAGTCGCTCGCCAACCAGCAGCTCGACACCGGCTCGATCGCGCTGTCCGACACCTCCGGCCTCGACTACGCCAACCGGATCTCCGCCCACGACCTCACGACGATCCTCAGCACCGCGGCCGCCTCCGACGGCGACCTCTCCCTCCTCATCCCGAGCATGCCGGTGGGCGGCCTGTCCGGCACCCTGTTCGACCGCTACCTGTCCGACGAGACCGAGGCGGCCGCCGGCCGGGTGGCGGCGAAGACCGGAACCCTGCGCACGGTGACCTCGCTCGCCGGGTCCGTGCTCACGCAGGACGGCAGGCTCATCGTGTTCTCGATCCTCGCCGACGACCTCGACCCGGGTTCCGCGCTCGCCGCCCGGCAGGTCGTCGACGAGGCCGTCACCGCGATCTCCGACTGCGGGTGCCCATGAGCCTGATCTCCGTCCCCGCCGTCGTCGGCGCCGCCCGCGAGGTCATGCCGCCGGGCCGGCTGCCGGAGCCGTCCGCCGCCCGCGCCCTCGTGAGCGACCTCCGGGAGGCCGCCGACACCGCGACCGACCTCGTCCTCGACGCGATGCGCCTGCCCTCGGACGTCGAGGACACCGCACGTTCGCGGCTGGCGCTCGGCGACACCCGGGTCGTCGACCGGCTCGGCTGGGTGCGTGCGAACGCGGAGACCTTCGCCGGACTGCTCGGCGGCGTGCAGACGCCCGGGGGATCCGGCATGTTCGCCCGGGTGCGCGACCGGGCCGCGCGGACGGCCGCGTCGGCGGAGCTCGGCGGGGCGCTCGCGCTCGTCGGGCCGCGGGTGCTCGGCCAGTTCGACCCGTTCGCCGGACCCGCCGGCGTCCTCTACCTCGTCGCGCCGAGCGTCGCCGAGGTCGAGGAGGCGCTCGGCGTCGACCCGCGCGACTTCCGGCTCTGGGTCGCCCTCCACGAGCGCACCCACCACGTCCAGTTCGCCGCCGCCCCCTGGCTCGCCGACCATCTGCGCGTTCGGATCGACGGCCTGCTCGGCACGGTGCTCGGCGGGAGTGGCGTGGCACCGGTACACCCGAGCTCCCCGGGGGAAGGGCTCCTCGACACCCTCCGCGCCCTGCCGCGTGCGCTCGCCGAGGGCGAGAGCCTCCTCGACGCCGTCGCGGGCCCCGGGCAGACCGCGCTCCTCGACGAGGTCGGAGCGCTCATGAGCCTCCTCGAGGGACACGCGGACGTCCTCATGGACACCGTCGGCCGGAAGGTCATCCCCGGCGTGAGCACGATCCGCCGCGCCTTCGAGGCCCGCCGCCGTTCGGCCACCGGACTCAAAGCCGTCGTCTCCACCCTGCTCGGCGTCGACGAGAAGATCGCCCAGTACGCCCGCGGCGCCGACTTCGTCCGCGCCGTCGTCCGCGATCGCGGGCACGCCGGCCTCGCCGCGGTGTGGGAGTCGCCGGAGCACCTGCCGAGCGCTGCGGAGATCGCGCAGCCGCGGCTCTGGCTCGACCGCCTACCCCGCCCCGAGCGGACCTGACCGGAGCAGCCGCCATGACCGGAAACTCTCCGTCCCGTCCTGACCGGGCCCGTCCGGAGCAGGCGCCGATGACCGGAGACCGCCTGCCGCGCCTCGACCGCGCGACCGCCGAGATCCGCAACGCCGTGCGCGCGATGCTCGCCGAGGCGCCGGAGACAACCAAGGCGACCGAGGCGCCTGAGACAACCACGGCGACCGAGGCACCGGAGGCGAGTGAGTCGACCGCGACGCCCGACGCGCACGAGTACATCCTCGCCGTCTCCGGGGGAGCGGACTCGATGGCGCTCGCCGCCGCCTGCGCCCACCTCGGCGGCGCCCGTCCCGCGCAGACGGCGACCGGTGAAGCACGGGCGCCGTACGCAGGCGGTCTCCGTTCCACCGCGTTACCGGCGAGCGATGACGCCGCTCCTGCCGGAGCCGCCACCACCGCCCGGTCAGCCGCGTCACCCGCCACCGCCCGGTCATCAGCGGCTCCCGCCACCCCGCGGTTCCACGCCGTCGTCGTCGACCACGGCCTCCAGCCCGAGTCCGCCGCCACCGCCGCCGAGGTCGTCGAGCGCCTGCGCGCCCTCGGCCTCGGCGCCGAGTCCGTGCGGGTCGAGGTCCCCACCGCCTCCGGCGGCATCGAGGCCGCCGCTCGCACCGCCCGCTACGCCGCACTCGAACGGATCCGCGCCGACCGCGCAGCGACCGCGATCCTCACCGGCCACACGAGCGACGACCAGGCCGAGACCGTGCTCCTCGGCCTCGTGCGCGGCTCCGGAGCGCGCTCGCTCGCCGGGATGCGCCCCCGCACCGGCCGCGTGTGGCGCCCGCTGCTGCCGATCACCCGCGAGCAGACCTCTGCGGCCTGCCGGGCCGCCGGGATCGCCGTGTGGGAGGACCCGATGAACGCCGATCCCCGCTTCGCCCGGGTCCGCGCCCGCGCCCGCGTCCTCCCCGTCCTCGAATCCGAGCTCGGCCCCGGCGTCGCCCGTGCGCTCGCTCGCACCGCCGCCCTCCTCGCCGCCGACTCCGATGCGCTCGAGGATCTCGCGGCGACCGCGCTGGCCGCCCACACCTCGGGCCCGGAGGTGTCCGCTGCGGCCCGGGACCTCGCGCCGGCCGTGCGCACCCGGGCGCTGCGCGACTGGCTGCGCGCGCAGGCCGGGACTGCGCAGGAGGTCGGCGCCCGGCACGTCGGGGAGGTGGACGACCTGCTGTGCGGCAGGCGGTCGGGGGCCGTGTCCGTGCCCGGTGACGCCGCGGTCGTCGCGACCTCCGGCGGGGGCGTCCGGTTCCGGCGGAACGGCCCGGATTCCGGCTCCTGATCTGCGTTACTGTAGAAGCAGGCAGCCGAGCATCGAGGAGCACACCGTGGATCAGAACGACCTGGGCACCGACATCGAGAAGGTCCTCGTCACCGAGGCCCAGATCGCCCACCGCCTCACCGAGATGGCCTCCGACATCGACCGGGACTACCAGGGCGAGGACCTGCTCCTCGTCGGCGTGCTCAAGGGCGCCGTCATGGTCATGGCCGACCTCGCCCGGGCGCTCCACTCCCCGGTGCGGATGGACTGGATGGCGGTGTCCTCGTACGGCTCCGGCACCAAGTCCTCCGGCGTCGTCCGTATCCTCAAGGACCTCGACACCGACCTCAAGGACCAGCACGTCCTCATCGTCGAGGACATCATCGACTCCGGCCTCACCCTGTCCTGGCTGCTGACGAACCTCCGCTCCCGCGGGGCGGCCTCGGTGGAGATCTGCACTCTGCTGCGCAAGCCGGAGGCGGTCAAGGTCGAGCTCGACGTGCGCTATGTGGGCTTCGACGTGCCCAACGAGTTCGTCATCGGCTACGGGCTCGACTACGCGGAGAAGTACCGCAACGTGCCCTTCGTCGCGACGCTCGCGCCGCACGTCTACGAGTGACCTGAACCGTCCCCGGCCGCGGTGCCGGGCACGCCGACAGAGCCCGCCCGCACCCGGGGCGGCACCTCGGCGGTGCCGCGCACCCCGCCGCCCGCACCCGGAGGATCCCCGTCATCCCAGGGATTCCCCATCCGCACTCCGGTAGGCTGACCGTGCTCCGAAGTGAACCGTCTGCCTGAGAGGACCCATGGCCGAGACCAAGAAGAGCGGCACCGACGTGAAGAAGATGGCGCGCGGGCCGCTGGTGTGGATCATCCTCGCCATCATCATCGTGTCGATCGGCACGATGCTGCTGTCCGGCGGCGGGTTCCAGCGGATCGACACCGACCAGGGGCTCAAGCTGCTGGCCGACGGGAAGGTCGAGCAGGCGAAGATCGTCGACAACGATCAGCGCGTCGACCTCGTCCTCACCGAGGATTTCACCGTCGAGGACCGCGAGTACGGGAACCAGGTGCAGTTCTACTACGTCGCGCCGCGCGGCGAAGAGGTCGTCACCGCCGTCACCGAGGCGGCCCCGGCGGAGGGCTACACCGACGAGGTGCCCCGCCAGTCGTGGCTCACCACGCTCCTGCTCAACCTCCTCCCGTTCGTCATCATCATCGCGATCTTCTGGTTCCTCCTGTCGCAGATGGGCGGCGGCGGCAAGATCATGAACTTCGGGAAGTCGCGCGCCAAGCTCGTCAACAAGGAGAACCCGGACGTCACCTTCACCGACGTCGCCGGCGTGGATGAGGCGCTCGAGGAGCTCGAGGAGATCAAGGAGTTCCTCGCCGAGCCGAAGAAGTTCCAGGAGGTCGGCGCGAAGATCCCCAAGGGCGTGCTCCTCTACGGCTCGCCCGGCACCGGCAAGACCCTCCTCGCCCGCGCCGTCGCCGGCGAGGCGGGCGTCCCGTTCTACTCGATCTCCGGCTCGGACTTCGTCGAGATGTACGTCGGCGTGGGCGCCTCCCGCGTGCGCGACCTGTTCGAGCAGGCGAAGAACAACTCGCCGTGCATCATCTTCATCGACGAGATCGACGCCGTCGGCCGCCAGCGCGGGGCCGGCATGGGCGGCGGCCACGACGAGCGCGAGCAGACCCTCAACCAGCTCCTCGTCGAGATGGACGGCTTCGACGCGACGAGCAACGTCATCCTCATCGCCGCGACCAACCGGCCCGACGTCCTCGACCCGGCGCTCCTGCGCCCCGGCCGCTTCGACCGCCAGATCTCCGTCGAGGCCCCGGACATGAAGGGCCGCCAGCACATCCTCCAGGTCCACGCGCGCGGCAAGCCGCTCGCCGACGACGTCGACCTCGCGATGGTCGCCAAGCGCACCCCCGGGTTCTCCGGCGCCGACCTCGCGAACGTCCTCAACGAGGCCGCGCTGCTCACCGCCCGGATGAACCGGACCGTCATCGACAAGCACGCCCTCGACGAGGCGATCGACCGCGTCATCGCCGGTCCCCAGAAGCGCACCCGCCTGATGAACGACAAGGAGCGCCTCGTCACCGCCTACCACGAGGGCGGCCACGCGCTCGTCGCGGCGTCGATGAACGACACCGACCCCGTCACCAAGGTGACGATCCTGCCCCGCGGCCGCGCGCTCGGCTACACCATGGTCATGCCCTCGGAGGACAAGTACTCGACCACCCGCAACGAGCTCCTCGACCAGCTCGCCTACGCGATGGGCGGGCGCGTCGCGGAGGAGATCGTGTTCCACGATCCGACGACGGGTGCGAGCAACGACATCGAGAAGGCGACCGGGATCGCCCGCAAGATGGTCACGCAGTACGGCATGAGCGAGAAGGTCGGCATGGTCAAGGTCGGCGAGGACAACTCCGAGCCGTTCGCCGGCAAGGGCTACGGCCACGGCATCGACTACTCGCAGGACACCATCGGGGTCATCGACGCCGAGGTCCGCGGCCTCATCGACGACGCCCACGCCGACGCCTACTGGGCGCTCACGACGAATCGCGACGTCCTCGACCGGCTCGCCCACGAGCTGCTCGAGAAGGAGACCCTCGACCAGCACGAGCTCGCCGCGATCTTCGCGCCGGTGACCAAGCGTCCCGTGCGCGAGGTGTGGCTCGCGAGCGACGATCGCCCGGTGTCCGAGCGCGGGCCGATCGAGATCCCCGAGCGCCGACAGCATCCCTTCGCCCCCGAGGTCATGGCCGGCGGGTCGAGCACCCCCGGTGCCGAGGGGCCCGGCGCAGATGGGCCCGGAGCGGGCGGTCCCGGTGCCGGCGGACCCGGTGCCGGCGGTCTCGCCCCGCCGGCCGGACCGCCCGGCGGGGCCGGCACGCTGCCTCCGCATCCCGGCCCGACGCCTCCGGGCACTCAGGGTCCCACGCCTCCGCCGGCGAACCCGCCGGGCTTCGGACCGGACGGCCAGCAGGGACCCGGTCCGCAGGGACCCGGTCCGCAGGGACCCGCGTCCGGCGGCCCGCAGGGACCGGTGCACTGACATGGTCGACCAGCCGCGCATCGAGGCCGCCGTGCGGGAGATCCTCGCCGCCATCGGCGAGGACCCGGACCGGAGCGGTCTGCAAGGCACGCCCGCCCGCGTCGCCCGCGCCTACGAGGAGGCGTTCTCCGGCATCGGCCGCGACGCCTCCGAGGTCCTCGGGGTCCACTTCGACGTCGGCTACGACGAGATGGTCCTCGTGCGCAACATCGAGATGTACTCGACGTGCGAGCACCACCTCGTGCCGTTCCACGGGGTCGCCCACATCGGCTACATCCCCGGCAAGGACGGACAGGTCACCGGGCTTTCCAAGCTCGCCCGGCTCGTCGAGATCTACGCCCGCCGCCCCCAGGTGCAGGAGCGGCTCACCGCGGAGATCGCCGACGCCATGGTCGAACACCTCCATCCGGCCGGCGTCATCGTCGTCATCGAGGCCGAGCACCTGTGCATGTCGATGCGCGGAGTGCAGAAGACCGGCGCCTCGACGATCACCTCGGCGGTGCGCGGACAGCTGCGCGACGGCGCCTCCCGCGCGGAGGCCATGAGCCTGATCCTGGGACGGTGAGCCGGATGCGGACGAAGATCATGGGCGTCCTCAACGTCACCGCGGACTCGTTCTCCGACGGCGGGCACTGGCTCGACTTCGACGCCGCCGTCTCCCACGGCATCGACCTCCTCGAGGCCGGCGCCGACATCATCGACATCGGCGGCGAGTCCACCCGGCCCGGCTCCGTGCGGGTGCCGGTCGACGAGGAGATGGCCCGCGTCGTCCCCGTCACCCGGGAACTCGCCCGGCAGGGCGCGGTGATCAGCGTCGACACCATGCGTGCGGAGGTCGCCCGCGCCGCCCTCGACGCCGGCGCGCACATCATCAACGACGTGTCCGCCGGGCAGGCCGAGCCGGAGATGCTCGCCGTCGCCGCGCAGACCGGCGCCCCGGTCATCCTCATGCACTGGCGCGGCCTCCTCACCGACGCGCACGCCGAGTACACCTATGACGACGTCGTCGCCGAGGTGCGCACCGAGCTCTCCGCCCGCATCGACGCCGCGCTCGCCGCCGGGGTCGCCGAGGCCGACATCATTCTCGATCCCGGCCTGGGCTTCTCCAAGGACGCCGAGCACAACTGGCAGCTCATGGCAGGTCTCGACACCCTCGTCGACATGGGCTTCCGCCTTCTGGTCGCCGGCTCCCGCAAGCGGTTCCTCGCCTCGCTCCTGGACCCGCAGGATCCCTCCCGGGTGACGAACGAGGACCGGGACGCCGCGACCGCCGCACTCAGCGCGATGGCCGCCCGGGCCGGTGCCTGGGCGGTGCGCGTCCACGATCCGCGGACCTCGCGCATCGCCGTGCAGGTCGCCGAGGCGATCGCCGACCATGCGTCCACCGCACCCCCGCTGCCCCTGCCCGAGGATCCCTGATGGACCGGATCCGGCTCACCGGGCTGCGCGCCCGCGGACACCACGGGGTGTTCGACCACGAGCGCGCGGACGGGCAGGCGTTCGTCGTCGACCTCGAGGTGCCGCTCGACCTCGCACCGGCCGGCACCGGGGACGCGCTCGCCGACACCGTCGACTACGGAGTGCTCGCCGAGGAGGCGGTCGCCGTCATCGAAGGTGAGCCGTTCGACCTCATCGAGTCCGTCGCGCAGGCGATCGCCCGGCGCTGCCTGGCCCACTGCCCGGCGATCACCGTCACCGTCCACAAACCGCAGGCCCCGATCCCGCACGCCTTCGACGACGTGTCCGTCACCGTCACCCGCACGCGGGAGGGCTGGGATACCGAGGCGGCCGGGAGGAGCGCGGCCGTCGAGTCCGACGCCGTCGTTGCCGGCGATTCCGCATCCGCGGCGCCCGGATCAGGTCCCGCCAGCCCCGACGCGGCTGCCGCGGGCGGACTGCGCGCGGTGCTCGCGCTCGGAGCGAACCTCGGGGACGCCCGCGCCGCACTCCTCGGCGCGGTCGCCGCCCTCGACCGCCACCCGCACATCGCCGTCCTCGCCGGCTCGCACATCTACCGCACCGCGCCCGTAGGCGGGGTCGAGCAGCCCGACTTCCTCAACGCCGCCGTCGTCGTCGACACCGCGCTCACGCCGGCCGAACTCCTCGGCGTGGCCCAGGGCATCGAGATCGCCGGCCACCGCACCCGCGAGGTGCGCTGGGGTCCGCGCACCCTCGACATCGACCTCATCCGCTGCACCCCGGCCGGGTTCGACCCCGACGACCCGGACCGCGAGCTGCGCCTGACCCGCCCGCGCCTCGAACTGCCCCATCCGCGGGCGGCCGAGCGCGCCTTCGTCCTCGCCCCGTGGCGCGACATCGCGCCCGCCGCCCGGGTGCGACTGAACGGCCCGGACGGATCGGGGGAGACGCTCACCCTCGACGATGCGCTCGCCCGCGCCGCCGATGCCGACGGCATCGAACGCACGTCGGACGTCCTGTGGCCGCCGGCCCGGGAGGCAGAGGATCCGGGGCAGAACCGGAATGCCGAGGATCCGGGGCCGCGATGAAGCAGACGACGACGAAGCAGCTGATCTCCTGGGGCGTCATCGGCCTCATCGCCGCACTCGCCTTCCACTACGTCTGGGAGACGCTGGGTCAGGCGCTGCCAGGTCTGCCGTGGCCGGCGATCCTCGGCATGATCGTGCTCTCGATCGTCCTCCTCCTGCTCGGCCGCCCCATCAAGAAATGGAACGAGGGGGACCGCACCCGCGAGATCGACCACGTCGCCGCCGCTCGCACCGCGATGCTCGCCAAGGCGGCCTCGCTCGCCGGGTCGCTGCTGAGCGGCTGGTACCTCGGTGCTGCCGCCTACCTCTTCATCAGTGCCGGCGGGGTGCGGGCGAGTGCCGCCCTCGGGATGCTCCTGGCCGTCGCGGCCTCCGCGATCCTCATGGTCGTCGGACTCATCGTCGAATCCGACTGCCGCCTCCCGCCCGACGACACCGCCGGCACCGACCCCTCAGGAGCCGATCTCGCATGACCTCCCCTCAGCCGCCCCCGACCCGCATCGACTTCAACCCGGTGAGTCCCAAGCTCGTGTGGGCCCACCTCCCGGGCCTCGTCCTGTGGATGCTCCCGACCGTCATCGCTCTCATCGTGCTCGGCGTGATCTTCGCCGGGTTCCGGCCGTGGATGTGGGCCGGGCTCGGGCTCTCGCTCGTCATCACGGTGTGGACCGCGATCGTCATCGTCCGGCAGGTGCGCCGCCTCGGCTATGCGGAGCGCGCGGACGACCTGCTCATCCGCCGCGGGATCCTCTTCCGCTCGACGACCGTCGTGCCGTTCGGCCGCATGCAGTTCGTCGACGTCAAGTCCGGACCGATCGATCGGATGCTCGGACTCGCCACCGTCGAACTCCACACCGCGTCGGCCTCGACCGATGCGTCGATCCCCGGGCTCCCCGCAGCCGAGGCCGACCGTCTGCGCGATGCACTCGCCGCCCGCGGCGAGGCCCGCCTCGCGGGGCTGTGATCGCCGATGAGCGCGACACCGCACCCCGGACCCGAGGATCCGCGTCCTGACCCCGTCGGTCCGGCCCCCACCGGGTCCTCGACGGACTTCACCACCTGGCGCCGGGTCCACCCGCTCACCCCGGCGCTCAAGAGCTGGGTCTTCATCGTCGCATCGGTCGGTGTGATCCTCGCCCAGAGCCAGCAGTTCCTCCAGGACATCATCAGCGGTGCCGCGACCGCCTCCGACGGGCCGGTGGGCTGGCTGCTCGAGCACCCGCTCGTCCTCCTCGGGATCGTCGGCGGGATCCTCGGCTTCATCGCGCTCGTCGCAGTCCTCAACTGGCTGATCTGGCGGCGCACCGGCTTCCACATCGACGACGATTCCATCTACCTGCGGCAGGGCCTGCTCAACCGCCAGCACCGGAGCGCCCGCCTCGACCGGGTCCAGGCCATCGACATCAACCAGCCGCTCGTCCCGCGACTCTTCGGCCTCGCCGCCTTGCGGTTCGACGTCGCCGGGGGCAAGGGCTCGTCAGTCGACCTCGAGTACCTCGCCAGGGCCCGGGCCGAGGAGCTGCGCGACGCGCTCCTCGAACGCGTCCGCACCCTGCGCGCAGCGGAGGCGGCCGGGACGGCGAAACCGGCTGGTGCGCCCTCGCACCTCGGGGATGGGCAGGCCGCGGGTGGGCACACCGACCCCGGCCGCGAGGCGGTAGCCGGTTCCGCCCCCGGCCCGCGCCCTGCCGACGCCGCATCCGGCCCCGGGAGCGCGCCCCGCGCCCGAGGTGCCGGGCATCGGACCCCGGCTACCAACCTCGGCGGCCGCATCCTTGCGAGCATCGAGCCGACGGCGGCCGGGGTGGGCGAGGACCTGAGCCGCACGATCACCGAGGTGCTCGCTCCCTATCGCGTGCGGGCCCGGGCTGAGGACGACGGCCGGATCCTCCGCATCCCCGCGCACACCGTCCTCCTGTCCGGCATCCTCTCGACCGAGACGATCATCACCGCACTATTCGTGTTCGGCGCCGTCATCGCGCTCATCGTGCTCGCCGTGCTCGGTCTATGGCAGGCCGTCGCGGCCACCGCGGCGGGCGTCTTCCCCGCCATCGCCGCCGGATTCGCCGTGCTCAAGAGGCCCCTGGACGAGGCGAACTTCTCCGTGGCGGTGAGCGAGGACGGCCTCACCGTGACCCACGGGCTCACCACGACGACCCGGCGGATCATCCCGCTCGACCGGATCCAGGCCGTCAAGCTCAGCCAGCCGCTCCTGTGGCGGATGACCGACTGGTGGCGGGCGGAGTACACGATCGCCGGACAGGCCGAGGAGGAGAAGAAGTCGACGACCCTGCTCCCGGTCGGCAGCCTCGACCAGTGCCTGCTCATGCTCGGGCTCGTGCTGCCGCATCCGGAGGTGCCGCACGGAGTGAGCGGGAGGGCGCTCATGGTCCAGGCGATGTACGCCGACCGCAGCCTGGCCCTCGCACGGACCACAGGGGATCCTGGGACACCGGATGGCCGGGCCGCAGAGCACGGTGCGGCATCGGACGCGGAGTCCCGCGGATACGCGGAAGGGCAGGCCGCGGAGTCCCGAGAACACGCCGAGGCGCAGGCCGCCGAAGCGCTCTTCCGCGGCCAGGCGCCGGCCTCGAAGTGGCTCGACCCGCTGACCTATAAGCGGAACGGGCGGGCTGCGACCGGCAGCATGCTCGTCATCCGGCACGGGCGGCTCGGCCGCGAGGTCGTGTGCGTGCCCCACGCCCGCGTCCAGTCGATGCGGCTGTCCGCCGGACCCGTCCAGCGGGCGCTCGGACTCGCGAGCGTCGACCTCCACTCGACCGCCGGACCGGCCAAACCGCGCGTCCACCACCTCGACGCGGCCGATGCCGAGGCGTTCTTCTTCGAGCACGCCGAGGTCACCCGGCGGGCGCGGGCCGCCATCGACGCGCACAGCGGGCCGGGAGCGGATGATGCCGCGGAGGTGCAAGGCGGTCGGTTCGCCCACGAGTCGCCGGAGGTGCAGGGAGAACCCCGGGCCCGCGACGCTTCACAGGCGCCCGGCGGTCGGCTCGCCGACGGGGCGGCGGACGGGCCCAGCACCCGGTTCACCCGCGACGCGGTGGATCCCGCGCCGCCGGACGGGGTGTGATCCAGCTCACTCCCTGAAAGTGGAGTTCAGTACTCCGATTTGGATACGGTGGAGCCATGCAGCTCACCCGCTTCACCGATCTCGGGCTCCGCGTGCTCATGATGCTCGCGAGCGCGGAGGCGGGTGCGCGCATGACCACCGGTGAATTGGCCCAGGCGCTCGACGCCTCGGAGACCCACCTCGCCAAGATCGTCTCCCGGCTCGTAACCCTCGACGTCGTCGAATCCCGCCGTGGCCGCTCCGGCGGCCTCAGCCTCACTGCCGCGGGTCGTACCCGGACCGTCGGCTCGGTCGTGCGCGAACTCGAAGGTGCCGGCGTCGTCGACTGCTCGACCTGCCCGCTCCGGGGGAGCTGTCGCCTCAAGAATCTCCTCGACCGCGCCGAGCAGGCGTTCCTCGCCGTCCTCGACGAGGCGACCCTCGGCGAACTCGTCGACTCGCCCACCGGGCCCTTCCTCCTCACCCTGCTCTCCGCCCCGCGCGGGAGTGCATCGGCCGACGACCCCTCGACGTTCCACCGCACCGCTCAGACCCGCCGCACCACCGCGGCGGGCGCATCACCCGTCATCGAACAGGAGAATCCATGAGCACTGCCGACCTCTACCTCGACGAGAAGGAACTCGAATCGATCGGGCTCACCCCCGAGCACGAGGAGACCATCCGGGCGACCCTGCCGCTCGTCGGATCGAAGATCGACGAGATCACCCCGAACTTCTACTCCCGCATGTTCGAGGCCCACCCCGAGCTCATCGCCGACACCTTCAACCGCGGCAACCAGAAGCAGGGCGCCCAGCAGCGCGCGCTCGCCGCCTCGATCGCGACCTTCGCCACCATGCTCGTCGACCCGGAGGCCCCGGCCCCGGTGAATCTGCTCTCGCGGATCGGGCACAAGCACGTGTCGCTCGGCATCACCAAGGACCAGTATCAGATCGTCCACGACAACCTCTTCGCCGCGATCGTCGAGGTGCTCGGCGAGGACACCGTCACCCCCGACGTCGCCGCTGCCTGGGATTCCGTCTACTGGCTCATGGCCGACGTCCTCACCGACTTCGAGTACGACCTCTACCGCTCCGCACAGGTGGAACCCGGCGACGTGTTCCGGCAGACGACCGTCGTCGACCGGAAGGAGCTGCCAGGAGAGATCACCCACTTCACAGTCCGGGCCGCCGAGGGGTCGGCCGACCTGCCCGGCCACCTGCCGGGCCAGTACGTGTCGGTCGGTGCCCGTCTGCCCGACGGAGCGCGCCAGCTCCGGCAGTACTCGCTCGTCACCGGCGGCAGCGGTGCGTCCGGCGAGCTGTCCTTCGCGGTCAAGCGCGTCCGGGGCGTCGACGAGGCGCCCGACGGCGAGGTGTCCAACTGGCTCGCCGACACGATCAACGCAGGCGACGCGCTCGAGGTCACGCTGCCCGCCGGCGACCTCGTGCTCGATGCCCAGGCGACGAATCCCGTCGTCCTCATCTCCGCCGGCATCGGCGTCACCCCGATGCTCGGGATGCTCGACCGCCTCGCCGCGGACTCCTCGGACCGGACCGTCGTCGCACTCCATGCCGACGACTCCGCCGAGGTCGACGCCTTCGCCGCCGCCCGCACCGGCTACGCCGATGGCCTGGCCAACGGCTCGGCCATCACCTGGTACGGCGCCGGGACCCCGGATGCCGGGCTGCGCGGCGAGGTCCGCGAGGGCTTCATGAACCTCGGCGAGGTCGACCTGCCGGAGGGCGCGAGCGTCTACATCTGCGGCTCGAACGGCTTCCTCCAGTTCATCCGCTCTCAGCTCTCCGAGCGCGGGATCGATGCGAAGGACGTCCACTACGAGCTGTTCGCGCCGAACGACTGGCTGCTCGACGCCTGAGCGGCGAGGCCCCGGCACCGGCGGACTGATCGGAGCGTCCGCCCGCAGCCACTCGGAGCGCCCGCCGGACGTGCATCCCAGACGTCCGGCGGGCGCTCCGGTGCGTCCCGCGCCCACCCGGGTAGCCTGGGGGCGACCGGCCCGCGCGGGGCGCGGGCCCAGGGAGGGGAGACGATGAACCACGAGGACGAGACGCGGCTGGGAGTCGGCGTCATCGGCTGCGGCAAGGTCGGCGCGGTCATCGGTCGCGCGCTGCGAGCGGCCGGCCACGCGATCGTCGGCGTCACCGCCTCTTCCGAGGCGAGCCGCGACCGGGCCGAGGCGATGCTCCCGGGCGCCCCCGTGCTCGACATCGAGACCGTCGTCGAGCGCGCCGAGGTCGTCCTCTTCACCGTGACTGACGACGTGCTCGGCGAGCTCGTGTCCGGGCTCGCCCGCCTCGGCCGGTTCAAGCCCGGGCAGATCGTCCTCCACTGCGCCGGCCGGTTCGGCACCGAGGTGCTCGAGCCCGCCGCCCGGGCCGGGGCGATCACCATCGCGCTCCACCCCTCGCTGTCGTTCACCGGGACGAGCATGGACCTCGCCCGGCTGCGCGAGGCGACGATCGCCGTCACCGCCGCGCGCACCGTCCTCCCGATCGGGCAGGCGCTCGTCGTCGAGATGGGCGCCGAACCGATCGTCGTCGCCGAGGCCGACCGGCCGCTCTACCACGCAGCGATCGCCCACGCTTCGAACCACACGGTGGTGATCCTGTCCCAGGCGCTCGAGGCGCTCGCCGGCCTCGGCATCGAGGACGCCCCGCGGGTCCTCGCCTCGCTCATGCGCGCGAGCGTCGACAACACCCTGCAGTCCGGGCCCGGCTCCCTCACCGGGCCGGTGAGCCGCGGCGACGTCGACGCCGTGCGCGCCCACCTCGCGGCCCTCGCCGAGCACGCGGTCGCGAGCGGGTCGACGGAGCTCGACGACACCTACCGGGCGCTCGCGCGCGCGACGGTGTCCCGAGCGCTGCGCAACGGCACGATCGACGACGCCCGCGCCCTGCGGATCATCGAGCTCCTCGAGAGCTGACCGCGCTCCCGGTGGCCGGGCTGGCCTCGGGACCTCGGGCCCGGGCGATTCCTGTCGTGCCCGGGCCAGGCGGTAGCCTTGGGATCATGCCAGAACACGTTCCCGCCCAGGCCGAGGACGCCTCGGCCGATGCCCCGGACCACCTCGATCCCGAACAGCTTCGCATCCGCAAGGACAAGCGCGCCCGGCTGCTCGCCGAGGGGGACGAGCCGTACCCGGTCGCGGTGCCGCGCACCCACACCCTGGCCGAGGTGCGCGCCGCCCACCCCGACCTCGAGGATGGGGAGGAGACCGAGGACGTCGTCGCCGTCGCCGGCCGCGTCGTGTTCTTCCGCAACACCGGGAAGCTCTGCTTCGTCACCCTCCAGGCCGGTGACGGCACCCGGCTCCAGGGCATGCTCTCGCAGAAGGAGGTCGGCAAGGACCGCCTCGACGCGTGGAAGTCCGACGTCGACCTCGGCGATCACGTGTTCCTCACCGGACGGGTCATCAAGTCCAAGCGCGGCGAGCTGTCGGTCATGGCCACGGAGTGGAAGCTCGCGGCGAAGGCGCTCCGGCCGCTTCCCGCGCTCCACACCGAGCTCACCGACGAGACCCGCGTGCGTCAGCGCTACATCGACCTCATCACCCGCGATGCAGCGCGCCAGGCGGTGAAGCTCCGCTCGGACGTCATGATCTCCCTGCGGCGCACCTTCGACGAGTCGGGCTTCATGGAGATCGAGACCCCGATGCTCCAGACGCTCCACGGCGGGGCCGCCGCCCGTCCGTTCACCACGCACATGAACGCCTACGACATGGAGCTGTACCTGCGGATCGCGCCGGAGCTCTTCCTCAAGCGCGCCGTGGTGGGCGGTCTCGACAACGTGTTCGAGATCAACCGCAATTTCCGCAACGAGGGCGCCGATTCGACGCATTCGCCGGAATTCGCCATGCTCGAGGCATATCAGGCATATGGCGATTATCATTCCATCGCTGATCTCACGAAGACGCTCATTCAGAATGCGGCCCGCGACGCGACCGGTTCTATGCAGGTCACCCTGTCCGACGGTACCGAATACGATTTCGGCGGCGAATGGGCGGTCGTGAGCATGTACGATTCGCTGTCCGAGGAAGTCGGGCAGCAGATCACCCCGGAGACCACCGTCGGCGAGCTCGCGGAAATCGCCGAGCGTTTCGAGATCGATCTCGAGGGCGTATTCCGCGGCCACGGCAAATACGTCGAGGAGATGTGGGAGCACTTCTACTCCGATCGCCTGTGGGCACCGACCTTCGTCGTCGACTTCCCGGTCGACACCTCGCCGCTCACCCGCGAGCACCGGTCCAAGCCGGGCGTCGTGGAGAAGTGGGATCTCTACGTCCGCGGGTTCGAGCTCGCCACGGGATACTCCGAGCTCATCGACCCCGTGATCCAGCGGGAGCGCTTCGAGGCGCAGGCCCGCGACGCCGCCCGCGGCGACGACGAGGCGATGGCCGTCGACGAGGAGTTCCTCATGGCGATGGAGTACGGCATGCCGCCGAGCGGCGGCATGGGCATGGGGATCGACCGGCTGCTCATGGCGCTCACCGGCCTGGGCATCCGGGAGACGGTGCTCTTCCCGCTCGTTAAACCGCTCGAGAAGTGATTCGACAGATGAAATGGAATTTCGATTCCCGCGAATTCCTGTGTAATCAAGATCATATTCTCGCCCGCTCTTTCGCATCGTCGGTATTCGTCGGTTAGGATTCGATATGGAATACGTCAAAGTTCTCCTCCCCTCGATCTGCGTGGGACTTCTCTTCTGGTATGTCATCAGATCGGTTGTGCGTGCGGACAGCATCGAGCGGCGGGAAATGGATCGCTTCTATGCGGAGAACGATGACGTCGACGCGCGCCCGGACGGCGCTGCGGAATCGACGGAGCCGGCCCGCGGGGCCGATCCGGAATACGGAAAGGACCCTGTCCATGGCACGCGAGATGAAACTCGTCCTGACTGACGACATCGACGGCACCGACGCCGCGGAGACCGTGAGCTTCTCCCTCGACCAGCACAGCTACGAGATCGAGCTGTCGAACGCGAACGCGGAGAAGCTCCGCGAGACGCTCGCCCCCTACATCGAGAAGGCCCGCCGCGTGGCCGGCCGTCAGCGGCCGGCCGGCCGGCGGCGGTCGTCGTCGACCGGCAGCGCCTCGCGCACCGGTGCCGACACCTCGACCGTCCGCGCCTGGGCGCGGGAGAACGGGCACGACGTGTCCGACCGCGGCCGCATCCCGGCCGAGGTGTTCGAGGCCTACGACGCCGCTCACTGACGCTCGTAGCGTCGAACTGCGGGTCACGCCGCAGCTGAGCGCTCACGTCACCGAACTGCGGGGTATCTTCCGATCTGCACGCAATTGCGCGCAGATCGGAAGATACCCCGCAGTTCGACGTTCCCGCACCCTCCGCGATACGCCGCACAGGCTCTCGCAGCACCCGCCGCTGCCGCGATTACGCCGTGAGCCGAATCCGTTTCGGCTGACCGCGAAACCGCAATAAATCGCGGCGGAGCCTGGTTAGAGTCGTAGGAATCCACAGACTCAGGAGGGGCAAATGTTCGAACGGTTCACAGATCGTGCCCGTCGCGTGGTGGTCTTGGCGCAGGAAGAGGCCAAGCTGCTCAAGCACAACTACATCGGCACCGAGCACATCCTGCTCGGCCTCATCCACGAGGGCGAGGGCGTCGCCGCCAAGGCCCTCGAAGGCATGGGCATCTCCCTCGACCAGGTCCGCGACCAGGTCACCGAGATCATCGGACAGGGGCAACAGGCGCCCAGCGGGCACATCCCGTTCACCCCGCGCGCCAAGAAGGTCCTCGAGCTCAGCCTCCGCGAGGCCCTCCAGCTCGGCCACACGTACATCGGCACCGAGCACATCCTCCTCGGCCTCATCCGCGAGGGCGAGGGCGTCGCCGCGCAGGTGCTCGTCAAGCTCGGCGCGGACCTCGGCCGCGTGCGCCAGGAAGTCATCAAGCTCATCTCGGGCTACCAGGGCAAGGAGCCGGTGTCCGCCGGCGGACGCGAGGAGGGCACCCCCTCCGGCTCGCTCGTGCTCGATCAGTTCGGACGCAACCTCACCGCCGCCGCCCGCGAGGGCAAGCTCGATCCGGTCATCGGCCGCGAGGAGCAGATGCAGCGGGTCATGCAGGTGCTCTCGCGCCGGACCAAGAACAACCCCGTCCTCATCGGCGAGCCCGGCGTGGGCAAGACCGCCGTCGTCGAGGGCCTGGCCGCGAAGATCGTCAACGACGAGGTGCCGGAGACCCTCAAGGACAAGCAGCTCTACACGCTCGACCTCGGGTCGCTCGTCGCCGGCTCCCGCTACCGCGGTGACTTCGAGGAGCGCCTGAAGAAGGTGCTCAAGGAGATCCGCACCCGCGGGGACATCATCCTCTTCATCGACGAGATCCACACCCTTGTGGGCGCCGGTGCGGCGGAGGGTGCGATCGACGCGGCCTCGATCCTCAAACCGATGCTCGCCCGCGGCGAGCTCCAGACGATCGGTGCCACCACCCTCGACGAGTACCGCAAGAACATCGAGAAGGACGCCGCGCTCGAGCGCCGGTTCCAGCCGATCCAGGTGCCGGAGCCCTCGCTGTCCGACGCCATCAAGATCCTCGAGGGACTGCGGGACCGCTACGAGTCGCACCACAAGGTGACGATCACCGACAGCGCGCTCGCCGGCGCGGTCAACCTCTCCGATCGCTACATCAACGACCGGTTCCTGCCGGACAAGGCGATCGATCTCATCGACGAGGCCGGTGCGAAGCTGCGGATCTCGCGGCTGTCGACCCCGCCGGAGATCAAGGAGCTCGAGGAGAAGATCGTCGAGGCCCGCCACCGCAAGGAGGCGGCGATCGACGCGCAGGACTTCGAGCTCGCCGCGAACGAGCGCGATGCGGAGATGAAGCTCCAGACCCAGCGCGACCAGGCCGAGAAGGACTGGCGCTCGGGGGCGAAGAACGGCTCGGCCATCGTCGACGAGGAGCTCATCGCCGATGTGCTCGCCTCGGCGACCGGCATCCCGATCTTCAAGCTCACCGAGGAGGAGTCGGCCCGGCTGCTCCGCATGGAGGACGAGCTGCACAAGCGGATCATCGGCCAGGAGGACGCCATCAAGTCGGTGTCCCGGGCGATCCGCCGCACGCGCGCCGGCCTCAAGGACCCCAAACGCCCCTCGGGCTCGTTCATCTTCGCCGGCCCCACCGGCGTCGGCAAGACCGAGCTCGCCAAGGCGCTCGCGGAGTTCCTGTTCGGCGACGAGTCCTCGCTCATCTCGCTCGACATGAGCGAGTTCTCGGAGAAGCACACGGTGTCGCGGCTGTTCGGCTCGCCCCCCGGCTACGTCGGGTACGAGGAGGGCGGCCAGCTCACCGAGAAGGTGCGGCGCAAGCCGTTCTCCGTGGTCCTCTTCGACGAGGTCGAGAAGGCGCACGCGGACATCTTCAACTCGCTGCTGCAGATCCTCGAGGACGGGCGTCTGACGGATTCACAGGGTCGTGAGGTGGACTTCAAGAACACCATCATCATCATGACCACGAACCTCGGCACCCGTGACATCGCCAAGGGTCAGCAGCTCGGCTTCCAGGTCGAGGGCGACACCACGACCTCGTACGAGCGGATGAAGCAGCGGGTCAACGACGAGCTCAAGCAGCACTTCCGGCCGGAGTTCCTCAACCGCGTGGACGACACCATCGTGTTCCCGCAGCTGAGCAAGCCGGAGATCGTCAAGATCGTCGACCTGTTCCTCGCCCGTCTCGACGAGCGTCTGGCGGACAAGGGCATGAAGGTCGAGGTCACGCAGGAGGCGAAGAACCTGCTCGCCGAGCGCGGCTACGATCCGGTCCTCGGTGCGCGCCCGCTGCGCCGCACCATCCAGTCCGAGATCGAGGACCAGCTCTCCGAGCGGATCCTGTTCGACGAGCTCCGCTCCGGCCAGACCGTCAAGGTCGACGTCGAGGGCGAGGGGGCGGACGCGAAGTTCACCTTCGAGGGCGTCGAGAGCGCGCGGGTACCCGTGGCCGTGGGCGCCGACGAGTCCGCCGAGGACTCGAGCGGAGCGATCCCGGAGGCGGGTGCTGCCAACGCGGCGGCCACCTCGCACGCGGATCCGGAGGGCGACGCCCCGTCGTCCGAGGGCCCCGCGGCCGGAGGCGCCGAGCGCACCCTCTGACCCACCCCTGAAAGTGCAATTTCCTGCGGTTTCTGTGAACGAAACCGCAGGAAATTGCTGTTTGGGGGCGGCGCGGCCGTGCCCGGTCGGATCCGAGTGCGGTGGGGCGCATCCGTCGCGCCGCGGGATCTGCGCTGTCGGGCCCAGGCGGTACGCGATGCCCGGGGCACCTCGGGCCCGGGGCCGAGGCGGCACGCGAAGTTCGGGGCACCTCGGGCCTGGACCCGTGATGGCACGTGATGCCCGAGTGGTACGCAGCCTTGGTACCGAGCCGGCGTGCGACGTCCTGGTCCGAGGCGGGCTCCGCGCCGCTCGCTGAAACGTCGGGTTCGCGGTCCCGGCCCGCTGACCTTGCACAATCGTGCGGATCGGCTCACAGGAACCTTCCGAAATTGCACTCTCGGGTGTTGAATGGGCGGATGACTGGTCAACCTCCGATCTCCCCTCCGGCGCCCGAAGCGCGCGAGCTGCCGAGCGGACTCTTCCTCCGCCGGGCCCGGACGCCGGACGTGGCAGCGATCCGGGCGCTCGTCGAGCCCCTCGCCGAGGAGCGGATCCTCGTCGCCAAGGACCCGGTCAACTACTTCGAGTCCCTCCAGGAGTTCCGGCTCGTCGTTGACCGCCCCGCTGACGGGCCCGAGGTCGTCGTCGGGTGCGCGGCCCTCCATGTCCTGTGGGAAGACCTCGCCGAGGCGCGCACCGTGGCGACCCACCCGGACTACCGGGGCCGCGGGATCGGCCGCTCGCTCATGGAGCAGATCCTCGCCGACGCGCGGGACATCGGGGTGTCCCGGGTGTTCTGCCTGACCTTCGAGACCCGGTTCTTCCAGTCACTCGGCTTCGAGGAGATCTCCGGCACCCCGGTGTCACCCGAGGTGTACGTCGAGCTCCTCCACTCCCACGACGAGGGCACCGCGGAGTTCCTCGACCTCGCGCGGGTCAAGCCGAACACGCTCGGCAACTCACGGATGCTTAAGCACCTCTGACGCACCCGAGGTGCGGTCGCCACCGCCGGCCAGGCGCCGTTGCGGGCGGGCCACCAACGCAAGCGAGTCACGCCTCTGCGCACTGCTGCTCCCGCCCGCTGCGCCCGGGAAGGCCAGGCACCATCGCAGGCGCGTCACCGCCTCACCGCGGCAGGCGCAGGCGCTCCTCACCGGCGTCCCCGGCCGTTCGCTCGGCGAGGCCGTCGGCGACGAGTGCCGCGACGAGCCGCGCCACCCGTTCGGCCGAGCCGAGCGCCCGTACGCGCAGCACCGCTGCCTCGACCGGATCCGGCAGCGCGGTGAGCGCCTCGGGATCGAGGTCGGCGGTCTCCGTGACGAGCAGCGCCACAGGCACCTCCGTGTCCGGGTCCGCGCGCAGAGCGGCCATGATCGCACCCCGGAGCTGCCGGTCGGTGCCGTGCCAGGTCTGGGTGCTCGGCCGGCGCGCCGGGTCGATCGGCCGCCCGGCGTCATACCAGTCGCAGTCCCCGCGCAGCGGGCATGCCGCGCAGTCGGGATTCCGCGAGGTGCACACGAGAGCACCGAGCTCCATGAGGCCGGCGTTCCACTCGACGTGACCGGTCCCCGGGACGAGGGCCGCCGCCCAGTCCCGTTCCCTGCGGGTGGGTGCCGGTGTCGGGTGCGACCGACCGGCGAACACGCGCCCGAGCACCCGCCGGATGTTGACGTCGAGGACGGTGGCCGGCGCGCGATGGGCGAACGAGGTCACCGCCGCCGCGGTGTAGTCGCCGACCCCCGGGAGGGCGCGCAGTGCAGCCTCGCCCACGGGCACGGTGTTCCCGTGCTCCTCAGCGATCGCGACGGCGGTCTCGCGCAGCCGCAGGGCCCGGCGCGGGTAGCCCAGGGTGTCCCAGGCGAGGAGCACCTCGGCGGGGGAGGCGGCGGCGAGGTCCGCCGGGGTGGGCCAGCGGTCCATCCACTCCGTCCAGCGCGGGGCGACGCGCACCATCGGGGTCTGCTGCGACATGACCTCGCTCACGAGAATGCCCCAGGCCGAGGTCCCCGCCGCCCGCCACGGCAGGTCGCGGGCGTGGCGGGCGAACCAGTCGACCACCGTCGTGCGGACCCGCTGGAGCCGGGAATCCTCCGGGGTGCGGAGTGTCTGTCCCGGCTTTCGCTCCGGCCGATCTACTCTCTGAATGATGTCTCCTTCGTCCTGTGGCCCAGGTTCCGAACCCCCGCGCTCGTCCGGTCGCTCCGGCGCGCGTCGCACAGGGGGGTCCGCAGGCTCCGGTGGAGCCGGCCGCTCCTCGTCCGCCGGTCGCGGGGCCGGGTCGCGCAGCTCCGGCTCCGCCTCCGGGAAGTCTAGTGGGCGGAAGACCCCCGCGGCCGCGGCGAAGAGCGGCGCGACCAGCCGCCGGACCGGCACCGCAGGGGCGCGCCCCCAGCGATCGGGCGGCCGCGGCGGGGGAGCCGGTGGCGGACGTCCCCCGGGCGGGCGCGACATGTCGGCGACCTATCGCCGCCGGCGCCTCACCGTCGGGATCCTCGCCGCCCTCATCCTCGCGGTCATCGTCGTCTCGCTCGTCGTCATCGTGCAGGCGCTGCGCCAGCCCTCCGAGGAACCGGTCGCGGCGCCGACCGAGACCGCCGAGCCCACCGCACCGATGCCCAGCGGCGACGACGCGAGCGGGAAGTGCCCCACCGAGGCGATCGCGGTGTCCGCGGAGACGGATGCGGAGTCCTATGAGCCGGGCTCCACGGCGACCCTCGAGCTCGTCGTCACGAACACCCACGACGCCGCATGCATCATCTCCGTCGGCACCGCGGAGCAGACCTTCTCCGTCCGCCGCGACGGCGAGACGGTGTGGAGCTCGGACTACTGCGCCGATCCCGAGGCCGACGGCGACGCCGCCGAGGCCGAGGTGGTCTTCGCCGCCGGCTCCGAGAAGCGCTCGGCGCTGACCTGGAACATGGAGCGGGTCGACTCCGACTGCAACCGGATGGCCGAGGGGTTCGAGGGCGGGAAGTACGAACTCGTCACCGAGCTCGGCGACGCGAAGAGCGAACCGGTGGCGTTCGAGATCGTCGTGCCCGAACCCACCGAGGAGGAGAGCTCCGAGGAGGAACCCGCCGCAGACGACGGCGAGGGCTGAACCGCGGGCTGAACCGCGGACTCAGCCGCTCAGCCCTCGGTGGCCTCCTCGACGATCCGGTTGAGCCCTTCGCGGACGATCCGCGCCCGGTGCTCGCCCACGCCCTCGACGGACTTGAGCTCGGTGACGTCGGCGGCGAGGAGCTCGGTGAAGCGACCGAAGTGCTCGGCGAGCCGGTCGACGACGAGTGAGGGGACCCGTCGGATCGAGGACAGCACGCGGTAGCCGAGCGGGTACACGTGACGATCGAGCGACTCGCTCGCCGCCGAGGCGCCGATCGAGCGGGCGACGACATCGATGTCGACGAGCTCGCTGCCCGACAGTCGGGTGAGGTTGTCCATGACCCGGGCGATCTCCGCGTGCTCGGGGATCGCGTCGATGTAGTCGCGGAGCAGGTTGAACTGCACGTTGCCGAACGACCCCATGAGCTCTTCGTGCTGGAGGGTGACGAGGCGCCCGTCCTCGCCGAGCTCGAGGATGTAGGTGGAGATCTCCGCGGAGATCCGGCGCACCATCTCCTGCCGCTGGAGGACGACGAGGACGTCGGCGAGGGTGGCCCGGTCGACGACCTCGAGGTAGGTCAGGGTCGCGGTGACCTCGTCGAGGCGCGACTTGTACCGTTCGAGGGTGTCGAGCGCCTGGTTCGCGTGGGACAGGATCCGGTCGGAGACCTGGAGGACGTGGCGGCTGTTGTGGACGTAGATCTGGACGATCTGCATCGACTGGCTCACCGAGATCACGGGGAATCCGGTCTGCTTGGCCACGCGCTCGGCGGTGCGGTGGCGGGTGCCGGACTCGGTCGTCTCGATCGAGGGGTCGGGGAGCAGCTGCACTCCGGCGGAGTGGATGCGGGAGGCATTGCGATCGAGGACGATCGCACCGTCCATCTTCGCGAGCTCGCGCAGCCGGGTGGCGGAGAACTCGATGTCGATGGGGAAGCCGCCGGTGGAGATCGACTCGACCACCCGGGAGCTCCCCAGCACGATGAGTGCGCCGGTGCGTCCGCGGAGGATGCGCTCGAGGCCGTCGCGGAGCTCGGTGCCCGGGGCTGCGGCGGCGAGGGTCGAGAGCAGCAGATCGCGGCTCGCGCGGTCCTCGTCCGACTGCGGATCGAGGATGTGCGGGTTGGAATGGGTGCGCACCGAACGGCCTTTCGGGACAGAGCTGACAACTTCCCCAGCCTATCGACCGGCGTGCTTCCCGCTCCGGGGGCGCAGGTAACGAATGGAGTTCGAAATGGCGTCGGTTTCGACAAGTACCGTTGGTTACTCGCCGGTTGCCTCCCCGGAGCCCGCCCGACCCGCAGCTGCCGCGCGGCCAGCCACCGAGCCCGCACCAGCGGCTGCCGCCCCCGAGGTCGTACCCGCCGGGCCCGAGGTCGCAGCTGCCGAACCCGCGGCTGCCGCACCCGCAGTCGACTGATGCGCGGCCGGTGCCCCGGTGATGACGAGCTCGATGGCATCGACCACCGTCTCGCACTCCTTCACCCGCATCCCGGGCGGCACGCCGACGTTCTCGAGCGCCCCGCGGGCGACGACCGCGTTCGTCACCCCGAGCCGCGCGGCCTCGGCGAGCCGCAGCCCGATGTTCGGCACGTTCCGGATCTCCCCGGACAGGCTGATCTCGCCGATCGCGACGAGCCGGGAGTAGAGCGGCCGGTCCACCGCGGCGGACACGAGCGCGAGGCACACGGCGAGGTCTGCGGCGGGTTCGGCCACCCGCGCCCCGCCCACCGTCGCGACGAACACGTCGTGCTTGCCGAGCTTCGTGTACTTCGAGGTCACGGCGATGTTCATCGCCACCCGGTTGCCGTCGACCCCGCTCACCGTGCGCCGCGGACTGCCGCCGGTGGCCTCCTCGACGAGGGCCTGCACCTCGACGACCATCGGCCGTCTGCCCTCCTGGCTCACCGCCAGGCACGTCCCCGGAGCCCGGGTGTTCGAGCGGGAGAGGAACAGCCCCGAGGGGTCGGCGAGGCTCTCGATCCCCTTCTCCGTCATGTCGAAGCAGCCGACCTCGTCGGTGGGCCCGAACCGGTTCTTCGTCGCGCGCAGCAGACGCAGCCGGGAGTGCCGGTCGCCCTCGAATCCGCACACGACGTCGACGAGGTGCTCGAGCAGCCGGGGCCCGGCGACGGTGCCGTCCTTGGTGATGTGGCCCACGAGGATCGTGGGGATGCCGTGGTCCTTGGCCGCCCGGATGACCCCGGCGGCGACCTCGCGCACCTGGGTGACCCCGCCGGGCACCCCGTCGACGTCGCTCGAGGCGAGCGTCTGCACCGAGTCGATGACGAGGAGATCGGGCTGCTCCGTGCCGATCATCCCGAGCACCACGCCGAGGTCGGTCTCCGCGGCGAGGAGCAGGTCGTCCTCGAGTGCGCCGATCCGCTCCGCCCGCAGCCGCACCTGCCCCGCGGACTCCTCGCCGGTGACGTAGAGCGCCCGGCCGGCGGTGCGTGCGGTGCGGGCGGCGACGTCGAGGAGCAGGGTCGACTTGCCGACACCGGGCTCGCCGGCGAGGAGGATCACCGCCCCGGGGACGAGGCCCCCGCCGAGCACGCGGTCGAACTCGCCGACGCCGGTGGGCCGGGCGCGGGCCAGCGTGCCGTCGACCCCGGTGATCGGTGCCGCCCGGCGTCCCGCCGGAGCGGCCTTGGCCTTCGTCCGCACCGTGCTCGCAGCGGGTCCGGTCTCCTCGAAGGTGCCCCACGCCTGGCACTGGGGGCAGCGGCCGAGCCACTTGGGGTTCGAATGACCGCATTCGGTGCACGTGTACGCCATGGTCATCAGTCTGGCACGCGGCCCGGACACGCCGATGCCGCCGCTCCCCGGAGGGAACGGCGGCATCGGCGGTGGGCTGCGCGCGGCGGATCACCCGCGCCCGCAGCGATCCGGACTCAGAGGAACTCGACCCCCTGTGCGAGCGGCAGCTCGCCGGAGTAGTTGATCGTGTTCGTCGCCTGCCGCATGTAGGCCTGCCACGAATCCGTGCCGGACTCGCGGCCGCCGCCGGTCTCCTTGTTACCGCCGAACGCGCCGCCGATCTCCGCACCCGAGGTGCCGATGTTGACGTTCGCGATGCCGGTGTCCGAGCGCGCGATGAACCGCTCAGCCTCGGACAGCTCGGAGGTGAAGATCGCCGAGGACAGTCCCTGCGGCACCGCGTTGTTGAGCTCGATCGCGGCGTCGAAGTCGGTGTACTCCATGACGTAGAGGATCGGCGCGAAGGTCTCCTCCTCGACGATCTCCGTCTGCCCCGGCATCCGCACGACCGCGGGCTCGACGTAGAAGGCGTCGGCCGCCTCGTCCTCGAGCACGCGCTTCCCGCCGCACAGGATTTCCCCGCCCTGGGCCTCGGCGGCGCGCAGCGACTCCTGCATCCGCTCGAAGGACGCCTGGTTGACGAGCGGGCCGACGAGCACGCCGTCGGCGGTCGGCGAGCCGATGCTCAGGGTGCCGTAGGCGGCGACGATCTTGTCGACGAGCTCTCCGGCGATGTCGGAGTGGACGATGAGCCGGCGCAGGGTGGTGCAGCGCTGTCCTGCGGTGCCGGCGGCGGCGAACACCACGCCGCGCAGCGCGAGGTCGATGTCCGCGCTCGGGGTGACGATCGCGGCGTTGTTGCCGCCGAGCTCGAGGAGCGAGCGGCCGAACCGCTGTGCCACGCGCGGGCCGACCTCGCGACCCATCCGGACGGAGCCGGTGGCGGACACGAGCTCGACGCGCGGGTCGTCGACGAGCGGCTCGCCGATCGCGCGCTCGCCGATGAGCAGCCCGTTGAGCCCGGCCGGACCGTCGTGCTCCTCGATCGCGCGGGCGAGCAGCGCGTTCGCACCGATCGCCGACAGCGTCGACACCTCCGAGGGCTTCCACACCACGGAGTCGCCGCAGATGAGCGCGAGCGCGGTGTTCCACGAGTAGACCGCGACGGGGAAGTTGAAGGCGGAGATGATGCCCACGACGCCGAGCGGGTGCCAGGTCTCCATGAGCCGGTGGCCGGGCCGCTCGCTCGGCAGGGTCTTGCCGAACAGCTGCCGGGACTGCCCGACGGCGAGCTCGCAGATGTCGATCATCTCCTGCACCTCGCCGGCGGCCTCGGACGGGGTCTTCCCGGCTTCGAGGGTGACGAGCTTGGCGAGGTCCTCCTTGTGCTCGGTGAGGAGCTGTCCCCAGCGCTGGACGACCATGCCGCGGACCGGTGCGGGGACGTCGCGCCAGGCGAGGAACGCCTCGTGCGCCTTCCCGATCGTGTCACCGGCGGACTCGGGGGAGTCCGCCGGGAGCTGTCCGAGCACCTGACCGGTGATGGGGGAGCGCAGCGTGATCGTCTCACCGCCGGCCCCATCGCCGGCGAGCAGGGAGTCGAGGTCGACCCCGCAGGCGGAGAGCCCGCTGCGGGCGAGGTCCAGGATCGCGTCGTGGCCGGGCAGGGCGGTCGCGGTGGAAGGAGCGGTCATGGGGTGGGGTGTCCTCTCTGAACGGGATCGGTGCTGGGTTCGGTCTGGTGCCATGGTGCCATGGCTCACACGATGTTGAGCTCCACCCGCAGGGCGTCCGCGGCGAAGCGCTCGACGCTCATCGGGGAGATGTCGACGAAGGGCTCCCGGCCGAGGTAGAGGTCGCGCAGGACCTCGCCGACCGCCGGCCCCTGGAGGAATCCGTGACCGGAGAACCCGCAGGCGTAGAGGAAGCCGTCGACGTCCACGGCGGAGCCGATGAGCGCGTTGTGGTCCGGCGAGCACTCGTACAGGCCCGCCCAGCCGCGGCGGATGCACACGTCCTCGAGGGCGGGCGTCCGGTGGGCGATGAGCCGACTCAGGTGCTCGATCCATTCCGGATCGCGGTGGGTGTCGAACTCGCGCACGTCGGTGAGCTCGGGAGCGCCCATGAGCAGTCCGTCGCCCTCGGAGTGGAAGTAGTACGAGGTCGAGAAGTCGATGGTGAACGGCAGCTTCCGGGCGTCGAAGTCGACCGGCTCGGTGACCATGATCTGGCGGCGCAGCGGGGTGACCGGCAGCTCGACCCCGGCCATCGCACCGAGCGCCTGCGACCAGGCGCCTGCGGCGCACACCACGGCCGAGGTGGTGATCGGGCCGCGGCTCGTCTCGACCCCGGTCACCGCGCCGTCCTCGACGACGATGTCGGTGACCTCGGTGTGCCTGAGGACGGTGACGCCGCGGCGGCGGGCCGCGCGGGCGAATCCGGCGACCGCGGCCTCGGGGGTGCAGTGCGCGTCGTCGGGGTTGAAGGCCCCGCCCACGAGGCCGGCGGTGCTGATGACGGGGGAGAGCTCGGCGGCCTCGGCGACGGTGACCATCCGGGAGCTCTGGCCGAGCGACTGCTGGAGCGCGACGTTGCGCTCGAACCGCGCGGCGTCCTCCTCGTCGTCGAGGAGGAACAGGTAGCCGCTCGTCACGAGGTCGATGTCCTGGTCGAAATCGGAGCGGAACCGCCGGAACGTCTCGAGGCTGCGCGCGCCGAGCGCGATGTTGACCTCGTCGGAGAACTGGGAGCGGAGGCCCCCGGCGGCCTTCGAGGTCGAGCCGGAGCCGAGCTCGTCGCGCTCGACGAGGACGACGTCCTCGACCCCGGCCTCGGCGAGGTAGTGGGCCGTGGCCGTGCCCATGATGCCGCCGCCGACGATGACGACGGAGGCGTGCGTCGGAGCCACCTGTGGGGTTGATCCCGTGGTCATCGATCCTCCCGCGGTCTGGGAACTCGGTGCCGAGCGGGGCGCGGTCGCGCCCGGCCCGGGATGCGTGTGAGGCGCATCACGTTCGCTGTGCTCCCATCGTGGGGTCTCGTCATCGTTGAGACAAGCGAACAATCGTCAACTGTTCTGTCAGTAACACTGAAAGGTAGGCTCTCACCATGCAGTGGACGATGAATTGGTCGCTCGGCCAGCTCCGCACCTTCGTCGCGGTGGCCGACCATGGGACGATGACCGCGGCCGCCCGCCTGCTCGGCTACACGCCCGGGGCGGTGAGCCAGCACATGAGCGCGCTGCGCCGGGTCGTCGGGACCGACCTCGTCGTCCGCTCGGGCCGCACGCTCACCCTCACCGAGGCCGGGCGGCTGCTGCTCGGCCGTGCGCGGGCGATCCTCGCCGCCGAGGCGCAGGCCGCCGAGGCGATCCGCGGCAGGGTCGACGACAGCCTCCACGGGGTCACCCTCGGGGTGTTCGGATCCGCCTCGGTCGTGGCGTTCGGCCCCGCCGCCGCCAAGCTCGCCGGTTCCGGGATCGGTCTCCAGGCGCGCGAGGTCGACGTCGAGATCATGCCCTCGGCGGTGCTCGAGGGGCGGATCGACGTCGGGATCGGCATCGACTATCCCTCGTCCCCGCTCGCCCCGCAGCGAGGGCTGCTCATGCGGACCGTCCGCGAAGAGGCATTCAATGTCGTCACCGCCTCCCACCTGCCCGACCCGACCGCCGCGGATCTCGCCGATGGCTCGTGGATCCTCCCGCGCAACGACTCGACGTTCGGCCGGGCGATGCGCTTCGCGTGCGCGGAGCTCGGCATCGCGCCGCGGGAGTCACACATCGTCGTCGATTCGGCCGTGGCCCTCGCGATGGTCGGCAGCGGAATGGGCTTCTCGCTCGCCACGCCCGTGACGATGTCGCTCGCGCCGTCGACCGCCCGGCTCGTCCCCGGGTGGAGTGCCGGGGGCAGGCGGATCGTCGTCCTCGTGCACGAGGCGATGGCCGACCAGCCCGCGATCTCCCACGTCGTCGACGTGCTCGCAGAGGTCTTCGCCGAGCTCGTGCCGGCCGCGGACCCGGGCAGGCGGGGCTCCGGGTCCGTAGGATGACCGCATGACGTACTCGCACATATGGGATCGGATGCGGGAGCGCGACCCCGAGCACTCGGCGCGCTACGCGCAGCGCTGGCGCGACCTCGCCGCCGACGGGCGCGACCTCGACGGCGAGGCGCGCTTCATCGATGCGATGGCCGAGAGGCGCAGCCGCATCCTCGACGCCGGCTGCGGCACCGGCCGCGTCGGAGGCTACCTCGCCGAGCGCGGCCACGAGGTGGTGGGCGTCGACCTCGACGACTACCTCATCGCCGAGGCGCAGGAGACCTACCCGGCCGCCGACTGGTTTGTCGGTGACATCGCCGAGTTCGACCTCGCGGCGCTCGACGGCGGCGCCCACGAGGGGTTCGACATCATCGTCTCGGCCGGCAACGTCATGACCTTCCTCGATCCGGCCAGCCGCGCGGCGGTCATGGGCAACCTCGCTGGCGCGCTGCGCCGCGGCGGCCGCCTGGTATGCGGGTTCGGCGCCGGGCGCGGGTACGCGTTCGAGGACTTCGAGGCCGATCTCGCCGGCGCCGGGCTCTCCGTCACCGCGCGCTTCTCCACCTGGACGCTGCGGCCGTTCACCCCGCCGGGGGACTTCCTCGTCGCCGTCGCGGAAAGACCCGCCTGACCACGGCCATGTCGGATCCGCAGGGGGTTATGCCGCCGCATCCGCTGGGATCTCTGCCGTTCCCGCAGGGAGGGTGGCGGTGCCGCTGCGGTCGATCCGGGACCGGTGCGCCGGTTGCGGGGATCGTGCTCCTCGGTGCGGAATCCCGCGCTCGGTGTCCCGGCCACTCGGTGCCGCTGCCCCTTGAACGGCGAGAACCCTTCGCCGATCCACCCCACCGCCAGAACACCCCGATGAGAGGACTCCGCCATGAGCACCCGTCCCGGCAGCACCGCCGCCATCGCGAACGCGACCGGCCTGAGCTGGTCGGATATCACCGCAGCCCTCGATCACGCAGGCGGTGCCGAGGCCGACCATGCGGGACTCGCGGAGGCTGCGCACGCGCTCGTCCGCGATCTCGTCGACAACGCCGGCTGGTGGGCGCAGAGCGCGGCGGTCGCCTATGAGCAGCAGATCGGGCGCCGGGTGCCCGGCCAGTCGGGGGATGGGACCTTCCAGGTGAGCGTGTCGAAGACGGTGCCGGGCGATCCCGATGCCGCGCTCACTGCGGTCGAGGCCCTCATGGCGGGCCGGACCGGGCTCGGCGACGTGCCCTTCGCCGAGGAGCCCACCACCTCGGGCTCGGAGAAGTGGCGGTACTGGGGGGCGAGACTCGCCGACGGCCCCCGCGTGACCGCCACGATCGGTGCCAAGGCGCCGGCCCGCGGCGCCACACCCGCCGGCGGTACGGGTGAAGCGTCCGGCAGCACTGTCCGCAGTGCGGATGTCCGGAGCACGGCGGCCTTCCAGATCAGCAGACTGGACAGCGCAGGCGCCGTCGAGGACTGGCGGGCCTGGTTCAAGGACCTGCTGAAGGAGCTGCGATGAGCGCACAGCCGAAGTACACCCACGGGTACGCGGAATCGGTGATCCGCTCCCACTCGTGGCGGACCGCGCAGCGCTGCGCACCGGACCTGCTCGCACGCCTCGAGCCCGGGATGCGGATCCTCGACATCGGCTCCGGCGCCGGCACGATCACCTGCGACCTCGCCGGGCACGTGGCGCACGTGACCGCGGTGGAGCGGGCCGAGGAGAGCGCCGCGCTCACCCGCGGGGAGGCGCAGCGGCGCGGCATCGACACGATCGACGTCGTCGTCGCCGACTGCCACGCGCTGCCCTTCGCGGACGCCTCCTTCGACGCCGTCCACATCCACCAGGTGCTCCAGCACGTCGCGGATCCGGTCACCGCGCTCGCCGAGGCGATCCGCGTGGTCCGCCCGGGCGGCACCGTGTCCGTCACCGAATCCGACTACGCCGGCTTCCGCTGGCACCCCGAGTCCCCGGAGATCGGCCGCTGGCTCGAGCTCTACCGGGAGACCGCGCGCCGCAACGGCGGCGAGCCCGACGCCGGGGTGTTCCTCCGCGCCTGGACGAACGCCGCGGCACCGCGGGTGCTCGGCCACGGGCCGGCCGCCGTCGACTACCTGTCCCGGCCGTGGGTGTTCGCGAACCCGGAGGACTGCGGCTGGTGGTCCCAGACCTGGGCCGACCGCGTCTCACGCACCGCGCTCGCCGAGGACATCGTGGCCTACGGCTTCGCCTCCCAGGAGGAGCTCGAGCGCATCGCGGACGGCTGGCGCAGCTGGGGCGAGGGCCCCGACGCCTGGTTCACCGTCGCCCACAGCGTCGCTCTCATCACTCGGTAGGGCGACCGCGCCCGTCACTCGGTGACACGCGCCCCCACCTGGCCGCTCACTCGCGCGCCCTCACCGTCGAACTGCGGAGTATCCAGAACGCGACGCGCAATTGCGCGCCCGCTTTCGGATACTCCGCAGTTCGGTCAGCCGCGCCGCACCGCCCGCGCCCCCACGCCCCGGGCGCATCTCACACGATGAGGTTCCAGGAGCCCGTCGCGATCGCCGCGCCCACGGCGGTCGCGGCCATGAGCAGTGCCCCGGCGAGGAGCCCGAGGTCGCGCGCGGCGAAGCGCGAGGTCCTGGCCCAGGTGCGGCCCGGGGCCCCGAACGCGCGCCCCTCCATCGCCATCGCCAGGCGGGTGCCGCGACGGATCGCCTGGACCAGGAGGGCGAACATCACCGGGAAGAACGCGCCGAGGTGGGACAGCGGCCCGGAACCGCCGACCCCGCGCGCCCGCCGCGCCATCCGCAGCACCTGCCACTCCGCGATCCACAGGGAGACGAGCCGCCCGGCAGCGAGCGCCGCCAGGGCGAAGCGCTCCGACACGCGGAGCTTCTGGATGAGCCCGTCGGCCAGATCCGTGGGGTCGATCGTGGCGAGGAGCACGACCGCCGGCAGCGCGAGCGCCATGGTGCGCAGGCCGATCGCCGCCCCGGCCGTGAGCGAGTCCGCGGTCAGGAGCACCGGACCGAGGTCGACGACGGTCGCCCCGGTCTTCTCCGCCAACAGCGCAGTGCTCCAGCCGCCGGTGAGCGCGATGATCGGGAGGAACCACGTCCGACCCACGACGGTGCGCCACGGCAGGCCGGCGAGCGGCAGGAGCGCGAGCTCGAGCAGGAGGAGCACCCCGGCGGACACGACGTCGACGCTGAGCAGGACGGCGAACATGAGGATGAACCCGGCCGCGAGCTTGGTCACCGGGTTGCAGCGCACAAGCGGCGTGGCCCGGGGTGCGAGTGTGCTCATGCCGCGCCCTCCGCCGTGCGCACCCCGACGGGGTGCTCGTGCGCCCCGAGCGCTGCGATGAACGGCTCGTCGTGGGACACGAGGAGGATCCCGGTCCCGCGGTCGAGCTCCGCGGTGAGCAGCAGGCGCAGCCCCTCCCAGGTCGCGGCATCCTGCCCGAACGTGGGCTCGTCGAGGACGAGCAGGGGCGGCGAGCAGGCGAGCATGCACGCCACGGACAGCCGCCGCTTCTCCCCACCGGACAGGGTGTGGGGGTGGGCGCGGGCGAGGTGCGCGAGGCGCAGCACGCCGAGCAGCTCCTCGACCCGGTCCCGGATCCGCGCCTCGGGGAGCCTGGCCCGGTGGAGTCCGAAGGCGAGCTCGGAGGCGACCGAGTCGGTGAGGAACTGGTGCTCGGGCTCCTGGAACACCGAGCCGATGCGGGTGACGAGCTCGCGCGAGCGCCACGCGGCCGGTTCCCTGCGGCGGGGGACCGGCCGGTGGGTGCGGAGCAGCGCGTCGGTCGCCCGGATCGCGCCGGCCGCCGGGCGCAGCAGCCCGCCGAGGGTGAGCGCGGTCGTCGACTTCCCCGCTCCGTTCGGCCCGACGAGCGCGGTCGCCGTGCCGGCGCAGAGCGTGAGGTCGATGCCGCCTGCGACGGGTTCCCGCCGGCCGGGACGGGTGACGGCCAGGTCGCGGGCGGTGAGCAGCGCCTCCCCTCCGGCGGCGGGCCGTCGTGCCGGTGGCGGGGGAGTGCCGGGGATGCGGACGCCTGCGGTGCGCAGCAGGTCGCGGAGTCCGGGGTCGGTGAGGAGGTCCGGGGTGCCATCGGCGACGATCCGCGACCGGTCGAGGACGACGACGCGGTCGACGTGATCGCACCACAGGTCCACGCGATGGTCGACGACGAGGAGGGTGGCCCCGGTGACCGCCTGCGCGCGGAGCGCGGCATCGCGCAGCACCGGGGCCGAGGCGGGGTCAATGTTCGCCGTCGGCTCGTCGAGTGCGATGAGCCCCGGTTCCATCGCGAGCACCCCGGCGAGCGCGAGGCGCTGCTTCTGCCCGCCGGACAGGGTGCGGGTGAGCCGGGCGCGCGCCTCGGCAGCGGCGGCTCCGCCCGGACCGAGGCCGACGGTGTGCAGCGCGGCGTCGACGCGCGGCCAGATGTCAGCGGGGTCGATCCCGAGGTTCTCCATCCCGAAGGCCGCGTCGTCCCCGGCCCGGGCGAGGATCACCTGGGATTCGGGATCCTGGAGGACGAGCCCGGAGCGGCCGCGCGCTGGATCGGGATGACGGCCGTCGACGAGCAGCTCCCCGGTGCGGTGCCCGGAGTCGGCCGGCAGCACTCCGGTGAGCGCGTGGAGGAGCGTCGACTTCCCCGAGCCCGAGGCGCCGACGAGGAGCACCCGCTGACCGGCGGGCACGGCGAGGTCGATGTCGGCGAGCGCGGGCGCCTTCCGGCCGGCGTGCCGCCAGCCGTAGCCGCGGGCGGTGATGACCGCAGGCCCCCGGGAGGTGCTCACTGCCGGGGCCGGGCGGCCGGTGGTGCGCATCGGCCGGCTCACACCTCGGCGGCGGTGCGGCCGGAGGCGAGCGGGGCGAGCACCCCGGTGCGGCGCAGCGCCCGGACCGCCAGCAGGGTGCCGCCCCCGGCGAGCACGAGCCCAGAGACGCCGGCCGCGGCGAGGTAGACGAGCTGCCAGGCCGGCTGCCATTCGGTGTTGTACATGAGGTTCTCGCCGAGGCCCAGGAACAGTCCGGCCCCGAGTCCGGAGAGCAGGGTGACGACCGGGCCGAAGCGGCGGTAGAGGAAGAGGAGGACGACGAGCTCCGCGCCGAGGCCCTGGAGCGCGCCGGAGATGAGGACCTGCATGCCCCACTGGGTGCCGAGCACGGCGGACACGGCGGCGGCGAGGATCTCGCAGTAGAGCGCGGCGCCGGGGCGGCGGATGATCATCGCGCCGAGCGGCCCGGCGAGCACCCACACGCCGGTGAGCAGGCCCGCGGCGGGCGGGAAGGCGAGGAACGGCAGCGAGAGCGTCGACCAGGCCGTCGACCACACCCAGAACACGACGCCCACCGCGACGCCGAGCACCGAGGCGACGACGATGTCGACGACCCGCCAGCGCAGACGGCTCGGCGGCGCGGGGTCCGATTCCGGGGTGGGCGGACGCGCGTCTGCGCCCGAGGCCGAGGCCGGGGACGGAGCCGTGTCCGCGGGAACTCGGTCGGAGGAGACGGAGTCCGCGGGAGCAGTGTCCGCGGGAACCCGGTCCGCGGGTTCGGGGAATGACGATGAAGGTGCCATGGTGGATCCTCCTGTGAATGGCAGGAGGGGATGAAGAGACTCGACTTCCTCCGGCGGTATGAACCGCGTCAGGTTCGAGGGTCTGCGATGCTCGCACTCTCAGCGCCCTGGTGGCGCTCCCCTGTCGTGAGGACGAGCATAGCGCAGAGGCGGGGTCCGTGCAGTCCGTGGGGGACTCGTGGACGGGGGGACCCGTGGACGAGAAGGCCCATGGACGGGAGGACTCATGGGCGAACTGCGCGGTATCCGGAACGTGACGCGCAATTGCGCGCTCGGTCTCGGATACCGCGCAGTTCGAGGGGCGGGCTGCGCGCGAGGGCGCCGGGACCGCTGTGTTCGGACCACCAGACCTTCAGGCACTGCAGTCCACCAGATCTTCAGGCCCTGCAGACCTTCAGGCGTTCAAACCCTCAAGCCTTCAGGTCCAGGCGCCTCGGAACCCCAGGCTTCTCAGAACCTCAGAACCTCGGTGCCTCAGTGCATCAGGGAAGGATGCCGAGGTGGGCCAGGGCGGCGCGCACGATGTGCTCCTGGCCGTGGCACATCTCTGCGACGACGTCCTCGCGGATCGCCTCGGCCGGGGTCAGCCAGTCGAGGCTGAGCGCATCGCGGCGCGGGGAGCACTCGCCCTGCATCGGCAGGATGTAGCACAGGGCGACCGCGTGCTGGCGCGGGTCCTGATAGGGCGAGGGCCCCATCTGCGTGGGGAAGTACTCCGCGACGTGGAACGGGGTCAGCGCCGGGGGGATCTGCGGCAGCGCGAGCGGGCCGAGGTCCTTCTCCACATGGCGCACGAGCGCCGAGCGGAGCGGCTCGTGGTAGCGCACCCGGCCGCCGACGATCTCCCGGCCGAGCGTGCCGTCCTCGGCGGTGCGCAGCAGCAGGCCGATCTTCTCCACCTGCCCGTGGTCCGCGAGCTGCACGGGGACGGCGTTGACGTACGTGATCGGCATCCGGCGCCGGAACCGGGCGAGCTCCTCGGGGTCGAGCCAGTTGTCGTCGAAGTCGAGTGCGGTGCGGGTCATGGCCCCATGCTCGCACACGTCGCCCCGGCGGGGAAGAACGCGTTGAGCGGCTCCGTGCGAGGTGAGCTGCGGTGCCCCGGGCCGGGGGTTGCCGAGGCCCCGACGAACCAAGTATCTTGATATCGAGATAAATTGTTACCCGCGGCACCTCGCCTCCAGAACCAGGGCATACAGTGGAACGGACGGCCGCTCGCCGAAACCCGCGGCGGACCTCCGGCGGTCGACGTCGACACGAGGAGAATCTCCATGATCAATCACGAAGTCCGGACCTACAAGAGCTCCGAGGACCTGCCGCGCGAAGAGCAGCTGGCCTGGAAGATCGCCGAGGTCGCCTCCGATCCGGTGGCCGTCGACGCCGACGTCACCGACATGGTCATCAACCGCATCATCGACAACGCCTCCGTGGCCGCGGCCTCGGTGCGCCGCGGGGCCCCGACCCACGCTCGCGAGCAGGCACAGACCCACCCGTCGAAGCCGGGCGCCCCGGTGTTCGGCCTCCAGCTGTCCGAGCGCATCTCCCCGGAGTGGGCCGCCTGGGCCAACGGAGTCGCCGTCCGCGAGCTCGACTTCCACGACACCTTCCTCGCGAAGGAGTACTCGCACCCTGGTGACAACATCCCGCCGATCCTCGCCGTCGCCCAGCACAAGGGGATCAGCGGCCAGGACCTCATCAACGGCATCGCCACCGGCTATGAGATCCAGGTCGACCTCGCCAAGGGCATCTGCCTCCACGAGCACAAGATCGACCACGTCGCCCACCTCGGCCCCTCGGCCGCGGCCGGCATCGGCGCCCTGCTCAAGCTCCCCACCGAGGTGACCTTCCAAGCCATCCAGCAGGCGCTCCACGTCACCACCGCCACCCGTCAGTCCCGCAAGGGCGAGATCTCGACCTGGAAGGCCCATGCCCCGGCGTTCGCCGGCAAGATGGCCGTCGAAGCCGTCGACCGTGCGATGCGCGGCGAAGGCGCTCCCAGCCCGATCTACGAGGGTGAGGACGGCTTCATCGCCTGGATCCTGTCCGGTCCCGAGGCCCGCTACACCGTGCCGCTGCCGAGCCAGGGCGAGGCCAAGCGCGCGATCCTCGACACCTACACCAAGGAGCACTCCGCGGAGTACCAGGCGCAGGCGCTCATCGACCTCGCCCGCCGGATGGGAGCGCAGATCGAGGACAAGTCGAAGATCCGCAAGATCATCATCCACACCTCGCACCACACCCACAACGTCATCGGCACCGGGGCGAACGACCCGCAGAAGATGGACCCGAAGGCCTCGCGCGAGACCCTCGACCACTCGATCATGTACATCTTCGCCGTCGCGATGGAGGACCAGGGCTGGCACCACGAGAAGTCCTACGCCCCCGAGCGCGCCGGCCGCCCGGAGACCGTCGAGCTGTGGCACAAGATCGTCACCACCGAGGATCCCGAGTGGACCCGCCGCTACCACTCGACCGACCCGGACGAGATCGCCTTCGGCGGTCGTGTGGTCGTCGAGATGGAGGACGGCTCGGTGATCGAGGACCAGATCGCCGTCGCCGACGCCCACCCGCACGGTGCGCGTCCGTTCGCCCGGGCGAACTACGTCGAGAAGTTCCGCACCCTGGCCGACGGCATCGTGTCCGACGCCGAGCAGGACCGGTTCCTCGACCTCGCCCAGAACCTCGAGAACCTCGGCGCCGACGACGTCGCGCAGCTGAGCTTCGCGGTCGACGGCCTCGAGCACACCGGATCGAAGGGAATCTTCTGAGATGCTCGGAGCCACCACCACACCCGCCGACCGGCGCAGGCGGTTCCGCGAACTGCTCGCCGGCAGTGAGATCGTCCAGTTCCCGGGTGCGATCAACCCGATCAACGCCCAGATCATCGAGCAGATCGGCTTCGAGGGCATCTACATCTCCGGCGGCGCGTTCTCCGCGGCGCAGGGTCTGCCCGACATCGGTCTGACCACCCTGACGGAGGTCGCCGACCACGGTCGTGCGATCTCCCGGGTGACGAACCTCCCGACGTTCATCGACGCGGACACCGGCTGGGGCGAGGCGATGAACGTCGCCCGCACCGTCCAGGAGTTCGAGGATGCCGGCCTCGCCGGCATGCACCTCGAGGATCAGGTCAACCCCAAGCGGTGCGGCCACCTCGACGGCAAGGAGGTCGTGGGCACCTCGGAGATGGTCAAGCGGATCTCCGCGGCCGTCAAGGGGCGCCGGGACGAGAACTTCGTCATCTGCGCCCGCACCGACGCGCGCGCCGGGGAGGGCCTCGACGCCGCGATCGAGCGGGCCAAGGCCTACATCGACGCCGGAGCGGACATGATCTTCCCCGAGGCGATGCGCGACCTCGGCGAGTTCGAGACCTTCGCGCAGGCCGTCGACGTGCCGATCCTGGCGAACATGACCGAGTTCGGCAAGAGCGAGCTGTTCACCACCGAGCAGCTCGCCGACGCCGGCGTGCGCTTGGTGATCTACCCGGTCACCACGCTGCGCCTGGCGATGGGCGCGATCAAGTCCGGTCTGCAGACCATTCGCGACACCGGCACCCAGGTGACGCTGCTCGACGGCATGCAGACCCGGGCCGACCTCTACGAAACCATCGACTACGCGGCGTACAACGACTTCGACGCCGCCGTCTTCAACTTCTCTCAGGAGGGTCACCAGTGACCGATCAGGACATCAAGAAGGGCCTCGCCGGCGTCGTCGTCGACACGACGAAGGTCTCCAAGGTCGTGCAGGAGACGAACTCGCTGACCTACCGCGGCTACCCCGTGCAGGAGCTCGCCGCGAACTGCTCGTTCGAGGAGGTCGCCTACCTCATCTGGCACGGCGAGCTGCCGACGCCCGAGCAGCTCGCGGAGTTCACCGCCCGGGAGCGCGGCCAGCGCGCGATCGACCAGAAGCTCATCGATCTCATCCTCTCCCTGCCCACCGACTGCCACCCGATGCACGTCGTGCAGACCGCGGCGGCCTACCTCGGCGCCGTGGACCCGGAGGCCGATGTCGAGGGGCCGGAGGCGAACCTCGCCAAGGCCGAGCGGATGTACGCCCAGCTGCCGACCATCGTCGCCGTCGACCACCGCCGTCGCCACGGCCTCGACCCGGTCGCACCGACCGAGGACCTCGGCTACGCGGCCAACTTCTTCAAGATGGTCTTCGACGAGGTGCCGGCCGAGGAGGTCGTGCGCTGCTTCGACGTGTCGATGATCCTCTACGCCGAGCACTCCTTCAACGCCTCGACGTTCACCGCCCGCGTCATCACCTCGACGACCTCGGACATGTACTCCGCGGTCGCCGGTGCGATCGGCGCCCTCAAGGGACCGCTGCACGGCGGTGCCAACGAGGCCGTCATGGCGATGCTCGAGGAGGTCGGCACCGCCGACAAGGCCTCGGCGTGGATCGACAAGGCGCTCGAGAACAAGGAGAAGATCATGGGTTTCGGCCACCGCGTCTACAAGAACGGCGACTCGCGCGTGCCCACCATGCGCAAGGCCTTCGAGGACATGGTCGAGGCCAAGGGCGCGACCGATCTCCTCGACCTGTACAACGCCTTCGAGGAGGACTTTGTCGGGCGCAAGGGGATCTACCCGAACCTCGACTACCCGTCGGGCCCGGCCTACCACCTCATGGGCTTCGACACCCCGCAGTTCACGCCGATCTTCGTCATGGCCCGCATCACCGGTTGGACGGCGCACATCATGGAGCAGCAGGCCTCCAACGCGCTCATCCGTCCGCTGTCGGCCTACGACGGCGAGGAGCAGCGCTCGGTCCCGTCGAAGTCGAACTGACGCACGGCGCATGAGCGATCACGCTCTGGTCGAGGGTTTCGAGCTCACCGTCTCCGGTGGGATCGGAACCCTCGTCCTGTCGCGTCCGTCCAAGCGCAACGCGCTCTCCCGGGAGATGTGGCTCGCGCTGCCGGACATCATGGCGGCGATCGACGCCGACCCCGGGATCGAGGTGCTCGTCCTCACCGGCGCCGGCGGCCACTTCTCCGCGGGTTCGGACATCGGCGACCTGAACGTCCCGCTCGCGGACTTCTGGGCGGCGAACGCCCCGGCCGAGGAGGCGCTCGCCTCCGTCGACGTGCCGACGATCGCCGCGATCGAGGGCAACTGCGTGGGCGGCGGCACCGAGCTCGCTGCGGCGTGCGACGTCCGGATCGCCGCCCCCGGCACGATCTACGGGGGACGGTCTACGGGGTGACGGCGGCGAAGCTCGGCCTCGTCTACCCACCCGGACCCACCCGCCGGCTCGCCGGCATCATCGGGGACGCGTGGGCGCAGTACCTCCTGCTCACGGCCGAGATCATCGACTTCGACGAGGCGGTCAACCTCGGGTTCATCCACCGGGTGAGCGAGACCCCGCTGGCGACGGCGCACGAGCTCGCCACGACGATCGCCGGACGCTCGGCCCTGAGCCAGACCGGGGCCAAGCGGATCCTCCGCGGCGAGGAGCCGGACCCGGCCCCCGGCAGCTGGCTGGCGGAGGCCTACGCCTCGGAGATCGTGCGCGGGCAGGAGGGCTTCTTCGCCAAGCGCCCGCCGGAGTTCACGTTCCGCCGCCACGACTGGCGCCCCTGACATCCCCTTCAGAGAGCAATTTCCGAAGGTTCCTGGGAACGGAACCTTCGGAAATTGCTGTTTCACCGGGCTCGAGGTCCGGGGCCGGGCGGGCGAGCACGTCCTACTGCGCGGTATCTGCCGATCTGCGCACAATTGCGCGCAGATCGGCAGATACCGCGCAGTTCGGTTTCGGGGCGACGATGCCTTGCGCGGAGGACCCGGGCGAGCGCGAGGTGCCCCGCCCAGCGCGGGGACCGCCACCGCCCGACCCGTGCCCCGACCCGCCGCCGTGACAGCGGACCGGCCCCGTGCCAGTAGACTGACATCGTGCGTCTCGCAGTCCTCGACATCGGATCCAACAGCGTCCACCTCCTCGTGGTCGACGCCCGGGTGGGAGCCCCGCCCCTTCCCGCGACCTCCCACAAGGAGGTGCTGCGGCTCGCCGAGCACCTCAAGGAGGACGGCTCGATCTCGACCTACGGCCAGAAACGCCTCGTCGAGTTCTGCTGCGAGGCGATCTCGATCGCGGAGGAGCAGGGCTCCGAGCAGATCCTCGCCTTCGCCACCTCGGCGATCCGCGGAGCGCCGAACGGCGAGGAGACGATCACCCGGATCCGCGAGGAGTCCGGCATCTCCCTCAACGTCATGACCGGCGAGGAGGAAGCGCGGATCACCTTCCTCGCCGCCCGCCGCTGGTTCGGCTGGTCGGCCGGCAGCATCCAGCTCCTCGACATCGGCGGCGGTTCGCTCGAGCTCGCCGCCGGCCGCGACGAGTACCCCGACGCCGCGCTGTCCGTCCCGCTCGGAGCCGGCCGGATGCACTCCCGCTTCCTCTCCGCCGACGTCCCGTCGGGCGAGGACATCGAAGCGCTCCGCCGTCACGCCCGCCACACGATCGGCCGGGTCGCCGGCGAGATCAATCGGGTGGGCCGCCCGGAGAAGGTCGTCGGGTCGTCGAAGACCTTCCGCTCGCTCGCGCGGATCGGTGGAGCGGCGGCGAGCGGCGAGGGCATCTTCGTCCCTCGCGTGCTGTGCAGGAAGGACCTGCCGGACATCATCGCGGCCCTCGCGGAGCGCACCCCCAAGGAGCGCGCCGAACTGCCCGGCGTCTCGCTCGCCCGCGGCGGACAGGTGTTCGCCGGCGCGATCGTCGCCGAGGCGGCCTTCACGATCTTCGACATCGAGGAGATGCACATCTCGCCCTGGGCGCTGCGCGAGGGCATCATCATGCGCAAGCTCGATCTCCTCGACTCCTCCGAGGAGATCTCGCTGCCGCGCGAACGCCCGGGGGCGCCGACGACCTCCCTGCTCCCGGGCTGAGAGCCCGCGCCTGCGAGACCGCTCCGGTCGAGTCGCGACCTCGACCAGCGGCAGCCCTGCCCGCCGGTACTAGACTCGGAGCCGTGAGTCCGAAGAAGAATCCCACCCGTAAGGTGCTGACGCAGAAGAACTCGGCGCGCGCCGACTCGCGCCGCCACCGGGAGCACCTCGAGCAGAATCCCGTGTACGAGCACGATCGCACGCACACCTCGGACCACCCGATCCGGATCGGCCTCTCGACGTCCTCGGTCTACCCGATGACCGTCACCGAATGCTTCAGCGCCGCGGACCGCCTGGGCTACGACGGGGTCGAGGTGATGATCACGAACAACGCCGAGACCCAGGACACCGACCTCATGCGCGGCCTCACCCGGGACACCGGTCTGCCCGTGATGTCCCTCCACGCCCCGACCCTGCTCTTCATGCCGCGCGTCCTCGACAAGGACCACTGGACCAAGCTGCGCCTGACCTGCGAGATGGCCGCCGAGGTCGGAGCCCGTTCCGTCGTCGTCCACCCGCCGTTCCGCTGGCAGGGGGACTACGCGAAGGGATTCGTCACCGGGGTCCGGAAGCTCTCGCAGGAGACCGGGATTACCCTCGCGGTGGAGAACATGTACCCGTGGCGCGCCGGGGTGCGCGAGGTGCTCGTCTACTACCCGGACTGGAACCCGCTCGACGAGGACTACGACGCGATGACCTTCGACTTCTCCCACGCCGCCACGGCCGGGATGAACGCGCTGGAGACCGTCGCGGGGATCTTCGACCGGCTCGCGCACATCCATCTCACCGACGGATCGGGCTCGCTCAAGGACGAGCACCTGGTCCCCGGCCGCGGGAAGATGCCGGTGGCCGAAACCCTGCAGTACCTCGCGAAGCACAACTGGTCCGGTGACGTCGTCGCCGAGGTCAACACCCGCTTCGCCGCCCGGAAGTCCACGCGCGACGAGATGCTCGCGGAATCCCTCGCCTTCGCCCGCCGGCATCTCGGCCAGAACGGGCTGAGCGACGCCGATCCGCGGACCGCCCAGGAGAAGTCCGAGGCGACCGACGCGACGTGACGGGCGCATTGCCGCGGGAACCCGGGAGCCGCCCGCAGTGCGCTGGTGTGCTCGCGGCGACCATCGGCGAGCCCGATGCGGGGACCGGACGGAGGCCCCGGGTGACGAAGGACCACGAGAGAAGAGGACGCACATGACCATCGCATCGATCGGCACCGGATCCATGGGCGGGGCCCTGCTCGCCGGGGTGCTCCGCGGCGGAGCCGACCCCGAGAGCGTCATCGCCACCACCGGCTCCCGCGCGTCGGCGGACGGACTGCGGGAGAGGCTCGGCGTCCGGACCGCCTCGGTCGAGGAGGACACCGAGGCGAACCGCACCGCAGTCGCGGACGCGGAGTTCGTGCTCCTCGGCGTCAAGCCGTGGGCCATGAAGGACACCCTCGCGGAGATCGCCGGCAGCCTGCGCCCCGACGCGGTTCTCGTGTCGATGGCCGCCGGCGTCTCGATCGCGCAGCTCACCGAATGGTCCGGGAGCTCGCGCATCATCCGCATCATGCCGAACACCCCGAGCGCGGTCGGACACGGCGTCATCGCCCTCGCCGCGACCGCGGACGTCCCGCAGGAGTCCGTCGCCGAGGTGGCCGGCCTGCTCGCCGGTGCAGGCGACGTCGTGGAGATGACGGAGGACGAGCTGCAGACGATGATCGGGCTGTCCGGCTCCGGAGTCGCGTACTTCTTCCTCCTCGCCGAGAAGCTCGTCGAGGCCGGGGTGGCCCAGGGGATGGGCGAGGAGATGGCACGGAGGATCGTCGTCGGCACCGCGGCAGGCGCCGGTCGCCTCCTCGAGGAGACCCCGGATCCCGCGGGCCTGCGCACGGCCGTCACGAGCAAGGGCGGGACCACGCACGCCGCGATGACCTCGTTCGAGGGCGACGACTTCGGTGCGATCGTCGAACGGGCCGCCCGCGCCGCCTCGGCCAGGGCGCGCGAGATGGAGAGCGGCGGCTGACCGCACTGCGGCAACCCGTCCGGCCCGCTCCGTCAGGGGCCGGTCCGCGACGTCCGCGCCCTCCGGGCTGTGAGCCTCGGCGCTGCCTCACGGGCGGCCGGCGAAGCGGCCGAGCAGCTCGACGTGGCCGGCGACGATGAGGACGTCCTGGCTGCCCACGCGGCTCGCGGGCTCGGCGTAGGTGAAGTCGCGCCCCGGGCTCTTGATGCCGACGACGGTGACGCCGTAGGTGTCGCGGATCCCCGCCTCGGCGAGGGTGAACCCCTGGACCTCCTTGGGCGGGCGCATCTTGACCACGGCGAAGTGCCCGTCGTCGAACTCGATGAAGTCGAGCATCCGGGACGATACGAGGTGGGCCACGCGCGACCCGGCCTCGGACTCGGGGTAGAGGACGTGCTCGGCGCCGATCCGGCGGAGGATCTTGCCGTGGGGGTTCGACATCGCCTTGGCCCACACCTGGTCGATGCCGAGGTCGACGAGGTTCGCCGTGGAGAGCACGCTCGCCTCGATCGAGGTGCCGATGCCGACGACCGCGGTGCTGAACTCGCCGGCGCCGATCTGCCGCAGCGCCTCGATGTTCGTCGCATCGGCCTCGACGACGTGGGTGAGCTTGCCCGACCACTCCTGGACGGCCTCGGGGTTCTTCTCGATCGCCATGACCTCGCGGCCGAGCTTCATGAGGTTCTCCGCCGTCGCTCCGCCGAACCGTCCGAGCCCGATGACGAGGATCGAGGCGCTCGACTCGATCGCTGACGCGCGGTCGGCGCGGGACTTCCTAGCCAATGATCGGCCTCTCTTCCGGATAGCGGAACAACCGGCGCGTGTTCTGCTGCGACAGCGCTGCGGCAAGCGTAATCGTACCGAGCCGCCCGAGGAACATGAGCACGCTGAGCACGTAGAGGCCGGAGTCCGGTGCCTCGGCGGTGACCCCCGAGCTCAGGCCGCACGTGCCGAAGGCGGAGATCACCTCGAACAGCACGAGGTCGAGCGGCATCCGGGTGAAGTGGAGCATCGCGAGGGTGCCGGCGAACACGAGCGCGCTGCCGGCGAGCGTCACCGAGATCGCGACCTTGATGACCGGCGGGTCGATCCGGCGATGGAACGCGGTGACCTCCTGGAGGCCGCGGGCCTCGGACAGCGCGGCGAGGGCGAGCACCGCGAGCGTGGTGACCTTGATGCCCCCGGCCGTCGACGAGGAGCCGCCGCCGATGAACATGAGCACGTCGAGGAGCAGAAGGCTCGTCTGATTCATGTCCGCGATCTCCATCGTCGCGAACCCGCCCGAGCGCGGCATGACCGCCATGAAGAGTACCTCGAGGGCGGTGTGGCCCGGGCCCTCGGCGCCGAGGGTACGGGGGTTCGAGGCCTCGAAGAAGAGGAGCATGACGAAGCCGATGAACACGAGGATCGCCGAGGTCGCGAGCGTGAGCTTGGTGTGGAGGTCCCACGACCGCGGCCGGTTCCACGCGATGGTGATCATGAGGACGACGGGGAAGCCGAGCGAGCCGACGAACACCGAGACCATGATCACCGAGAGGAACCACGGGTCGTTCGTGAAGTGCTCCATCCCGCCGGGGTGGACGGTGAAGCCGGCGTTGTTGAACGAGGAGATCGCGTAGAACACCGAGTGCCAGATCGCGGTGCCGATCGACTCGCCCTTGCCGAGGAACGACGGCAGGAGGAGGCCGGCGACGATGAGCTCGGCGATGAGGATCGTCGAGACCACGGTGCGCAGCAGGGTGCCGACCTGGCCGATCTGGAAGGTGTTCGTCGCCTGGGCGGCGATGAGGCGCTGCCGCACCCCGAGCTTCTTCGACACGGCCATGCCGAGCACCGAGGCGAGGGTGAGGATGCCGAGGCCGCCCACCTGGATGGCCGCGGTGATGACACCGATGCCGAAATCCGACCAGTACTCCTCGGTCACCACGGGGGAGAGGCCGGTGACGCAGACCGCCGAGACCGCGACGAACAGGCTGACGGCGAAGCTGAAGTCCTCGGGGTTCCGATGGGCGACCGGCAGGCAGAGGAGCGCGGTGAAGATCGCGATCGCCCCGAGGAACGACACCATCGCCAGGCGCGCGGGCGAGGCGTCGGCGACCTCGTCGATGAAGTCGCGGAGGCGCCGGCCGGGGGAGAGCACCCGGTCGCGGAACTGGGAAGGAGACCGCCGACCATTCACAGGGACAGTATAGACAGTGCCGACGCCCACCAGGAGCGGGTTCGCTCCCGGCGGGCGCCGGCGGTTCGCGCGGGGTCTTCGGTCGCCGGGTCCGGGGTCGCTGGGCCCGAGGTGGGTGAGCCCGAGGTTGTCGGCCCGAACCTGTGGGGCCCGAGGCGGCCGGGTCCCGCGTCCTCACGCGGACCCGGCCGGAGCTCACCCGACGATCATGAGGGCCGGTGCTCGAGCGCAGTCTCCTCGAAGACACGCTCGGCCATCGGGGAGAAGTCGGTCTCGCTGCTCTCCCACCACTCGTCCATATCCTCGAAGGAGCCGCCGTCCTCGTAGCCGAGTTCCTCCACCGCGCTCGACCAGGTCTCGATCGACTCGTTCACGCGTGCGTCGATGTCATCGCCGAGGATTCCGCCGTCCACGACCTCCTGACGCTGCCGCGCGTTCTCCTCCTTGATGAGCTCCTCGGTCGCCGGGTCGAAGACCGCGATCTCCCCACCGGCTTCCTTGGCCTGGCGCACGCTCTCCGCGTTGCCGTCGGCGGTGATTCCGACGAATCCGGAGTAGGCGCTGGACGCGGCATCGAAGATGATCTGCTGGTAGGCGAGAGGGAGGTTCGCGAAGCTCGAGCCGGCAAGTTCGGCGCCGACTGCGCGCGAGGACATGCTCGCCTCGTCCGTGCTGTACGAGATGTTCGGAGCGACTTCGAGGATCCCCGATTCCGCTGAGGGCAGCAGCTGAGCGAAGGTGCAATCCACTGTCCCGCGCTGGAGCGCTTCGAAGACCTCGACGTACTCCATCGATACCGGCGAGGCTCCCAGTGCGTTGGCGACACCGTGGTGGGAGGTGCTGGCGACGCGGATCTGCCGGCCCTTCCAATCGTCGGGCTCCGAGCCCGGATCGGCACACACGGCGTAGTAGCCGCCCGAGGACACGATCGGGGTCAGGGGAGTGACGCCCTGCGCCTCGTACTCGTCGAGCAGCGACTGCGTGTCCCAACCGATGTCCGCCGACACCGCGGTCATCACCATCTCTCCCGTCATCGGCGAGATCGGCACGCCGGAGAACGACTTCGCGGCTGCATCGAACGACGGGTAATCGCTCGGGTTGTAGATCGGCAGATCGTAGGCGAGGTCGAGACGACCATCGGCCAGGGCATCGTCGACCTCCGAGTAGCCGGCGATGGCCTGGCCCCAGATGATCTCGATCTCGATCTTGCCGCCCGAGCGCTCCTCGATGTAGTCCTTGTACCCGAGCGCGGCCGGAGCCATCACCGAGTTCTGCGAAGCCGCGGGCGGCTGGTACTTGAGCGTCACCGGGTCGAGGTCGGCGATCGCGGCGTCGACCTCCTCTTGGGACGCGCCGTACTCGAAACCCTCGCCCCCGCCGGAGCCGCCGCTGCCGCCGGAACCGGCGGAACCGGCGCAGCCGCTGAGGAGCAGGGCACCGGTAGAAGCGAGTGCGAGGAGGGGCAGTGATCTGTTCGTCATGTCTCGGACACCTTCGTCATCGAAAAGAATGGGCTGGAACCAGGGGTACTTTGAACTCTAGCTAACGATCACTCAGTTTTAGAAGTTTGACGAGGCCGGGTCCGATCCCGGCTGTCCGCCCGCTCTCGCCTCCCAATGCCGCCCGCCAGCCCGCAGTCCTCACCCCTCCCGCCCGCAGTCCGTCGTGCGCCTGCGCGGAGCCCGGACCCGACCGTGACCCCGGTCGCATTCGGCGCTACAGTGGGGGAATGAGCAGGCGCGAGACCGACGTTTTCGTCATCTGGGACGACTCCTTCACGGAGTACAATTTCGGCCCGGATCACCCGATGAACCCGCTCCGTCTCGACCTCACCGCCAAGCTCGCCACCGACTTCGGGCTGTTCGACAATGCCCGCGTCCACATCTCCGGCGTCCCGCACGTCGACGAGGAGAACCTCCTCCGGCTCCACTCCGAGGAGTTCGTCGACGCCGTCAAGGCCTCCGAGCAGACCACCTCCATCGACGAGGCGACTGCGACGAAGTACGGCGTCGGCACCGAGGACGTCCCGCGCTTCGAGAAGATCCACGAGGCGTCCGGCCGGATCTTCCAGGGCAGCGTCGAGGCCGCCCGCGCGATCACCGGCGGGAACTTCGAGCGCGCGGTGAACTTCTGCGGCGGGATGCACCATGCGATGCCCGGCCGGGCCGCCGGGTTCTGCGTCTACAACGACCTCGCCGGAGCGATCGACCACTTCCTCGCGAACGGCTACGAGCGCATCGCCTACCTCGACCTCGACGCCCACCACGGCGACGGCGTCGAGAACTTCTACTGGGACGACCCGCGGGTCCTCACGATCTCCGTCCACGAGAACGGCCGGTTCCTGTTCCCCGGCACCGGGTTCGCCAACGACATCGGCGGGATGTCGGCCTCCGCCTCGGCGGTGAACATCGCCCTGCCCCCGCGCGCCGACGACGCCGACTGGCTCCGGGCGATCGATTCCGTCGTGCCCGCGATCCTCCGCGAGTTCCGCCCCCAGGTCCTCATCTCCCAGCACGGCTGCGACGGCCACCGGCTCGACCCGCTCACCCACCTCCGGCTCAGCGTCGACGCGATGCGTCGGGCCACCGAATGGGTGCGCGACCTCGCCGACGACTACGCCGAGGGGAAGTGGCTGGCCACCGGCGGAGGCGGCTACGCGCTCGTCGACGTCGTGCCGCGGGCCTGGGTCAACCTCGTGGCGATCGCCGCGGGGGCGGACATCGCCCCGTCCACCGCGCTGCCCGACCGCTGGAAGGACTACGTCCAGGCGATCGCCGGCGTCACCCCGCCCGAGGTCATGACCGACGGCCACGACGGGATGTTCACCTCCTGGGCCGAGGGCTTCGATCCCGAGTCCGACCTCGACCGCACCGTGATGTCGACCCGGAAGAACATCTTCCCGTTCTACGGGCTCGACGCCTACTACGACTGAGGCGCCGCACGGCCCGCGCGCCGGCGTGATCGGTGCGGGGAGCGAGGTCCCGTGGGGCACGCCCGGACCACCCCGCTGCACCGGTAGGCGGCACCGGGAGCACCCCGCCGCGCTCTCGCACGCACCCTCCGGCGTCCCACGGTGCGGACCGCGGAAATTGGGGTTCCGCGCCCCGAGGCGATAGAATCGAGCGGTTCAGTTCAGCAGGTGGGCACCGCATGTTCACCTGGATATCGACTCCGTGAGGAGAACCTGTGGGTTCAGTCATCAAGAAGCGTCGCAAGCGTATGGCCAAGAAGAAGCATCGCAAGCTGCTTCGCAAGACCCGCCACCAGCGTCGCAACAAGAAGTAACCGCGAAGGTGCGGCCCGGACCCCCGTCGGATGCGCCGACGGGGCTTCGTAGTGCCGTGCCCGCGGCGGGAGCCGTCGCCCGGAGATCCGGAGGAGCGCCATGAGCGTCGAACTCACCTTCCTCACCCGTGACGGCTGCCATCTGTGCGAGACCGCGCGGGAGCAGGTGACAACCGGGATCGGCGCGCGGGACGTCACCGTGACCGAGGTCGACGTCGACGCCGATCCCGAGCTGCAGGACCGGTACGGCTGGGACGTGCCGGTGGTGCTCCTCGACGGGCGCCAGCACAGCTTCCATCGCGTCGACCCGGGCCGGCTCTCCCGGGCGCTCGACGCGATCCTCGCCCGCCGGGCCTGAATCGGCGGACGGACACACGGAACAGGAGTGACAGCGGTGGTGGATACCGTGTCCAGGCCGGATCCCCGGCCCGGCATGCCCGCGCGCGCTGTTCCGGCGCCCGTCGTCACCCGGCTGCCCGGCTATCTCCAGGCGCTCGAGGCGCTCATCGGCCGGCAGACGACCACGGTCTCGAGCGAGGAGCTCGCCGGGATGTGCGGGGTCCGCTCGGCGATCCTCCGACGCGATCTCAGCCACCTCGAATCCGCCGGTCGACGGGGCGTCGGCTACGACTGCACGGCGCTCGCCGCCACCATCCGCGGCTTCCTCGGCGTCGACCGCATCCGCCGGATCGGGATCGTCGGTGCCGGCCGCCTCGGCTCCGCGCTCGCGGACTACGCCGGCATCCCCGAGCGCGGATTCGCGCTCCACGGCGTCTTCGACGTCGATCCCGGAGTCATCGGCACCGCCGTGGGCGGCGTCGACGTCGCGCCGATGTCCCGGCTCGCCGAGGTCGTCGAGGCCGAGGGCATCGAACACCTCGTCATCGCGGTCCCCGCCGCGTCCGCCCAGGCCGCCGCCGACGCCGCAGCTGCCGCAGGCATCCGCGGCCTCATGAGCTTCGCTCCCGTCGTGCTCTCCGTTCCCCCGGACGTCCACGTCCGTCACGTGGACATGGCCACCGAACTTCAGGTGCTCGCCCATTACACGGCGGCAGAAAGCAGGGATCGGCAGTGACCCTCCTCGTCCTGGGAATCTCCCACCGCTCGGCGCCGATGTCGGTGCTCGACGCGATCGCGCTCGACACCTCCGGCGCGGACGCGCTCGTCGACCGTGCGCTCGCGGGGAAGTACGTCTCCGGGGCCGCCGTGCTCGCCACCTGCAACCGGCTCGAGATCGTCGCCGACGTCGCGGCCTTCCACGGCGGGCTCGCCGATCTCGGGTCCGCCCTCGTCGAGACCGTCGGACTGCCCTGGGACGAGCTCGCCCACCACGTCTACGTCTACTTCGACGAGAAGGCAATGGAGCACCTGCTCACCCTCGCCACCGGGCTCGACTCGATGGCGCTCGGCGAATCGCAGATCCTCGGCCAGCTCCGGCAGTCGTTCACCGATTCGCAGGACGCCGGGCATCTCACCGGCGACCTCTCGCAGGCGATGCAGCAGGCGCTGCGGGTCGGCAAGCGCGCCCATTCCGAGACCGCCCTCGACAGCGTCTCGCAGTCGCTGCTCGACACCGCGCTCGCCGCGGCCGTCCCCCACATCGGTCCGCTCGAGCAGGTCGACGCCCTCGTCGTCGGGGCGGGCGCGATGTCCGGCCTCACCGTCGCCACCCTCCACCGCCGCGGGGTCAACCGGATCACCGTGATCAACCGCACCCTCGAGCGCGCCGAGCGCCTCGTCGCACCCGTGGGCGGGCGCGCGATCGTGCTCGACGAGCACACCCTCGCCCGCGAGATCGCCGACGCGGACCTCATCGTCTCCGTCACCGGCTCCCGCGGCACCGTGCTCGGCCAGGAGCAGATCATTGCGGGCATGCAGCAGGACCTCGACGATCAGCCGAACAAGTTCCTCGTCGACCTCGCCCTGCCCCACGACATCTCCCCCGACGTCGAGGAGCTGCCGCACATCCGCCTCATCGGCCTCGAGGACCTCTCGGCGATGTTCGCCGACACCGGTCATCGCACCGACTCCGGCGTCGTCGAGGTCATCACCGAGGTGCGCTCGATCATCCGCACCGAGATGGAGGAGCTCGCCGCAGGCCGGCGGGCCCGCGCCATCGCGCCCACCGTCACCGCCCTGCGCTCGCAGGCCGAGGCGACCGTCGCCGCCGAGTTCGAGCGCCTCCGGAGGAAGCTCGGCGACGCCGTCGACGACCGGGCGCTCGGCGAGATCCGGAAGTCGCTCGCGCGCGCGGTGGACAAGATCATCCACACCCCCACGGTCAAGGTCAAGGAGCTCTCCGCGGCCGACGGCGAGGTCGACTACGCCGCCGCTCTCACCACGCTGTTCGACCTGTCCGCGAAGCCGCGCCCCGACGGCATCGACCGCTCGAAGGTCACCGTCAGCGCCCCCGGCGTCCCGGCCGTCGCCGCCCGCGACAACCACTACGTCGCCGCCGACGGCCTGCGGCCCGTTGCCGACCACACCCTCGACGTCGTCGAGCCGAAGAACCCCACCGGCCGCACCCTGCGGCTCGGCACCCGGCGCTCGATGCTCGCCCGCTCGCAGTCGACCGCGATCGCCCAGCAGATCGCCGCCCAGACCGGCTGGCGGGTCGAGATCGTCGAGGTCGTCACCGAGGGCGACGTCAACATGAACCCGCTCGCCCAGATGGGCGGCACCGGCGTGTTCGTGTCCGCCGTGCGCACCGCGCTGCTCACCGGCAAGATCGACGTCGCCGTCCACTCGCTCAAGGATCTGCCGACCGCCCCGGCCCCCGGCATCGAGCTCGCCGCGGTGCCGCCGCGCGTCGACCCCTCCGACGTCCTTATCGCCCGCGACGGACTGTCGCTGTCCGAGCTGCCCGCCGGCGCGAGCGTCGGCACGGGCTCGCCGCGCCGCGCCGCCCAGCTGCGCGCCGCCCGCCCCGACATCGAGGTGCGCGGCGTCCGCGGCAACGTCGACACCCGGATCCGCCACGTCACCGAGGGTCGGCTCGACGGCGTCGTGCTCGCCGCCGCCGGCATCCGCCGACTCGGCCGGCTCGCCGAGGTCACCGACGTCATCGACTCCTCCGTCATGCTCCCCGCACCCGGCCAGGGTGCGCTCGCGATCGAGTGCCGCTCGGTCGACTCCGACCTCGGCGAGTTCGACGCCGAGGTCCGCCGCGCCCTCGGATCGATCCACGACGAGGCGACCGCGCTCGCCGTGATGAGCGAGCGGGCCGTGCTGTCGCGGGCCGAGGCCGGCTGCTCCGCCCCGATCGGCGCGCTCGCGACGATCGAGGGCCACTCGCTCTCCATCACCGGCGTCATGGCCGACGACGACGGCCGGCTCCAGCGCGTCACCCGGATGGCGCGGCTGCCGCGCCGCAGCGCTGAGGTCTCCCGCGCCGAGGTCCGCCACGCCGCCCGCGCGCTCGGCGCCGAGACCGCCGACGAGATGCTCGCCGCGCTCGGCATCACGATCGGCGGGTCCGCCGGGACCAACGCGCCCGCCGTCCACGTCGATCCGCGCACCGCGGTTCCCGCCGGCGCCGGACGCGGCGGGAAAGGCGGCGACGATGAGCGCTGAGCCGATGAGCGGGATCCGCGCGGGCCGGCCGATGGTCGTCTTCCTCGGCGTGGGTCCCGGCGACCCCGGTCTCATGACGTACAAGGGCGCGGAGCTGCTCGAGCGCGCCGCGCTCGTCGTGCGCGACCCGGGAGTGCTCGACGAGATCGTCGAGGCCTTCGTCCGTCCCACCATGCCGCTCGTCGACGCCGAGGAGCTCGGTCAGACGGCGACGACCCGCGGCCGGAAGCTCGCCGAGCTCGCCCGCGAGCACGGCACGATCGTGCGCCTCGTCCCGCACGACGGGATCCTGTTCTCGACCACGACGGACGAGGCGGCCGCCTGCCGCCGCCAGGACGTCGACTTCGAGATCGTCCCGGGAGTCGGCACGAGCTCGTCGATGTCGGCCTACACCGGCACCCCGATCACCACCAACCGGGTGCGCTCCGTGCGCTTCGTCGAGGCCGGCCCGCAGACCCATACCGACGTCTCCAAGCACCGCAACACCGGGCACGTCATCAGCGGCCGCGTCGAGCAGATCATCGAGGCGCTCGGCGCCCTGCTCGCCGACGGCTGGGCCGAGGAGACCCCCGTCCTCCTCGCCACCCAGATCTCCACCGTGCAGCAGATGACGATCGAGGCGACGATGTCGACCGCGGCGGCCATCCTGCTGCGCGACGCCGACCCCGCCGACCAGGTCACCATGCTCATGGGGCAGGGCATCGAGAAGCGCGCGGATCTGTCGTGGTTCGAGACGAAGCCGCTGTTCGGCTGGCAGGTGCTCATCCCGCGCACCCGCGAGCAGGGCGCCTCGACCGCGGAGATGCTCGCCGAATGGGGTGCCGAGGGGACGATCGTGCCGACCATCGCGATCCAGCCGCCGCGCACCCCGAACCAGATGGAGAAGGCGATCCGTGCGCTCGTCACCGGCGACTACCAGTGGGTGGGCTTCACCTCGGTCAACGCCGTGCGGGCCGTGCGCGACTGGCTCGCCCAGTTCGGCCTCGACACCCGCTGCCTGGCCGGGGTGAGGATCGCCGCGGTGGGCGGGCCCACCGCTCAGGCGCTCATCGACTGGGGAGTGGCCCCCGACCTCGTGCCCTCGGGCGAGTGGTCGGCCCGGGGCCTCCTCGAGGACTGGCCCGAGTTCGAGGCCTCCGGCGACCCGATCAACCGGGTGCTCCTGCCGCGCGCCGACATCGCCACCGACGTGCTCGTCGACGGACTGCGCGAGGCCGGGTGGGACGTCGACGACGTCACCGCCTACCGGACCGTGCGCGCCGCGCCGCCGCCCGCGCCGATCCGCGAGAGCATCAAGCGCGGGGACTTCGACGCGGTGCTCTTCACCTCGTCGTCGACCGTGCGCAACCTCGTCGGCATCGCCGGCAAGCCTCACCCGGCGACCGTCGTCGCCTGCATCGGCCCGGCCACGGCCCAGACCGCGGAGGACCTCGGTCTCACCGTCGACGTCATCGCGTCCGAGGCGCACGTCGGCTCCCTGATCAGCGACCTCGTCGAGCACGCGCGCACGCTGCGCACCGCCGACATCGCCGCGAACCGCACTCCGCTGCGTCCCTCGCAGCGGCGCAGGACGTCTCGCAGGAGGAGATGACATGAGCGACTACTCGCTGGCGCCGGGGGCGCCCCGTCCGCGCCGGCTGCGGCGCTCGCCCGCCGTGCGCCGGCTCGTGAGCGAGCACCGGCTGCACGCCGCCGACCTCGTCCTCCCGATGTTCGTCAAGGAGTCGCTGAGCGAGCCGGTCGAGCTCCAGGGCATGCCCGGCGTCCATCAGCACACGCTCGACTCCCTCGTCGAGGCCGCCCGTGCGGCCGCTGATGCCGGGGTGGGCGGCATCATGCTCTTCGGCATCCCGGCGGAGCGCGACGCGGTCGGCTCCGGAGCCTGGGACCCCGACGGCATCCTCAACCGCGCGATCGCCGCAGTGGGCGCCGCCGTGGGGGAGCGCACCGTCGTCATGGCCGACCTCTGCCTCGACGAGTTCACCTCGCACGGGCACTGCGGAGTGCTCGACGCCCACGGCGAGGTCGACAACGACGCGACGCTCGACCGCTACGCGCAGATGGCGCTCGCGCAGGCGGCGGCCGGGGCCGAGGTGCTCGGCCTGTCCGGCATGATGGACGGCCAGGTGGCCGCGGTGCGCCACGCGCTCGATGCGGCCGGCCGCAGCGACGTCATCGTGCTCGGCTACACCGCGAAGTACGCCTCGGCCTTCTACGGCCCGTTCCGCGAGGCCGTCGACTCCCAGCTCGAGGGCGACCGGCGCACCTACCAGCAGGATCCGGCGAACGGCCGCGAGGCGCTGCGCGAGCTCGAGCTCGACCTCTCCGAGGGCGCCGACATCGTCATGGTCAAGCCCGGCCTGCCCTATCTCGACGTGCTCGCCGAGGTCGCCGCGGCGAGCCCGGTGCCGGTGTGGAGCTACCAGATCTCCGGCGAGTACGCGATGGTCGAGTTCGCCGCGCGCGCCGGGGCGATCGACCGGATGCCCGCGATCCTCGAGAGCCTCGTCGCCTTCAAGCGCGCCGGCGCCGATGCGATCCTCACCTACTGGGCGGCCGAGGTCGCCGGTGAGCTCGGACGGTCCCGGTGACCGCCGCTGAGGAGCCGCGCTGGCTCGATGCCACGGAGCAGACCGCGTGGCGCAACCTCGTCGAGGCCTATGAGCTCCTGCAGCGCCAGCTCGACAAGGAGCTGCGCGCCGCGCACCCGATCGGCCTGCCGGAGTACGAGCTCCTCGTGCGACTGTCCGAGCGGCCCGAGCACACCATGCGGATGGCGCAGCTCGCCGACGAGGTCGGGATGTCGCGCTCGCGCCTCACCCACATCGTGTCCCGGATGGAGGGCCGCGGTCTGCTGAGCCGCTGCACGATCCCCGAGGACGGCCGCGGGGTCAACTGCACGATGACCGAGGCGGGCTACGACCTCCTCCGCGCCGCCGCCCCGATCCACGTCGCCGGCGTCCGCGAACACCTCATCGACTTGCTCGACGAGCACCAGATCGAGACGATGAGGGACGTGTTCGTCGCCGTCAACGCCCATATGCGCACGCACCGCTGACACCGTCCCGAACCCGCACCCCGCACTGAGGAGCGCCATGAGCCAGCAGTCCATCGACCGGTCCCGGACCCTGTTCGAGCGAGCGTCCGCGGTGATCCCCGGCGGCGTGAACTCCCCGGTCCGCGCGTTCGGCGCCGTCGGCGGCACCCCCAGGTTCATCGACCGGGCCGAGGGTGCTCTGCTCACCGACGTCGACGGCAACGAGTACGTCGACCTCATCGGCTCCTGGGGGCCGATGATCCTCGGCCACGCCCACCCCGAGGTGCTCGCAGCGGTCCAGCAGGCCGCCGCCAAGGGCTTCTCCTTCGGCACCCCGAGCGAGACCGAGGTGCTGCTCGCCGAGGCGATCATCGCCCGCATCGACCCCGTCGACGAGGTCCGGCTCGTGTCCTCGGGCACCGAGGCGACGATGTCGGCGATCCGGCTCGCCCGCGGGTGCACCGGCCGTCCCGTCGTCGTGAAGTTCGCCGGCTGCTACCACGGGCACGTCGACGCGCTGCTCGCCGAGGCCGGCTCCGGACTGGCGACCTTCTCCCTGCCGGATTCCCCGGGTGTCACGGGAGCGAGCGCGGCCGACACCATCGTCCTGCCGTACAACGACCAGGACGCGCTCCGCGCGGCGTTCGCCGAGCACGGCGACCGGATCGCCTGCGTCATCACCGAGGCGTGCCCGGGCAACATGGGCATCGTCCCGCCGCGCGACGGCTTCACCCAGCTCATCCGCGCGCTCACCCATGAGCACGGCGCGCTGATGATTTCCGACGAGGTGATGACCGGATTCCGCGTGAGCCCCACCGGGTGGTACGGCTGGGAGTTCGACCGCGGCGGCTACCCCGACGGCCCGCCGGACCTCCTCACCTTCGGCAAGGTCATGGGCGGCGGCTTCCCGGCCGCGGCGTTCGGCGGACGCCGCGAGGTCATGGCCCACCTCGCCCCGGCAGGGCCGGTCTACCAGGCCGGCACGCTGTCGGGGAACCCCGTCGCCACCGCCGCCGGGCTCACGACGCTGCGCCTCACCGAGGAGCTCGACGTCTACCCCGTGCTCGAGACCGCCGCCGACGCGCTGCGTCCGGCGATCGCCGAGGCGCTCGGCGCCGCGGGGGTGCCCCACGTCATCCAGAGCGCGAACTCGATGTTCTCGGTCTTCTTCACCGATCGCGAGGTCGTCGACTACGCCGACGCCCGCTCCCAGGACGGCGCGGCCTACTCCGCGTTCTTCACCGCGATGCTCGAGCAGGGCATCCACCTGCCGCCGAGCGCCTTCGAGGTGTGGTTCCTCTCGCTCGCGCACACCGATGCGATCCTCGACCGCATCATCGCCGCCCTCCCCGCCGCGGCCCGTGCGGCGGCCCGTGTCCAGGGGGCGCCCGCATGACCCGGGTGACGATCCACCTCACCCGCCACGGCGAGGTCCACAACCCCGAGGGCATCCTCTACGGCCGGCTCCCCGGCTACGGACTCTCCGAGCGCGGCCGGGCGATGGCCGAGCGCCTCGGCGAGTTCTACTCCGCCCCCGACCGCTCGGTGCGCCTCCTCATGAGCTCGCCGCTCCAGCGCGCCCAGGAGACCGCGGCCCCGATCGCCGCCGCGCTCCGGCTCGAACCGCGGATCGACGAGCGCGTCCTCGAGGCGGGCAACTCCTTCGAGGGCCAGCAGGTCGATCGCGGCACGCTGGCGAGCCCGGAGAACCTCGTGCGGTGCTACAACCCGCTCCGGCCGTCCTGGGGCGAGGCCTACAGCGACCAGGTCAAGCGCGTGCGCGCCGCGATGGCGAGCCTGCGGACCCGGCTCGAAGCGCGCGCCGACGAGGCCGCCGGGACGCCCGAGGGCGTCATCGTGTCCCATCAGCTGCCGATCTGGGTCACCCGCCTCGCCGCGGAGGGCCGCCCGCTGTGGCACGACCCCCGCAAACGGGAGTGCGCGCTCGCATCTGTCACCTCATTCACATTCGAGTCCGGCACACTGGTGGCCGTGGAATACCAGGACGTGTGCGCAGACCTCCAGCCCACCCGGGCGGTGCCCGGGGCATGACGAGCCGACGCCAGCTGCTCGCCTGGGCCGCCGCGGCCGTCGCCGGGACCGCGATCGCCGGGTGCTCCCCGGAATCCGACGCGCTCGCCGAGCAGGCCGGATCCGAACAGGGCTACATCTCCGGCACCGGGGTCATCACCCAGGTGCCGGCGGGGGAGAGGGGTGCCCCGCTCGAGCTCGATTTCGAGCTCCTCGACGGTTCCGCCGCCTCGCTCGCCGGATGGCGCCCGCGGGCCGTCGTCATCAATCTCTGGTACGCCGCGTGCCCGCCCTGCCGCAAGGAGGCGCCGGACCTCGTCAGCGCCGCCGAGGCGTTCGCCGACGACACGGTGTTCCTCGGCGTCAACGTCCGCGATCAGGCGGCGGCCGCGCAGGCCTTCGTCGAGTCCTTCTCCGTGCCCTACCCGAACATGCTCGACACCGACGGCACCATGGTCGCCGCGCTCTCGAGCATCCTGCCGCCGCAGGCCACCCCCTCGACGGTGATCCTCGATCGGGAGGGCCGCCCCGCCGCCCGCGTCGTCGGCGCCGTCGAGGAGTCCACCCTGCGCGGCCTCATCGAAGACGTGCTGGCGGAATGATCCGTGCCTGACCTGCTCGCCGGAATCGGTTCGACCTTCGCCCAGACCGCCTTCGACGGACCCCTCATCGCCGCGATCGCGGTCGCCGCGCTCGCCGGTGCGGTGTCCTTCGCCTCGCCCTGCGTGCTCCCGCTCGTCCCCGGCTACGTCGGGTACGTCACCGGGCTGTCCGGCGATGCGCTGCGCGATCGGCGGACCGGCCGCGTCGTGCTCGGGATCAGCCTGTTCGTCCTCGGGTTCGCCGTCGTGTTCGTCGCGCTCGGCACTCTGTTCTCGGGCCTCGGGATGGTCCTCGCACCGTGGATCGACCTCGTCACCCGGATCATGGGCGTCGTCGTCATCCTTGCCGGCATCGTGTTCCTCGGCGGGTTCCGGTTCTTCCAGCGGGAGGCCCGCATCCTCGCCCGGCCGCGCGCCGGGCTGTGGGGCGCGCCCGTCCTCGGCGCGACCTTCGCGCTCGGCTGGGCGCCGTGCATCGGCCCCACGCTCGCCGCGGTGCTCGCCCTGTCAACCGGCTTCGGCGCCGACGGAGGCGTGTGGCGCGGGGCGCTGCTGACCTTCGTGTACTGCCTCGGGCTCGGCATCCCGTTCATCCTGCTCGCCGTCGCCCTCCACAAGGGCATGGGCCGGGTCGCGTGGCTGCGCCGCCACCAGCGGACCATCGTGCAGATCGGCGGCGTCATGCTCATCCTGCTCGGCATCCTGCTCGTCACCGGCCTGTGGACCCGCTGGATCTACAGCCTGCAGGGACTCATCTCCGGCTTCGAGATGGTGATCTGAGACCGTGGCACGACGAGAGGAGACGGATCCGACCGTGACGACGAGCGACAGGACGCCCACGGGCGGAAGCGGCAAGCTGGGCGGAAACGGGAAGCCCGCCGGGGGGAGCGGCACGCCCGCCGGCGGCGGGAAGCCCGGCGGCGCGAAGGCCGCCCCGGCCGACATCGGCGCGGTCGGCATGCTCCGCTGGGCCTGGCGCCAGCTCACCACGATGCGGGTCGCGCTCATCCTCCTGCTCATCCTCGCGCTCGCCGCGATCCCCGGCTCCCTGCTCCCACAGCGCATCCAGGATCCGGCGAGGGTGACGAACTTCATCGAGGAGAACGGGCGCTGGGGCGAGATCCTCGACTCCGTCCAGGCCTTCGACGTCTACTCCTCGTTCTGGTTCTCCGCCGTCTACATCCTCCTCATGATCTCGCTCGTCGGGTGCATCCTGCCGCGCACCGCGCAGCACTGGAAGGCGATGCGCGCGGACCCGCCGAAGGCCCCGCGCAGGCTGGCCCGGATGCCCGGGTACGCGACTCTCGACCGCGCGCCGGACGAGGACGTCGATGCGTTCCTCGACCACGCGCAGGCACGGTTGCGGAAGCACGGCTACCGCACCGTGCGCCGCGACGACCACATCGCGGCCGAGCGCGGGTACCTCCGGGAGACCGGCAACCTCCTGTTCCACGCCGCGGTGCTCGGCACGGTGGTGACGATGGCCGTCGGCTCGCTGTTCGGCTACTCCGGACAGCGCGTGCTCGTCGAGGGCGACACCTTCACCAATTCGCTCGTGTCCTACGACTCGTTCGAGCGCGGCACGTACTTCGACGCCGACCGCCTCGACGACTACCGGCTCCGGCTCAACTCCTTCGCCGCGACCTTCGACGACGAGGCTATCGGCAACCAGTTCGGCCAGCCCCGCAGCTTCGACGCCGACATCACCGCCTTCCACGACGGCGGGGAGAGCCGGCACATCGTCCGCGTCAACGAGCCGATTCGGATCGACGGGAGCCGGATCTACCTCACCGGCAACGGCTACGCGCCGGTGCTCACCGCCCGCGACGCCGACGGCGACGTCACCTTCTCCGGGCCGGTCGTGTTCCTCCCGCAGGACGGCGTCTATACCTCGCGCGGCGTGCTCAAGGTCCCGGATGCGCAGCCGGAGCAGCTCGGCTTCGTCGGGATCCTCCTGCCCACCGCGGCGCTCAACGAGAACGGGGAGCTGATCTCCGAGTTCGCCGAGCTCCGCAACCCTTACCTGGTGATGAGCGCCTACGCCGGCGACCTCGGCCTCGACGACGGGGTCCCGCAGTCGGTGTACGAGCTCGAGGCCGAGGCGATGACCGAGGTCGTCGACGCCGCAGGCACCCCGGTCACCCTCCAGCTCGCACCGGGGGAGACCGCCGAGCTGCCGAACGGGCTCGGTAGCGTGACGTTCGAGGGCGTGAGCACGTTCATCGCCCTCGACATCCGCCACGATCCCACGCAGGGGCTCATGCTCCTGTTCTCCGTGCTGCTGCTCGCCGGACTCGGGCTCTCGCTCTTCATTCCCCGCCGCCGCGTCTGGGTGCGGGTGAACGACACCGAGATCGAGGTGGCCGCGCTCGCCCGCGGCGAGGATCCGAGGGTGGAGCAGACTGCCAGGGGGCTGGCAGTAGAATTGGACGACTGACCGCCGTCATCGCAGAGCGCCCCGTCCGCGGGCGCTGTGGAACCGTGAGGGAACAACGCACATGGATGTCGACTACGAGCTCGCCAGCTGGTCCAACCTGCTGATCTATTCGGCGATGGCGGTGTACGCGATCGCGTTCATCGTCTACGCCTTCGATCTGTTCGGCGGGCAGAAGCTGCGCTCGCATGCGACGAGGACGCGCGAGCGCTCCGCCGTCGCAGGATCCGCGCAGAGCACCCGGACCGCGCGGTCGGAGTCGCGGACGAGCGCCCGCGGCGGAGTGCGGCGCACCTCGCGCGCCTCCGCGGTCGCGGTGCTCGACGCCGAGGATGCGCCGCCCACCGACGCGCCCGCATCCGGCGCCGGCGGCTCGGACGATAGCACCGCCACGTCCACGGCCGGCGCCGCGGACGCGGGGCCCGGCACCGGTCGGTCCCGCCGGCTGGCCCGGATCGGCACCGGGCTCACCGCCCTCGCGCTCGCCCTCCACATCGCCGCAGTCCTCACCCGCACCCTCTCGGTCATGCGGGTGCCGTGGGGCAACATGATGGAGTACGCGCTCACCGCTGCGGCGATCGCCGGCCTCATCTACCTCATCGCACTGCGGTTCCGCGACCTGCGCTACCTCGGCACCTTCATCACCGGCACGATCCTCGTCACGCTCGGCCTGTGCATCACCGTGTTCTACACCCCGGCGGCCCAGCTCGTCCCGGCGCTCGACAACTACTGGATCTACATCCACGTGCCGATCGCCATCCTGTCCACCGCGCTGCTGTCGCTGTCGGCCGCGCTCGCCCTCTTCCAGCTCCTCCAGGCCTATGCGGAGACCCGCACCGCCCCGCGCGGCCTCGGATTCCTGCGCCGGGTCCCGGCGTCCGCCGAGATCGAGCAGGTGTCCTACCGCATCGCGGCGGTCGGGTTCATCACCTGGACCTTCACGCTCATCGCCGGCGCGATCTGGGCGGAGCTCGCCTGGGGCCGCTACTGGGGCTGGGACTCGAAGGAGATCTGGACCTTCGTCGTGTGGGTCGTCTACGCGGCGTACCTCCACGCCCGCGCGACCCGCGGGTGGGGCCCGACCAAGGTCGCCGTCCTCAACCTCATCGGCTTCGCGACCGTGATCTTCAACTTCGCGATCGTCAACGTCTACTTCGACGGACTCCACGCCTACTCCGGCCTCTGATCCACCTCCCACAGAGTGCAATTTCCTGCGGTTCCTGAGAATGGAACCGCAGGAAATTGCTGTTTGACCGTCGATGGCGGAAGGCGAACGGCTGCGGCCACGGCAGTGCATCGGCCCGCGCGCCCCGCACCGGCTCCGAGGAGTGCAACCACCTGACCCTGAGGGGTGCAACTTCCTGACCTTGAAGGGTGCAACTACCTGACCCTGAGGGGTTCAGCCGTCCGACCCTGTGTGGTGTGACCGCCGAGGCCGAGCGAGGAGGTCCGATCGGGGCCCCATGCGGGTGGCCGCGCCGGGCCTCACGGGGCCAGGCCTCGCGCTCTCCCTCCCCGCTCCGCCCCGGTGGGGACGAGATCCGCCCGGTGGGGACGCTCCGCCCCGGGGGGGCCGGTCCGCCCCGGGGGGCCGGTCCGCCCCAGTGGGGCCGGTCCGCCCCGGCCGGCTCAGCGGCCGGGCGAGTCCTCGTAGGCGCGGCGACCCACGACCGCGGCGACGGTGAGGAGGACGGCGGCGGCAGCGGCGAGTCCGAAGAGCAGCGACCAGCGCTGCGCCTCACCGAGCGCTCCGCCCACTGATGCGCCCAGCGCGCTGCCGGCGAACAGGCTCCCGGCGAAGAGCGAGACCACGGTGCCCCGCGCGCCCGGGAGCACCCCGGTGACCCACGTCTGCAGGGAGGAGTGGAGGAACGACCACGTCACTCCGAGAAGGAGCGCCGCGACGACGACGGCGACCACGGACGCGCGGGCGGCGAGGAGCAGGAAGCCGAGCACAGCAGCCGTGCTGCCGATCGCCATGAGGCCGGGGATCGGCAGGCGGCGGGCGACTATCCGCACGAATCGGGTGGCGATGACGACGCCGATCCCGTAGGCCGCGGTCGCGAGTCCCGCGGCGGAGGCCCCGATCCCCTGCGACTGGAGGGCCGGGGCGAGCAGGGTGAGGACTCCGAGGACGACCGCGCCCTCGACCGCCGCGAGCGCGATGATGACGAGCACCCAGCGGTGCATCAGGGCGTCGCGGATCGGTCGCAGCACACCGGCGCCTCCGGGCCGCGGCGGCTCGTGCACGCGGCGCAGGCCCACGGCGCAGACGGCTGCCAGGACGGCGGGCACCGCGAACACCGTCCGCCAGTCCACGAGGTCGGCGATGACCCCGGCGAACGCGGTCGCGAGCGCGGTGCCGAGGGCGATCGCCGCCATGAGGTCGGCGAGCGCCGGCTGGCGGTGATGTTCGGCGACGGTGTCGCCGACGTAGGTCAGGGAGGTGGGGACGACAGCGCCGAAGAACGCCCCGGTGAAGCCGCGGGCGATGACGAGGGTCGCGAGCCCGGGTGCGAACGCCGACACCGCGCCGGCGACGGCGGCGGCGAGGAGCGCTGCCCGCATGAGGCGGATGCGGCCGAGGAGGTCGGAGAGCACGCCCCACAGCGGCTGGCTGAACCCGTAGGCGAGGAAGTACGCGCTCGCGATCGCGAGCGTCTGCGCGAGCGTCGCACCCATGTCCGCCGCCACGAGGACGATGAGGGGCCCGACGGCGAACCGGTCGAGGCTGCTGACGAACGCGGCGAGGGACACCCCGAACGGTGCACGGGTGGGGCCGACGAGGTCATCCGGAGCGGGATCGTTCACGATCGACGACCGTGCAGGGCCGGATGCGCCGGCGGATGGGCGATCACATGCGGGGGTCGTCGGGACCCGGGCGGTTCTGCTCGTCCCGGTGCCGCTGCGCATCGGGCAGGTCCGGATCGTCCGCCGCAGCGGAGCCGTCAACGGGGCGTCTGCCGTCCGCCGCGGATCCGGTGCCGCTCTCCGCCCGGCGCCGCTCCTCGGCGTCCTCGGCGTGCTTCCGGCGGCGCTTCTCCGCCTCGACGTCGTCGGCGATCCGGCGCAGGAACTCGGGATCGTCGTCCGGGGCGACGGGGCCGGAGTCCTCACGCGGTCGGAACGACGAGCGGCCGAACACGTACCACAGCGCGAGCCCGAACACCGGGACGAACAGGATGACGAGCACCCAGGCCCACTTGGGCATGATCCGGATGTGCCGGCGATCGCGCAGCAGACAGTCGAACACCCCGTAGAGGGTGATGGCGGTCAGCAGGACGATCGCTCCGACAAGGATTCTGGGCATGTGTCCCAGGATAATCGACAGCCCTGGGAAGCGACTCAACACCGCGAGCCACTAGACTCGGGGCATCATGCGCAACGTCCTCATCTACTCCCTGCTCCGGCTCGTCCTCCTCGCGGGGACCGTGGCGATCGTCTGGTGGATCGCCGGGATCTCGCTGCTGAGCACCATCGCGGCCATCGTCATCGCCACCCTGCTCAGCATCCTCCTCCTCGGCGGCGCTCGCAGCCGGGCGACGTCGACGATGGCCGACTGGGACGGCGAGCGGAAGGACCGGCGCGCCGCACGGCGACGAGCACCGGCGGCGGCCTCCGACGAATCGTTCGAGGACGCGGCCGTCGAGGATTACGCCGTCGAGGATTCGGCGGTCGGCTCAGAGGGAGAGGCCGAGCGCGAGGAGCGCTGAGTAGGTCAGCGCCGTCAGCCCCGTGTTCTTGATCGGCGGGATGAGCGCGGTGCCCTCGGCACCGCCGAGCACCGTCTGCAGCGGCGCGATGGCGAGCACGAGGGACAGCGCCGTGAGCACGCTGGCCGGGTGGCCGGTGAGGATCGGGACGAGCAGCAGCAGGTACGGCACCGCGACCATGACGGCGTAGACCGTGCGGGAATGCGCGTCGCCGAGCAGCACTGCGAGCGTCGTCTTCCCGGCCTCGGCGTCGGTCGGGATGTCGCGCAGGTTGTTGACCATGAGCACCGCGCAGGAGAACAGTCCGATCGCCACTGCGCCGGCCCACGCGGCCGGGGGCAGGCGCTCGATCATGACGTAGGTCGTGCCGAGGGTGGCGACGAGCCCGAAGAAGATGAAGACGAACACCTCGCCCATCGCGTAGTACCCGTAGGGGTGGCTGCCGCCGGTGTAGAACCAGGCCGCGAGCACGGCGAGGATCCCCACCGGGATGAACCACCACGCCTGGGAGACGAGCACGAGGATCACCCCGGCGAGGGCGGCGATGCCGAACGCGATGAACGCCGCCCGCTTGACCGCTGCGGCCGGGGCCGCGCCCGAGGCGGTGAGCCGCTGGGGGCCGACGCGCACGTCGTCGGTGCCGCGGATCCCGTCGGAGTAGTCGTTGGCGAAGTTCGAGCCGATCTGCAGTCCGAGGGACACGATGACGGCGAGCAGGGCGCGGACGAGAACGGTGCCGATGCCCACCTCGGGCCGCTCCGCGGGATCGACCGATCCGATGATGAGCGAGGAGAACCCGCCCATCGCGCCGATGGCAGCCCCGGTGCCGATGAGCACGGGTGCGATCGCGAGCGGGAGGGTGCGCAGACGTGCGCCTTCGACCCATTGGGCGATGGTGGCCATGGGCCTCCCCTCACTGCTCCGAAAACCGACCTCACTCATGGTACCGATGCGTATCCCGGTGGCCCGGGGCCGGTCGGTTTCAGGTTCATAACGTCGGAGGCTCCCGGTGGGAGCGGCGGCGGAGCAGGTGGTCGGGAGGGCTCGGAAGACGCCGCCCGGGGGTGCGGACACCCTGTCCTCCGAGGCCCGGGCGCCGCGGCATCCGGCGGCATCCGACCGGCGCAGTCCCTCCTGCCCCGTGCGGCCGGGTCCTCAGCCCCGGTCGGTGAGCAGCCGTGCAGCGAGCGCGCGGGCGGCTGTGCGATCCGGTTTGCCGATGGAGCGTTCGGGCAGCGCCTCCACCGTGAGGACGCGACGGGGGAGCGCATGGCGCGCCAGGTGCTCCGCGGCGAGAGCGCGCACCTGCTCGGTGAGCCGGTCCGTGCCGGTGCCGGCGGCCGGTTCCGCCCCGATGCCCGCGACGGCGTCGAGAGCTCCCGCTGATCCGAGCGCTCCCGACGGTCCGTGCGGGCCGGGGCGCACGAGGGCGACGAGCGCCTCGCCCCATTCCGCGTCGGGCACGGCGGTGACGAGCACCTCGACGATCCCGTGCGGTTCGAGGACGGCGAGCAGGGCGCTCTCCACCGCGTGCGGCGAGACGTTCTCGCCGCCGGTGATGATGACGTCGTCGGCCCGCCCGAGGACCTCGAGCACACCGCCTTCGATCCGTCCGAGATCGCTCGTGAGGAAGCTCCGGCCGCCGTCCGGTGCGGTGCCGAATCCGGTGTCCGCGTCCGGCAGGGCGGTGAGCCGCAGTCCGCCGGCCGCGTCGTCGACGCGCAGGTACCCGTCCGCGACGACCGCACCGGACAGCACGATGCGTCCGGCATCGAGTCCGATGTCGACCTCGTCGAAGGGCACCCCGTCGTAGACGCATCCGCCGCAGGTCTCGCTCATCCCGTATGTGCGGACGATCCGGATGCCCGCGTGCTCCGCGGAGGCGAGCAGTGCCGGGGAGATCGCGGCCCCGCCGAGCAGCACCGCATCGAAGGCCTGCGCCGCGCGCACCGCAGCGGGGTCGGCCAAGATGCGGACGAGCTGGGTGGGCACGAACGAGGTGTAGAGCGGGCAGCGCTCGCGGTCGCCCGAGTCGCCCGCGCCGGCGCGCAGCCGTTCGACGTCGGCGGTGAACTCCGCGGCGGAGAACCGCCCCCGGGCGACGAGCGGGGTGGTGCCGGCGAGGAGGGACCGGAGGAGCACCTGGGCGCCGGCGATGTGGTTGCTCGGCAGGGTGAGGTACCAGCGGCCGGGGCCGGACAGGAAGCGCTCGGTGGCGCGTCCCGACGCGGTGATGGCCGCGGCCGAGAGCGCGACCCCCTTCGGTGCTCCGGTCGAGCCGGAGGTGAAGACGACGAGCGCGGGGTGCGGCCTGCCGGTGCCGGCGGGGTCGTAGCGGCCCGGGTCGACGACCTCGACCGCACCATCGCGCTCGCGCGGCAGGACGACGACGACCTCGCCCGCGAGGGCTCGCCGGAGGTCGTCGAGCAGGTCCGGATCAGCGGGGGCCACGCGCAGGCCTCCCGGCCGGGTGCGGGAGCGCCACGGCGGTCAGTAGTACCAGGGGTACGGGGTCCAGTCCGGATCGCGCTTCTCGAGGAAGGCGTCCCGGCCCTCGACGGCCTCGTCGGTCATGTAGCCCAACCGGGTGGCCTCACCGGCGAACACCTGCTGGCCCATGAGGCCGTCGTCGACGAGGTTGAACGCGAACTTGAGCATGCGCTGCGCGTTCGGCGACTTGCCGAGGATCTCCCGCGCCATGGCGAGTGCGGCGACTTCGAGCTCCGAGTGGTCGACGACCTCGTTGACCGCGCCCATGTCCGCCATGTCCTGCGCCGAGTATGTGCGGCCGAGGAAGAAGATCTCCCGCGCCCGCTTCTGGCCGACCATCTTCGCGAGGTACGCCGAGCCGTAGCCGGCGTCGTAGGAGCCGACGTCCGCATCGGTCTGCTTGAACCGCGCGTTCTGCCGGGAGGCGATCGTCATGTCGGACACGACGTGGAGGCTGTGGCCGCCGCCGGCCGCCCAGCCGGGGACCACCGCGATGACGACCTTGGGCATCGTGCGGATGAGGCGCTGGACCTCGAGGATGTGGAGGCGACCGGCGCGCGCCGGGTCGACGGACTCCGCGGTCTCGCCGCTCGCGTACTGGTATCCCGACCGGCCGCGCATCCGCTGGTCACCGCCGGAGCAGAAGGCCCAGCCGCCGTCCTTGGGGCTGGGGCCGTTGCCGGTGAGGAGCACGCAGCCGACGTCCGGGGTCTGGCGGGCGTGGTCGAGCGCGCGGTAGAGCTCGTCGACGGTGTGGGGGCGGAACGCGTTGCGGACCTCCGGCCGGTCGAAGGCGATGCGGACGCAGCCGAGGTCGCTGCCGTCGGGGTTGAGGGCGCGGTGGTAGGTGATGTCCGTGAAGTCGAATCCGGACACCTCCCGCCAGGCGCTCGGGTCGAAGATCTCGGACACGGTGCTGGTCTCGGTCATGGGCCCCAGCATATCGGGCGGGTCGGACACGGGCGGTCGAGTCTAGGCTGGTGACATGGATCCCGACCTCCCCGGCCCGCAGCACGGCGCCCCGCTTGCGCCCGCCGCCCCGTGCGACGTGCAGTCGATCCTCGCGGCGCCGGACCCGCGCGAGGTGCTCTCCCGGATCGCCGTCGTCTCCCTGCCCATGGTCACCCGGTTCCGGGGCATCACCGTGCGCGAGGCGATGCTCTTCGAGGGCCCCGCCGGCTGGGCGGAGTTCTCCCCCTTCCTCGAGTACGACGTGCCCGAAGCCTCCCGCTGGCTTGCCGCCGCCCTCGAGTGGGCGTGCGTCGACCCGCCCGCCACGAAGGCCGCGACGGTGCCGGTCAACGGCACGATCCCGGCCTGCCCGCCGTCCGCCGTCGCCGAGGTCGCCGCGCGGTACGCCGGAGTCGGCACCTTCAAGATCAAGGTCGCAGAGGCCGGGATCGACTCCCTCGACGAGGACTGTGCGCGGATCGAGGCGCTCCGCGCCGCCCGGCCGGGTGCGCGCATCCGGCTCGACGCGAACGGCCGCTACACCGTGGCGCAGGCGCGCACGGCTCTCCGCGCGTTCTCCCGCTTCGAACTCGAGTACGTCGAGCAGCCGGTCATGGCGGTCGAGGACCTCGCCCAGGTGCGGGAGGAGATCGACCGGGAGGGCTGGGGGATCCGGATCGCCGCCGACGAATCGATCCGCAAGGCCTCGGACCCGCTGCGCGTCGCCGCGCTCGGTGCCGCCGACGTCGTCATCGTCAAGGTCCAGCCGCTCGGCGGGGTCCGGTCCGCGCTCTCGGTCATCGAGGCCTCGGGGCTGCCCGCCGTCGTGTCCTCGGCGCTCGACACCTCGGTCGGGCTGAGTGCGGGCGTCGCGCTCGCCGCGAGCCTGCCGGAGAGCGCCCGCCCGGACGGGTCGATCCCCGCCTGCGGGCTGGGGACGAGCGCCCTGTTCCGCTCCGACGTCGCCGACCCGCCGCTGCGTGCCGCGGACGGGGTGCTGCCGGTCGGGCGGACCGCACCGAGCGAGGAGCGGCTCAGTGCGCTCGCCGCGGCTCCGGAGCGGGCACAGTGGTGGACGGAGCGGCTCCGCGCGTGCTGGTCGCATCTGCGCGAGCAGCGGTGACGGGCGCCTCGACCGGGGTGATGCTCACCGTGGTGAGCTCGTCCTGGCCCCAGGTGCGGAAGTGGCGGGTGCGCTTCCCGGGCACGATCGGGTCGTGGAGTGCGCCGGCCATCCGCCCGGTGAGCTCGAGGCGGCCGTCGGCGTCGGCGGCGAGGTCGTAGACGTTCTCCGCCAGAGGCGAGGAGATCGCGATCCGGTAGCGCTGCCCGGGATGGTAGAGCGCTGGGGTGCGCACGCGGAAGGTCCCTGCGCCGTTGAGCGTGAACGACGCAGCGGTCACCTCGGCGAAGGTGACGAGCTGGGCCCGGCGCCGCGAGATCGCGACGTCCCAGCCGTGGACGCTGAACACCGGTTCGCCGGTGACGTAGGTGAAGGCGGCGCCGTCGGACACCCCGCGACCGGACACCCCGGAATCCCGCAGTCCCGCATCCCGCAGTCCCGCCCGGTCCGCTCCCGCCGCCGAGGTGCCGGCTCCCGTCGCTGCGTCGGTCCCCGCAGGATGCCCCGCGGTGGGGGTGCGCGCCGGGTCGTCGAGCGCGGCCAGCCATTCGGCGAGCTCCCGCTGCCATGCGAACCAGTTGTGGAGGCCGGTGGGGCGCGGCGACCACGTGTGGGCGATCCCGAGCTCGCTCAGCCGCTCGTGGAACTTCAGGCCGTGGTGGTTGACCGTCGCCTCGAGGACGTCGACGTGATCCTCGTCCTCGTCATCCGCATGCGGGGTGCCGGAGCCGGCGGTGAACCACAGGTCGGTGCCGGCGAGGTTCGGTGCCAGGCTCATCGGCGAGTTCGCCTGCCATTCCGCGAGGTCCCGCTTGGGGTCCCCGAACAGCGACTTCGCCGCCCCGCCCTCGCGGAGAGCGATGATGTCGAACAGCGGCACCGCGGAGAGCGGGTCGAGCGGGCAGGAGAACGCGGCCGCCGCGCAGTAGCGGTCGGGGTGCTGCGCGGCGTACTTCATCGCCCCGTACCCGCCCATCGACAGGCCGGCGAGCAGTGCTCCGGAGCGCTCCGGGTTGACCGAGTAGCGGTCGGCGATGAACGCGGGCAGCTCCACGGTGTGGAAGGTCGGCCAGTCGAGGGTCGCCTCGGCACCGGCGGCGCCGATGACGTGACGGGAGTACGAGGCCGCGCCGGCGTCCGGCATGACGACGAGGTACGGGCTGTCCGCGGTGAGCTGCTCGGCGGCACCGAGGTCGGTCCACGACCGGAAGTCGTCCCCGCCGCCGTGGAAGAGGTAGATGACGTCGGCGACCTCGCTCGGCCTGCCGGGCAGGAGCACCCGGACTCCCACGGTGCGGCCGAGCGCGGGGGAGTGGACGAAGAACTCGCGGAGGCGAGCCGACAGCTTGCGCTTCTCGCGCACATGGAAGGTGCGGGCGGCCTCGCCCGTGGGCTCCGGCCCGAGGAAGCTCAGCGTCTGGTTGCGGCCGGGGAACTCGCCGGCGCGGGTGCGGGCAGCGGTGAGCGTCCGCACGAAGCGGGCGCCGACGGACAGCATGAGCGAGCGGGAGTTCATCGGAGGGGCCTCCGGGACGGCATGAAGCGGATGCGGATCGGTGAGAGGTGGACGCGGGATTGCGAATATACATCGCGAAGGTGAACGGGCGAACGGGCGGAGCATCCGGCCGGCGGTGTCCGGGCCGCGTGGTTGAATCGAGGGGATGAACATCTCGACTGCGACCGCCCGCGCCCTCGTCTCGGCACTGCTCACATCCGGGGTGCGCGACGTCGTGATCTCCCCGGGCTCCCGTTCGGCACCCCTGACCTACGCCGTCGCCGAGGCGGCCGCCGCCGGACTCTTCGACGTCCGGGTGCGGATCGACGAGCGGGAGGCGGCGTTCCTCGCTCTCGGCATCGCGAAGGGCCTGCGGGCGGCCGGCCGGGAGCGGCCGGTTGCGGTGATCACCACCTCCGGCAGCGCGGTGGCGAACCTCCATCCGGCGGTGCTCGAGGCCTCGTACGGGTACCTCCCGCTCCTCACGCTCACCGCGGATCGACCCGCGCGCCTCCGGGCGACGGGCGCGAACCAGACGATCGATGACCAGTCGATCGTGCTCAGCGACGTGCGTGAGCGGTTCGACATCCAGGCCGGGGAGTCCGCGCCGGCGCTCGCCGCCGAGGTCGCCGTGGCCGCGGTCGACCTCGCCCTCGGGGACGGGTTCGCCGGCGGGGCTCCGCCCGGCCCCGTCCAGCTCAATGTCCAGTTCGACGTCCCGCTCGTGCCCGATGCCGTGGACGTCTCCCCGTGGTGGCCGGAGATCCCGGCCGGCACCGACCGTGCACCGGTGCCGCTCGCGGCGGACGTCGTCGAGGCGGTGCTGCCATCCTTCGGCCGCGAGGTCGTCGTGCTCGCCGGCGACACGTTCGGCCTGCCCGCGCGGCGCCTCCGCGAGCTGCTCGAGCGGCATCGGGTGCCGGTGCTCGCCGAACCCTCCTCACCCCTGCGCGCGGTGCCCTCGAGCGTGCCGGACCATACCCGGGTGCTCGACGCGCGGCCGGATCTCGTCGACCGGATCACCGACCTCGTCGTGCTCGGCAAGCCCACGCTCTCCCGCCAGGATCAGCGCCTGCTCGCGCACCCCGGGCTGCGGGTCCACCGCATCCAGTCGGACCTCGATCAGGTTGCGGAGGAGGAGTGGCGCGCCGCGCTCGCCCAGGCGCTGCCCCCGGTCCCGGATTCGCGGTCGGACTGGGCAGCGGAATGGGCGGCCGCCGGCGGAGCGGCCGGTGACGCGGCGCTGCCGCAGGCGTCACCTGCACCCCTCGGGGACGGCGCCGGTGACGGCGGGCGCGAGGTGCTCGAGGGGCGCGCCGCCGCAGCGGCCGTCGCGAGCGCACCCGGCACCGTCTACATCGGCAGCTCCAACGCGGTCCGCTACCTCGACCGGGTGCTCGGTCCCGGCGCGGCGGTGGAGGTGTTCGCATCCCGCGGGCTGGCTGGGATCGATGGACTCGTGTCGACCGCGATCGGCTTCGCGTTCGGCAGCGGCCGACCGGTGCGCCTCCTCCTCGGCGACGTGTCGCTGCTCCACGGGATCGGCGGTCTGCTCCGCGAGGCTGCGGAACCGCTGCCGGCCGTGCAGATCTTCGTCCTCAACGACGACGGGGGAGCGATCTTCGGGGGACTCGAACACGGGCAGCCGCACCTCGCCGCGCACTTCCCCCGCTACTTCGCCACTGCGCACGGCCGGACCTTCGCGGATCTCGCCCGCGGCTACGGCTGGCCGCACGCGCTGTGCCGGACGGCGGCCGAGGTCGCCGCGGCCGCGGAATCGGGACGGCCGGGCGTCTACGAGATCCCCATCCGCCCCGTCGTCGGCTGACCGGTGCGGTCGACCCGGGCACGCACCCCGAGCGCGGCCGCCCCGGGAACCCGCTCTCGGTTCGGTCGACCCGGGAGCGGGTTCCGAGCGCGGTCACCGCAGGCGGGATCTCGTCAGCCGTCCACCCCGAGCGCCCGCTTCATCGGAGCGAGCTTCGCCTCGGTCTCGGCGAACTCTGCGGCCGGATCGGAATCCGGCATGATGCCGGCACCGGCGAACAGCCGGATCCGGTGGGGCTCCTCGAGCTGGCCGCAGCGCAGCGCGATCCCGAACTGGCCGTTGCCCCGGTCGTCCACCCAGCCCACCGGCCCGGCGAAGCGTCCGCGGTCGGCGCCCTCGAGCTCCTCGATGACGTCGAGCGCCCGGTCCTTGGGGAAGCCGCCCACAGCGGCGGTCGGGTGCACAGCGGCCGCGACGTCGAGCGCGGACGGGAGTCCGTCCGGTCCGCTGCGCAGCGTGCCGTGCGCGTCGGAGGCGAGGTGGATGACGGTGGGGAGCTGGAGGAGGTGCGGTTCGGCGTCGACGTGGAGATCCGCGGTGACCGGCCCCAGGCTCGCGGCGAGCGAGTCGATCGCGAAGGCATGCTCGCGCGTGTCCTTCGCGGATCCGAGCTGGGTGCGGGCGGCGGCGATCTCCGCGGCCGGGTCGTCCTCGACCTGATAGGTGCCCGCGAGCACGCGCGAGGTCACCTGCCCCTCGGACACCCCGATGAGGAGCTCCGGGGTCGCGCCGACGAGGCCTGCGACGTTGAAGGTCCAGCAGTTCGGATAGGCGGAGTTGAGGCGGCCGAGGACGGCGCGCACGTCGATGTCCTCCGCGGTCTCGACGACCTCGTCGCGTGCGAGGACGACCTTCCCGAGCGGATCCGCACCTGCGCCGGCGCCCGCGTCCGCGCCCTGGCGGAGACGCTCGACCGCCCGGGCGACGATGTCGACGTAGGACTCCGCAGAGACCCGTCCGGGGTCGGTCTCTTATACGCGGGGGAGGGAGAGCGGGGCGTGCGCGAGCGTCAGGGCGTCGGGATCGGCCGGGGAGTCGGGGGTGCTCACCGCGGTGAGCCAGACGCGGCCGTCGCGCCGGCCCATGACGTACTGCGGGATGTCGATGACGGATGCGGTCGTCGAGTGCGCGGAGAAGGCGATCGCGGCGAATCCGATGAGGCCCGAGCCCCGGAGTCCGACCTCGTTGTCCACCGCGGCGGCCGCGGAGATCGCCTGCCACGCCTGCGAGAGCGCGGTGAATCGGTCCGGCCCCGTCGCGCTCAGCCGCAGGGCGCGGCCGATGCCGACGAGTCCCGCGGTGCCGCGCACCCAGCAGCTGAAGCCGGACGGGGGCAGCTGGGCGAGGAACTCCTGCGGAGTCGTCGGCAGTCCCTGGACGAAGGGCCGGGACGCCTGGGGGCTCACGCCGTCGATGAACCAGGAGCGCACCGCGAACCCGGGTGTCGGGGACGGTGGTCCCGCAGTGACGTCGTAGGTCTTCATCGCGGACATCCTATCCGGCGGGCAGGCGGCAGGGGGCGTTGTGTCTCGGACGGCGGGGCCCGCCGGCGGTGCTCGGGCCGTCCGGCGGAGCCTGCGCACCGCTGTCGGCCCGACCGGCAGGCGGACCGATTGGCGCGCGGGTGAGCGATGTTGAGACGATGGTGCGCATGATTCGCGCGCGGCTGGACAAGAAGAAGACCGAGATGGCGTCGATGTTCGACGGCGTCGCACGACGCTATGACGTCACCAACGACGCGATGACCTTCGGGCTCGCCCGGCTGTGGCGTCGTGAGATCACCCGGGCCGTCGACCCGCGGCCCGGTGAGCGGATCCTCGACCTCGCGGCCGGCACCGGGGTGTCGTCCGTGCCGCTCCAGGCCGCCGGCGCCCAGGTCGTCGCCGGGGACATCTCCGAGGGCATGCTCGCCGTCGGGCGGCAGAAGCGCCCGGAGATCACCTTCGTCCACGCCGACGCCACCGATCTCCCCTTCGCCGACGCCGAGTTCGACGCGGTGACGATCACGTACGGACTGCGCAACGTCCAGGATCCCGAGCGTGCGCTCGGCGAGATGCTCCGGGTGCTGAAGCCCGGCGGCCGCCTCGTCGTCGCCGAGTTCTCCACCCTCGAGTCCTCGGCCCTCAACACGGTGTACTCGGAGTACATCATGGCCGCGCTGCCCGCGGTCGCCCGCGCGGTGAGCTCGAATCCCGAGGCCTACGTGTACCTCGCGGAGAGCATCCGGGAGTGGCCGGATCAGGAGACCCTCGCTCACCTCATCCGCGACGTCGGCTTCGACCAGGTGAAGTACCGCAACCTCACCGGCGGCATCGTCGCGGTCCACCACGCGCTCAAGCCCCTCGACTCCGGTGACGACGGCGACGGCGCGGACAGCGTCGATGACCGGGCCGCGACCCCGGTGACCGCCGTAGCCGCACAGCCGTCCGAGGCGGTTCCCGCCGAGGCCGACTCCTCCGCCGCGCCCGTGGCCGGGATCCGCTCGGAGAATGACGAGGCCCGCTCGGAGGACGGCCTCGCCGCCGAGAGGGATCCCGACCGCGAGGACCCGGCCGGCACCGAAGCCGACGCAGGTACCGACGCCGACCCGAGCATCCGCCTCGCCGTCGAGGCAGCCGACTCCCGTGAGGTCCCCGCCTCGGGAGTCGAGGCGCCCCGGTCCGCGGCCGTCGGTTCGGCCGCTGCCGACCGCGCGGACAGGATCGACGCCGACGAGGACAGCGACGACGCGGACAGCGCCGATGACCGGACCGCGGCCCCGGTGGCCGCAGGAGACAGCGAGCCGTCCGCGGCTGCTCCTGCCGAGGACGATTCCTCGGCCGCACCCGTCGCCGAGGCGCGTGCGGATGATGACGAGGTCCGCCCGGAAGACGGCATCGCCGCCGCCGAGGGGGATTCCGACCGCGAGAACCCCGCCGGCACCGAAGCCGACGCAGCGACCGACGCCGACCCGAGCATCCGCCTCGCCGTCGAGGCCGCCGACTCCCGCACGGAGCCCGGTGCATGACGACCACGATCGATGCCGACGTCGTCGTCGTCGGTGCCGGGCCCGCCGGTTCCGCGGCGGCGGCGCACCTCGCGCGGGCCGGGCTCGAGGTCGTCGTCCTCGAGAAGGCGTCCTTCCCCCGGGACAAGGTGTGCGGTGACGCGCTCACCCCGCGCGCGGTCCAGGAGCTCGACGCGCTCGGCTTCGCGACCCCGGAATCGGCCGGATGGCATCGGAACCGGGGCCTGCGCCTCATCGGGGGCGGCCACCGGCTCGAGATCGACTGGCCGACGGTCCACGGCGTCCCCTCCTACGGGCTCACCCGGGCGCGCACCCGCCTCGACGAGGAACTCGCGCGCCACGCCCAGTCGTGCGGTGCGCGCCTGTTCGAGCAGGTGTATGCCTCGGAGCCTGAGTTCGGCGCCGACGGCTGGGTGCGCGGCGTCCGCGCGACCGGCACCGACCACCGCGGGCGCAAGGTCGGCCCGGAGGCATTCTTCCGCGCTCCGACCGTCATCGCCGCCGACGGCGTGTCCGCGCGGATGGCGATCGCCCTCGGCATCGAGAAGCGCGACGACCGACCGATGGGCGTCGCGGTGCGCACCTACCACGCGTCCCCGCGCCACGACGAGGATCTCCTCGAGAGCTGGCTCGAGCTCCGCGGGCGGAACGCCGACGGCACCCGCGGCGAGCCGATGCCCGGCTACGGGTGGCTGTTCCCGATGGGCGACGGCACTGTCAACGTCGGCCTCGGCATCCTCGACTCCTCGCCGCAGTTCGGCCGCGTCGACTACCGAGCGGTCCTCCGGGACTGGATCGCGGCGATGGGCGAGGAATGGGCGATCGGCGAGGAGACCCGGCTCGAGCCCGTGCGCAGCGCCGCGCTGCCGATGGCCTTCAACCGCACTCCGCACTTCCGCAGCGGCGTCCTGCTCGTCGGGGACGCGGCCGGCATGGTCAACCCGTTCAACGGCGAGGGCATCGACTACGCGATGCTGAGCTCGCGGCTCGCCGCCGAGGCGATCGCCACCTATGCGCGCTACCCCGAACGGGTGCGCCGCGAGAAGCTCGCCGAGTACCCGGCCGCGGTCCGCGCGCACCTCGGCGGCTACTTCACCCTCGGGCGGGTGTTCGCCGAGCTCATCGGCAGGCCAGAGGTCATGAACCTGGGGATCAAGTACGGTATGGGTGTCGACACGCTCATGCGGTTCGTGGTCAAGCTGCTGGCCAACCTCTACCAGGACAGGACCGTGCGCGACCGCGATCTGTACGATCGCATCATCACCGCGCTGACCGCGCTGGTCCCTGCGACCAGCAACGACTGAGCCCGACGACCCGCCCATGACGACGAATGACGAGGACATGACGAACGCCGCCGAAACCTCTCCCACGCCGGTGGACCCGGATGCGCCCGCGGCGCGTCCGCTCTCCCCGGGGGCGTTCGTGCAGTCCGATTCCGCGCTCGCCGGGCGGCTGGTCGAGCGGCTCGGACGGATCGAGGTGCTCCTCGACGAGGTCGTCGCGCAGGCGAGCGCGCTGCCCGACGAGACCTGCCACCACCTGCTCCGCGCCGGCGGGAAGCGCATCCGCCCCGTCCTCGTGCTGCTCGCGGCGGAGTTCGGCACCTCGGATCAGATCGACGTCGACCGTGCGGCCGCCGCCGTCGAGCTCATCCACCTCGCGACCCTCTACCACGACGACGTCATGGACGAGGCGCCCATGCGGCGCGGCGCCCCGTCCGCCCACGCGGTCTGGGGCAACAGTGTTGCGATCCTCACCGGGGACCTGCTCTTCGCCCGCGCCTCGCTGCTGACCTCGATGATGGGACCCGAGGCGGTCCGCCTGCAGTCGGAGACCTTCGAGCGCCTCGTCCTCGGTCAGCTCCATGAGTTCACCGGCCCCGTCGACGGCGCGGACCCGATCGAGCACTACCTCGCGGTGCTCGGGGACAAGACCGGGTCGCTCATCGCGACAGCGAGCGAGTTCGGACTGCGCTTCTCCGGGGCGCCGGAGTCGCTCATCGCGCCGCTGCGGGAGTACGGGGAGAAGGTCGGGGTGGCCTTCCAGCTCGCCGACGACCTCATCGATCTCGTGTCCGACGGCGCGAAATCGGGGAAGCGGCCCGGCACGGATCTGCGCGAGGGGGTGCCGACCCTGCCCGTGCTCCACGTGCGCGCCGACGCGGCCGCAGGCGATCCCGCAGCGGCAGCCGTGGTCGAACTCCTCGACGCGGACCTGAGCTCCGACGACGCCCTCGAGCGGGCGCGCGCCGCGCTCGTCGCGCATCCGGCCACCGCACGCGCCCGGCAGGTCGCAGAGGCCTGGGCCGAGGACGCCGTGAAGGCGCTCGCCGCGGTGCCCGACGGCGAGGTCAAGGACGGACTCATCGAGTTCGCCCGTACCGCGGTCTCCCGCGTCGCCTGAATCCGGGGACCCGCACCGGCACCGGACCTCTCCGGGGCGGCCTGTCTTCGCTTCGCCGCCGCGCGGCAGGTCCCGCTCAACCGCAGCGGGTTGCGCCTTCGCCTCGCTGCCACGGCACGGGCTGTCCGCCTCACCGCGGCGGGCTGTGCCTCTGCTTCACCGCCACGGCACGGGCCGTCCGCCTCACCGCGGCGGGCTGTGCCTCCGCCTCACCGCCTCGGCCGGCGCCGCGGGGCGCGGAGCATGTCCACGGTGAGGATGACCACGGCCGACCAGATGATGAAGAACCCGATCCAGCGGGTCGTCGACATCTCCTCGCCGAGCACGGTGACCCCGAGGATGAACTGCATCGTCGGGGTGATGTACTGCATCATCCCCACCCAGGACAGCGGCACCCGGCGGGTGGCGGCGCCGAACAGGATGAGCGGGATGGCGGTCACCGGGCCGAGGGAGAGCATGATGAGCGTGTGCCCGAGCCCCTCGGTGCCGAAGTGCGAGTTCCCCGACAGCACGAACCAGCCGATGACGACGAGGGCGAACGGGGTGAGGACGGTGGATTCGACGGTGAGCCCCTCGAGAGCGCCCACCCGTCCGCCGACCTTGTTCTTGATGAGGCCGTAGAGGCCGAACGAGAACGAGACGAGGAGCGCGAGCCAGGGGATCTGGCCGTAGCCCACGGCGATGACGACGACGGCGAGCGTGCCGACCGCCATCGCGATCCATTGCAGGGGGCGGAGCTTCTCGCCGAGGAACACCACCCCGAGGAAGACCGTGACGAGCGGGTTGAAGAAGTAGCCGAGCGAGATCTCGAGCACCCGGCCCCATTCGACGCCGAGGAGGAACCCGAACCAGTTGATCGCGACGACGATGCTCGCCGCCGCGAGGGTCCAGAACACCCGCGGGTTCCGGAACGCCGCGATGACCCGGCGATAGCCGCGGGCGACGACGAGGAGGAGCAGGCAGAACACCATCGACCACAGGATCCGGTGGGCGAGGATCTCCAGGCTCGTCGCGGGTGCGGCGGCCGCGAAGATCAGCGGCATCCCGCCCCAGAACAGGTACCCCGAGAGGCCGAGGAGGAGGCCGGTCCTGCGCCGGGCCGACTCGTCGTCCGGGATGTCTGGGTCAGTCACATCGGCAGTCTAGTGACAATCCGCACAGTCCGCTGTGACTTCGTCGAATCCGGACATCCCGGTTCGCTCGTCCCCAGCGGCCTCACTAGACTGAGAGGCTGACCGAAACGAAAGGTGTGAGAATGACTCGTCCTCTCCGGGTGGCCATCGTCGGCGCTGGGCCGGCAGGGATCTACGCCGCAGACCTCCTCACGAAGGCCGAACGGGAATTCGACGTCAGCATCGATCTCTTCGAGAGGCTCCCGGCCCCCTTCGGACTCGTCCGATACGGCGTCGCGCCGGATCACCCCCGCATCAAGGGCATCATCAACGCCCTTATCAAGGTGCTCGACCGAGGTGACATCCGACTCTTCGCGAACGTCGACTACGGCACCGACATCACCCGCGAGGAGCTCCAGGAGCACTACGACGCGGTGATCTTCTCGACCGGCTGCTTCATCGACGCCAAGCTCGACATCCCGGGCATCGACCTCGAGCGCTCCTACGGCGCCGCCGACTTCGTCAACTGGTACGATGCGCACCCGGATGTGCCGCAGACCTGGCCGCTGGACGCCGAGCGCGTCGCGGTCATCGGCAACGGCAACGTCGCGCTCGACGTCGCCCGGGTACTCGCCAAGCAGGCCGACGACATGCGCAGCACCGAGATCCCCGACCACGTGTACGAGGGGCTCCGGCGATCGCAGGTCACCGACGTCCACGTGTTCGGCCGGCGCGGGCCGGCGCAGGCGAAGTTCACGCCGCTCGAGCTCCGCGAGCTCGGTCACGTCAAGGACGTCGACATCATCGTCTACCCCGAGGATTTCGAGTTCGACGAAGCCTCGATGGCGACGATCCACTCGAACAACCAGGTCAAGCAGGTGACGAAGACGCTCACCGACTTCACCCTGCGCGAGCCCACCGGCGCGCCCCGCCGCCTCCACCTCCACTTCCTCCACGCCCCCGTCGCGGTGCTCGGGGAGACCGAGGTCACCGGCCTGCGGACCGAGCGCCAGGAGCTCGACGGCTCGGGCGGCGTCACCGGCACGGGGGAGTTCACCGACTGGCCGATGGACGCGGTGTACCGCGCCGTCGGGTACTTCGGGACGGCGCTGCCCCAGCTCCCGTTCGACGACCAGCGCGGCGTCATTCCCAACCACGAGGGCCGGGTCGCCGACTCGCTGCGCCAGGCCGATGCCGCCGAGGCGCCCTTCCTGCCCGGCGTCTACGCGACCGGCTGGATCAAGCGCGGTCCGGTTGGCCTCATCGGCCACACCAAGGGTGACGCGCTCGAGACCATCACCCATCTCATCGAGGATCACCTCGCCGGCGATCTCCCCGATCCGGCGGAGCCGGGCGAGGACGCGATCGTCGAGCTGCTGCGCTCCAAGGGCGTCGATTTCGTCGACTGGGAGGGCTACCACCTCCTCGAGGCGGCGGAGAAGGCGCTCGGCGAGCCGCACGGGCGCGAGCGCGTGAAGATCGCGACCCGCGAGGCGATGCTCGCCGAGGCCCGCCGGGCGGTCGTGCCCGCGGACGGGACCGTCGGCTGAGCAATCCGGCGTGACCGGCTGAGCCGCGGCAGCGGACCGCACCGCCTGCCGGCCGCCTGAACGCGACGGGGCCGGGACGAGGAATCCTCGTCCCGGCCCCGTCGCGCGTCGCTGCGCGTCAGCGATAGTTGGTGAACTGCAGGTCGACGTCGAGGTCCTTGCCCTTGAGGAGGGCGATGACGGCCTGGAGGTCGTCGCGCTTCTTCGAGCTCACGCGCAGCTCGTCGCCCTGGATCTGGGCCTTGACGCCCTTGGGCCCCTCGTCGCGGATCGTCTTGGAGATCTTCTTCGCGTTCTCCTGGTCGATGCCCTCCTTGAGGCTCCCCTCGATCCGGAACTCCTTGCCGGAGGGGAACGGCTCGCCGGTGTCGAGCGACTTGAGCGAGATGCCGCGCTTGACGAGCTTCGACTGGAAGACGTCGAGGACGGCCTTGACGCGGTCCTCGCTCACCGCCTTCATGAGGACCTTCTCGCCGGACCACTCGATCGAGGCGTCGGTGCCCTTGAAGTCGTAGCGGGAACCGATCTCCTTGGCCGCCTGGTTGAGCGCGTTGTCGGCCTCCTGCCGGTCCACCTTGGACACGATGTCGAACGATGAATCACTGGCCATTGCTGCTCCTCGCGATGGGGGATGTCGGTCGACGGCCAGTCTAGTGGGCGCGGTTTGGCGTTTTCCGGGAGGGCCTAGTATTCTTCCATAGGTGCTCGGCGAGGAATCGGCGGGCGCGCAGCATTGGCAGGTTGCCCGAGCGGCCAAAGGGATCTGACTGTAAATCAGACGGCTTCGCCTTCATAGGTTCGAATCCTATACCTGCCACAGCTCGGACGGCCCCGGCCCGGTGGAGACACCGGACCGGGGCCGTCGTCGTCCGCCGCCGAGGTGCGGCCCGGCACCCTCACCCGCCCGCACGGCCACGCCCGCCGCACCCCGCTCGCATGCCGTTCCGCGCCCGGCCGGACGCCGACTCGCGCCCGCGCGCGATACCGATAGTGTGGCCGTATGTACGCACCCATCCAGAGATACCTCGACACCGTCCACGAGAGCCTCCTCGACATCCGCGGCGGGTCCACGAAATCGTCGAACACCGTGCTCGCCTCCCAGGACCCCAACCTGTGCGGGCTGGCGATGACGACGTCCGACGGCTTCACCTACACCGCCGGCGATGCCGAGGTGCCCTTCGCGATCCAGTCGATCTCGAAGGTCTTCTGCTACGCGATCGCGCTGCAGGACAGGGGCTTCGCCTACATGGACTCGAAGATCGACGTCGAGCCCTCCGGCTCGTCCTTCGCGGACCTGTCCTCGGAGTCCGGCAGCGGCCGGCCGAAGAACGCGCTCATCAACATCGGCGCGATCGCCGCGACCGGGCAGATCCTCCCCGAGCGCGGCAGGACCGTGTTCGACAAGATCCTGTCGGTGATGTCGGCGTGCGCCGGCCGCCAGCTCATCATGGACGAGGACGTCCATTCGCAGGACAGCCAGGGCAGCGCCCACAACCGCGGCCTCACCTGGTTCCTCTCCTCCTGGGGCATCCTCGAGGGCGATCCGAACCCGGCCCACGACGACTACACCAAGCAGTGCGCGATCGCGGTGACCGCCAAGGACCTCTCCGTCATGGCCGCCACGCTGGCCAACCTCGGGGTCAACCCGGTGACCCAGGAGCGGGTGTTCGACACCCGTGTCGTGCAGCGGGTGCTCTCCGTCATGCTCACCTGCGGCATGTACGACGATTCCGGCGACTGGGTGGCGAGCGTGGGCCTGCCCGCCAAGAGCGGGGTGGGCGGCGGCATCATCTCCGTGCTCCCCGGCCAGCTCGGCCTCGCCTCCTTCTCCCCGCCGCTCGACGAGCACGGCTCGAGCGTCCGCGGCCTCGCCGCCCACCGGCAGATCTCGAGCGACCTCGAGCTCCACTTCGTCCGCACCTCGAAGGCCGGGCTGTCGACCATCCGCTCGAACGAGACGATCGACAAGACCCCGTCGACCACCCGTCGCCCCGAGGCCGCTGAGAAGGTGCTCGCCGAGCACGGCCACCAGGCGCACGTCGTCGAGGTCATGGGTGACCTGCTGTTCTCCGGTGCGGAGGTGCTCTCCCGCGCGGTCGCCGTGTTCGGCGACGACACCGAATGCATCGTCATCGACCTGAGCCGGGCCGACGACATCGCCGAGGTCTCGGTGGGCCAGCTCTCCCGCATGGCCCGTGCCCTCGACGAGTCCGGGATCGCTCTCGGCCTCGTCGACCCCGACGACCGCCTGGCCGAGCTCATGGTCCCGGTGGAGATGGACGTCGAGATCTTCGGCTCCCGCAACGAGGCGCTGACCTGGGCGGAGAACCGGATCCTCGAGGAGTACGGCGACGCGGACTGCTTCCCCGACGAGGAGGCCGACCGCCCCACCCTCATCGGCTCGATCGACCCCGAGTTCCGGGAGAAGATCGCCGAGCACCTCGTCGACGAGGAGTACGCCGCCGGCGACGTCATCCGCCGGATCGGGCAGAAGTTCGACGGGATCCGCTTCATCACCTCGGGCACGGTCCACACCCTCTCCCCGGCCGACCGCGGCCGGGAGGTCGTGTCGATCCTCACCGCGGGCATGTCGTTCGGGGAGCTCTCCCTCAACGACCACTTCAAGCAGCCCTTCACCGTCAAGGCCGAGACCGACACGGAGATCAAGCTCCTGCCCAAGGACGCGATCGAGAAGATGATGGAGACCGACCCGATCACGGTCTCGCACCTGTGGCGGGCCATCGCGGTGGAGGGCTACGCGCGGCTCGGCCAGGTGCTCCGGGGCCACAGTTGAGCTTCGCGGAGTACCTCCGCGCCCAGCGGATCCGCATCGTGCCCGGGCGGGACGCGCGCCCCTGGGTCATCGCACACCGCGGGTACTCGGGCGCGGCCCCGGAGAACACGCTCGCCGCAGTGGACGCCGCACGCGCGATCGGCAGCGATCTCATCGAGGTCGACCTCGGGATCAGCGGCGACGGCACCCCGATGGTGCTCCACGACTCGACGCTCAACCGGACGACGTCCGCGAGCGGCACGATCGCGCAGATGAGCGACGAGCGCATCTCACTGGCGGACGCGGGGTCGTGGCTGGGCCCCGGGTTCGCCGGGCAGCGCGTCCCGCGGCTGCGGAACGTGCTCGCCGACCTCGCGGAGCACGGCGGCACGCTGCTCCTCGAGCTCAAGGACGACTGGTCGCCCGGTGCGGTCTCGCAGGTCGCCGAGGACATCATCGAGACCGGCACCGCGGACAGGATCATCCTCCAGAGCTTCTCGGTGACCACCCTCGAGGCGCTGCGCGACCTCATCCCGATGGTCCCGCGGTGCCTGCTGCGGCTCGTTCCGCGCGACGGCGACGTCGAGCTCGCCCACGCGCTCGAGGTCATCGCATACAACCCCTCGCAGCGCGGGTTCTTCGGCCGCAGGCAGCTCGCCGAGGAGTTCATGGAGCTCGGATTCGGGATGTTCGTGTGGACCGTCGATGAACCCGCCGTGTGGGAGCGCCTGCTCGGCTCGGGTGTCTCCGGGATCATCACCAACCACCCCGGTCGGCTGCAGGGGTATCTCGCCGCGAAGTACGACGCGGTGTGAACCGCTCCCGGTCGGTCTGCGGTCGCGCGCGGACAGCCGACGCGGCGTCGTCGCAGGGGATCGGGGCCCGGTGACGTCTTCGTCGCGCGTGTGACCGAACGGGCACAGGTGCGCAGGCGGCTCGCCCGTCACCAGGCCGTAGAGTTCTTCGTATGCCCGACTGTCCTCCGCCTGACCGCACTGTGCGCCGTCGTCGGCGTGCCTCGGTGCTCGGGCGTGCGCTCGGTCTCGTCGCCTGCGTCGCGCTCGGATTCGGCCCCGCGATCCTCGCCCGTCCCGCCGCGGCGACCTCGCCCGCGGGCCCGAGCAGCGCGGAGGTCCGTGCCGCAGCCGAGGCGCCCGCCGACGAACCGGCCGGCGGCATCCCTCCGGGGGACGAGGGGTCCGAAGCCCCAGCGGACGACGGGGGAGCCGAACCCGACGATGCAGCGCTCGCCGAGTCCGCTCGGCAGTGGTACATCGACGGCTACGTCGAGCGGATGGGCGCCGCGTGGAGCGCGGGTGAGGTGTACGCCGACCCGCAGGTCGCGTCGTTCTGGGACGAGCGCCAGCAGGAGATCACCTCGCGCGCGCTCGAACAGGTCGAGCCGGCGAGCACGCCGGTCTTCATCGCACTCATCCGCGATCTCCCCAGCCGCGATCGCACCGGAGAGCTCGACACGGGCGAGGCGGACGAGCTGATCATCGAGGAGATCCTCCTCGCCGATGCCGAAGCGCGCGGGATCGGCACGGCGCTCTACGTCCTGTGGGTCCCGGACAGCGGGGTGCTCACGCTGCGTCTGTCGGATGGTGCGCTCTCCCGCTCGCTCACGCAGGTCCATGCCCGCGATCTCAACACCGAGGTCCCCGGTCCCGCGATCCACTATGCGGTCCGCACCGGTCTCGACCCGTCCGCGGACGCGGAGCCGCTCGACATCGAGGAGCTCACCCCGACGGCCCGGGACGTGCGGCCCGAGCACGCCGCAGCCGACCGGGTGCCGATGGTCCCCGTGTTCTGGACGGCCGTCCTCATCGGGGTGGGCGGCGGCCTCGGCGTCGCCTACCTCGTCATCATCTGGATGATCCGCGCCGGGGCCGAAGCCCTCGGAGCCGTTCCCTTCCTGCGCTCGACGGTGGGGCGCGGTCGCGCTGCGGCGGCGGACTCCGTCGTGCTGCTGCGCGATCTCAACCGGATGCGCGACCGGGCGATCGGTGCGCGGATGAGCCTGGAGCGGCGCGAGCCGCTGCCGGGAGACCTCGGCGCCGCCGTCGATCGGCTGCCCGCTCCGGGCGACACGACGAACCCCCTCGTGTGGACCGCGTGGACGGTGCTCGATGACGAGGCGCGCGGACGCTCCCGCGAACGCTGCTTCTTCCTCCCGCAGCTCGAGGCGGATGAGCGGCGGAGCTGGGACGGGTTCGGCGGCGACGTCGAGGTGCCGGTGTCCGCCGGGATCGCCCGCCAGCTCGCCGCGGGGGAGGACCCCGACTTCCTCTCCGCAACGGGCCTCGGGCAGGGCCGGCCGTACTGGCGGGACGCGGACTCGCCGTTCGCACTCAGCGGCTTCGGCGCGTTCCGACCGCTGAGCGCCGCGCTCGCCGATGCGCCGGAGGACTGGGAGCCGGAGCCGGGTGTGTTCGACGAGCCGAGTGCATTCGACGCGGCGCTCCGCGAGGCCGATGAGCGCGACCGCGCCCGGAGGCGTCAGAACGCCGGCGACCGTCGTGCGACTCCGGCGAGTGCACCTCTGCGCCCGTGGCTGCCGGCGTGGGTCCATGTCACGGTCCTCGCCCTCATCATCCCGGCCCTCGTCGCCGGCCTCGGGTCCCTGCGGGAGAGCGACCGTCGCGAGAGCATCGTCTCGGTCGCGTCGCCTGCGCATCTCCCGCTCGTCGCGCTCGGCTCCGAGTACGACATGGCCCGTGTCGACGCGGTGGCCGCGGCCGTCGAGGAGGACGGGGTGTACATCGACCCGACTGCTCGGATCCGGTACGCCCCCGAGGACGAGGAGCGCTTCGCCCAACTCGTGGGCGAGTCCGAAGAGCCCGTCGCCGTCGTGGTGACGAGCATCGAGAGGACCGACGAGTTCCGCGGTGAGCAGACGGCCTTCGAGCTCGCGCTCTTCGACCGGATCCCGCAGGACACGACGCTCATCCTCGTCGGGGACGGCTTCGTGCGCTACGAGCGCTATGACGCGATCTCCGATTTCACGAGCGGGGAGCAGGAGCTCCGCGAACGGACCGACGACCTGCCGCCGCCGCGTGTCGTCGGGGAGTACCTCCTCGCGCTGCCCCGCATCGAGTGGTACGAGGGGATGGACCTCGAGTCCGAGGCCCGCAGGCTCTACGAGGCCGACGCCGAGGACTACGAGCCGGGGCCGTTCCCCGGCACTCCGGAGTACCTCGACCGGGTGCGGACCTCGGTGATCGTCCTCGGCGCGACGGTGTTCGTGGTGCTCGGCATCGGCGGACTGGTGCTCGGCCGCACGTACATCAGCAATCAGGGACGGAAGTGAGAGACCGGTGAGATCGATGTTCGCCGCCGCCGGGCTGGCGGCGGGGATGGCCGCAGCGCTGCTCAGCGGTGCCCCCGCGCTCGCCGCGACCCCGCAGGACGGGGCCGTCGCGGCGCCGTTGCTCGCCGCATCGCAGCCGAGCACGGACCCGGGCTCGGGCTCGACGACCGAGGTGCCGGAGCAGACCGATGCGGAGAAGGTCGAGGAGCTGCTCGAGGGCTCGGAGACGACGCTCGAGACCGCGATGCGGATCGCCGAGGCGCTCGACGAATCCCCGCTGTACGTCGACGACGCGGCGGCCGACCGCTACACGCAGCCCACCCTCGGCCTGCTCGAGGAGAAGGTGGCGGCGACGAAGCACCCCACCTACCTCGTCCTCGCCGGGCAGCTCGACTACGAGAGGCTCAACGATCTCTCGCTGCTCATCGCACAGGCGCACGGCGGTCAGGGCGCCTACGTCGTCATGTCCGCCGACGGGGAGCTCGGCCACGCCGTCGAGCTCGAGGACCTCGACGCGAGTCTCGCCGTCGAGCAGCAGTTCGACCAGTGGGTTCACGACCCGGACTACCGGCTGTCGGGTCTCGAATGGCTCAACGATGTGCTCGATCGCCTCGTCGATCCGCAGTACGAGGCTTATGAGCCGTCTCTGTCGGATCGGCTGCAGAATGCGGTGATGTTCCGTCCCGTGCGCTCTGCGCTCATCGCCGGTGCGGTCTTCGCCGCGCTCGTGGCCGGCGTCTGGCTGTTCGCCCGGAGCCGTCCCGTGCGATCCCGGAAATACCGGATCCCCGACAGCGTCATGGAGGCGGCGCGGAGCTCCGACCGCGATCGCATGCGGCGCGTGCTCGGACAGGATGCGCTGCGGATCGCGGAGAAGCTCGAGGCGCTGCGGACCGAGGGGCTCACCGCCGAGCAGTCCGAGACCGTGCAGCGCGGTCTCGACGCGTTCGGCCTCGCACGACGGATCGCCGAGGACGCCTCCGCGGCCGAGGACGACCTCGTCGGCTCGCTCGTGCTGTTCGACATCGCCGAGCGCTCGCTCGAATCGGTGGAGCGTCAGCGCTCAACCCGGATGACGACCGCTCCGCGACTCCGCGGGACCTGCACGGTCAACCCCCGGCACGGGGAGGCGCGCAAGGAGGGGAAGGTCACCGCCGGCGGCGGCCGCGACCTCACGGTGCCGATGTGCGCGAAGTGCGCGCACGACCAGCGGAAGGGTCAGCCCCTCCAGTGGCTGCGCGTCGACGGCGCCCCGTACCCCGACCGCGACACCGTGTGGGCGCGCACCCTCTACGGGGCGACCGAGGCCGACCTCGTCGAGGAGGTCATCCGCGCTCGCGCGATGCGCTGAGCCGGCGTGCCCGCCTCGCCGGATGGGCAACGGGCGCTGCGGCCGAATCGGCGGGCTCATCTCGCCGAGCAGGCAACGGAAACTGCGGTGGCGGGCGGAGAATTCGCAGGTTCCGGCGGCCACCGCAGTTTCCGTCGCACAGCGGCGCAGCGGGGGCGCATCCGGGCGTCCGGATCACCCCGCGAGGCCGCTGCCGAACGGTTTTGCGTTCGCGGAAACGGATGTGTAGAGTATCTTCTCGTTGCCCCAATAGCTCAGTCGGCAGAGCGTTTCCATGGTAAGGAAAAGGTCAAGGGTTCGATTCCCTTTTGGGGCTCTCGTACGAATCACGATTCGTGCCGGGGCGGGGTAGCTCAGCTGGTTAGAGCGCACGACTCATAATCGTGAGGTCGCGGGATCGAGTCCCGCCCCCGCTACAGACACAGCCGCTCATCCGGATTTCCGGGTGAGCGGCTGTCGTCGTATCCGGCCCGCTCAGAGCACTGCGATCGGGTTGACCGGGGAACCCGTCGCCCCGTGCACCCGCAGCGGCGCAGCGGCGTAGAGGAACTCCCACCGGCCGGTCTTCCGGCACGCCTCGATGAGCGCGGAGAAGTCGCACAGCTCGGTGAACGCCACGCCGAGGTTGCGCATGAGCGCATTGTGGAGGGTGAGCGAGAACCCCGTGCGCGGATCGGTGGTGATCTCGTTGCCGATCGTGTCGGTGACGAGGTTGGGGATCCCCCGCTCCGCGAACCAGTCGACGAGCTCGGGCGAGTAGGCCAGACCCGGTTCGCAGAAGTCGGCGAAGAACGCCTCCGGATCCGCATCGAACAGCGCGAGGTGGTTGGTGCGCAGCAGGAGGATGTCGTGCTTCTCGATCGTCACCCCCTGCCGGTCCGCGCAGGCGAGGAGGTCCGCGAGGTCGAAGGCGGTCCCGGCGGGTACGGCATCGACGCCGAGGTGGCCGGCGAGGTCGAGGAGGATCCCGCGGCCGACGACCCCGCGCCGGGCGATCGGATCGACCCCGGCGAAGCGCATCTCACCGTTCGTCGTCGACGCCGGCCGATCGTTCCAGATCCGACCGGAATGCCACACGTGCCCGAGCGCGTCGTACTGGGTCGAGCCCTGGAGCGACATCCGGATCGAGTCGTCCGAGCTGTGCGCGCCGCCCGGCATCTCCGGGAATCCCGCCTCGTACTTCGATTCGTCGAGGTGCATGCGGCGGCTCGGCTGCGGACGGCCCGGCCACACGGGATCGCCGGCGGGATCCCCGATGAGGCGCTGGAGGGTGCACACCCTCCCGCTGCGGACAGCGGCGACCCCGCGCAGCACCTGTGCGGCGTCGAGGTGGTTGAGCGATCCGACCTCGTCATCGGGGCCCCAGCGACCCCAGTTGTGCGGCGCGGAGGCGAGGAGCTCGGCGAGATCGGTCGGATCGGACATGGCGACGCTGCCTTTCGAGATCGACGGCACCGAACGAACAGTCGGTGCTCCGTGCGCCCATGCTACCGGCGGGTGTGCGCGTTCACCCCGGAATCCCCGCTTCCCGGTGTTAGGGTTTTTAGCATGACTAAAGCAACAGCGGAGACCGCGGGCAGCGGAGAGCTCGGCCGCCGGGTGCGCGCGGCGCGCAACGGAGCGGGTCTCACCCTCGAGCAGGTGAGCTCGAAGATCGGTGTGAGCCCAGCGACCCTCTCCCTCATCGAGCGCGACAAGGTCTCGATCACCGTCGACCGGCTCACCGACATCGCCGCCGCCCTCGACCTCGAGCTCGACGAGCTCGTCTCCCCCCACCGGTCCGACACCCGGCACGACGACACCCTGCCGAAGGTCCTCGAGGCGGCCATCGAGTGCTTCACGCGCTGGGGGTACCACGGGACGTCGATGCGGCAGATCGCGCAGGCCGCGAACGTCAGCGTGGCCGGCGTCTACCACTACTACGAGAGCAAGCAGCAGATGCTCGTCGCGATCCTCGACTCGACGATGACGGGCCTCATCGACGGCGTCGAGGGGGTCCGGGCGAAGGTCGCGGACCGCCCGCCGGAGGAGCGGTTCGCCGCGATCGTCGAGGCGCTCGCCTACTACCACGCGACCTCGCGCGGCACGGCCTTCATCGGAGCGAGCGAGATGCGCAGCCTCGAGGAGCCGAACCGGACCCGGATCGCCCAGCTCCGGCGCTCGGTGCAGCACGTCATCGACGAGGAGGCCGCAGCCGCAGTCGAATCGGGCGCGTTCTCGGTCCCCGACCTCAAGATCGCCTGCCGGGTGGTGGCGAACATGTGCACTTCGCTCGCGCAGTGGTACAGCCCGAGCGGACCGGTGGGCCCGGAGGAGGCCGCCGCGGACGTCGCCGAGTATGCAGTCGCGATCATGAAGATCGGTCCGCGCCGGGCAGACTGAGGCCACCGGTGCCGGACCGGCGGCCACGACAGGTCCACCGACGATCCGGGTGCCCGTCACGTGGAGCGCAGAGGGCCGCCGCCGATAGACTGCCGGGGCCGGGATGTCCGCATCCGGCACCCGCACGCCAGATCCGAGGAGGAGCACCATGGCAGTGAATACGGAGCTGCAGGGCACGAGCTATCCGCTCGAGCAGCCGTTCGAGGTCACCCGGGAGGCGATCGCGCAGTTCGCCCGCGCCACCGGCGCGCACAACCGCGCCCACGTCGACCCCGCGGTCGCCCAGGAGTTCGGCTATTCCGACGTCGTCGCACCGAGCACCTTCGCCGTGATCCCCGCGCAGCGCACCGAGGCGCTCTACATCCGGCGGCCCGACGCGGGCATCGACTTCTCCCGCGTGGTCCACGGCTCGGAGCAGTTCACCTACACCCGGCCGATCGTCGCCGGCGACGTGCTCGCCGCGACCTGCCACGTCGACGGCATCCGCGAGGCCGGCGGCCATGCGATGATCACCACCCGCACCGAGCTCACCGACGCCGACGGCGGCGATCCCGTCGCCACCGTGGTGTCGACCATCGTCGTGAGAGGAGAGGACGCATGAGCGCCCAGAGCAGCCCGGTCCCGCGCGAGGAGGTCCGCCGCTCGGCGTCCGACCTCGCCCCCCGTCTCGCCGACCTCGAGGTCGGCCGGACCGTCGTCTCGGCGAGCATCCCGGTGTCGCGCGCGGACCTCGTCCGCTACGCCGGCGCCTCGGGCGACTACAACCACATCCACTGGAACGAGCGCTTCGCCCGCGAGGTCGGCCTCGAGAACGTCATCGCCCACGGCATGCTCACCATGGGCTCGGTGATCTCCCGGATCAGCGAGTGGGCGGTCGACCCCGGTGCGATCGTCGACTACCGCACCCGCTTCACCGCTCCCGTCGTCGTGCCGGACGCGGAATCCGGCGCCCCGGACACCCCGACTGCGTTCCTCGAGATGACGGCGGTCGTCGGCGCGGTCGACCCGGAGGCCGGGATCGCGCGCCTCGACGTCGAGGTCTCCGCGGGGGAGAAGAAGGTGCTCGGCCGGACGCAGGTCAAGGTCCGGCTGTCGTGAACCTCGCCGAGCTCACGACATTCCGCGTGGGCGGCCCGGCGGGCTCGGTGGCCGAAGCGCACACGCGCGAGGAGCTCCGAGCCTTCTCGGACGTCCTGTTCGTCGGCGGCGGCTCGAACCTCCTCGTCGCCGACGAGGGCTTCCCCGGCCCCGTGTGCGTCATCCGGACATCCGGCGTCGAGGAGCGCCCGCTGCGCACCGAGCGCCGGGTCCTCACCGTCGAGGCGGGGGAGAACTGGGACGATCTCGTCGCGCGCACCCTCGACGCCGGTCTCGCCGGGCTCGAGGCGCTGTCCGGGATCCCCGGCTCGGTCGGTGCGACGCCGGTGCAGAACGTCGGCGCCTACGGGGCCGAGGTCGCCGATTCGATCGAATCGGTGCTCGTGTTCGATCGCCTGAGCGGCGACGAGCTCGTGCTCGGCCGCACCGAGCTCGAGTTCGGCTACCGCACCTCCCGGCTCAAGCGCACCGCCGCGAACACCGGTGCGGTGCAGTTCGTCGTCCTCGCGGTGACGTTCCGCCTCGCGGAGTCCACGCTCTCCGCCCCCATCCGCTACGCGCAGCTCGCGCGCGCTCTCGAGGTCGATCTCGGGGACCGGGTCGAGACCGCCGAGGTGCGCCGGGCGGTGCTCGATCTCCGCGCCTCGAAGGGCATGGTGCTCGATCCTGCCGACCACGACACCTGGTCGGCCGGCTCGTTCTTCACCAATCCGATCCTCCCCGCGAACGCGGCCCTGCCCGCCGATGCCCCGGTGTACCCGGTGGTCGACCCGGTCACCGGAGCGCGCGACGCGACGCTGCTCAAGACCTCGGCCGCGTGGCTCATCGACAACGCCGGGTTCTCCCGGGGCTTCGGCCTCGACGACCGCGCGACGCTGTCGACCAAGCACACGCTGGCGCTGACGAACCGGGGCGGGGCGCAGGCGGCGGACATCCTCGCCCTCGCCCGCCGCATCCGCGACGGCGTCCGCGAAGCGTACGGGATCGACCTCGAACCGGAGCCGAATCTCATCGGGTGCAGCCTGCAGGCATGAACCCCCTCCTCAGCCGGACGCCGACGGCGGAGCCCGAGGTCCGGACCGGACCCCGCCCCGGCACCCGGGCGGGGGAGGACGGCCTTCTCGCGCGGGTGCTGTTCCGCGTGCTCCCGGCCGTCGGCGTCGTCCTCGCGTGCCTGCTCCTCGTCGCCCCGTGGGCCGCGCTCACGGCCCGCACCGAGGCGAACTTCGGCCCCCATGTCGCCGACTACTCGATCACCACCGACACCACCGTGACGATCGACCTCGGCGCGCTCGGAAGCGTGCGGATGCCAGCGACGGACATCCTGCCGTTCGGCCTCGGGGTGCTCATCGAGGTCGGCGAGATCCCCGCGGAGTCAGCACTCGGCGGGACCGCCCTCGACGCCGTGGGCGAGGACGTGGCCGCCTATGCGACCTTCTTCGCCTCGCCCGAGGCGCAGTTCGACATCGTCGCCCGCGGCCTGCTCATCGACGCGCTGTTCCGGGCCGTGGGTGCCGGGCTCGGCCTTGCGGCGCTCATCGGGGTCGTCGTCGTGCTGCGCGGTCCGCCAGACCGGAGCACGCCCCGCTCCCGCCGGCGTCTCACCGTCGGCCTCGTGTCCGGTACCGCGCTCGCCTGTCTCCTCGGAGTCCTCCTCGTCCCGATCCAGCGACCGCGGCCCATCGAACCGAACCCCGGGTTCGCGGGCACCCCGCTCGCCGGCGCCGAGGTGACCGGACGGCTGTCCGGGGTGATCGACGAGGCCGCCGGCCTCGTGTCCGGCTTCATCGAGGACAACGACGCGTTCTACGACGCAGCGACGACCGCGCTCGACACCGCGTGGGAGGACCGGCCCTTCGAGGCCCGCTGGTCCTCGGCCGCCGCCCTAGTCCCGCCGCCCGATCCGCGCACCGGGGGCCACGCCGGTGAGGTCGTCACCGCAGTGTTCGGATCCGATCTCCACTGCAACGTCGGCATGGCCCGGATCGTCGGGGAGGTGGCCGAGCGCACGGGGGCCGACCTCTACCTCGACGGCGGCGACATCACGATGACCGGCACCCCGGCGGAGAACTACTGCGTCGACGCGCTCTCCCATCAGCTCCCCGACGGGCTTCCCCGGGTGTTCGTCAAGGGCAACCACGACTCCCTCGACACCGCTCGGCACGCCGCGGACACCGGGTGGACGGTGCTCGACAACGGCGTCGTCGAGGTCGCCGGGCTCCGGATCCACGGCGGGGCGGATCCGCGCCGGACGGTGTTCGGGTCCCCGGCGCCGGTGCTCGAGACCGGCGAGACCGCCCAGGAGTTCGCTGACAGGATGGCGGACGAGGCGTGCGAGGCCGATGCCGCGGTCACCCTCATCCACGATCCGCGCCACGCCCTGCCGGCGCTCGAATCCGGCTGCGCGCGGTTCGCGCTGAGCGGGCACTGGCACCGGCGGGTCGGGCCGGAGCCCTACGCCCAGGGCTCCCGGTACGTCGGCTCGACGACCGGCGGCGCTCTCGCCGACGCCCTCACCCCGGGTCCGCTCAAGATGCCCGCCGAGCTCACCGTGCTGCGCTTCGACGCCGACACCGGTTCGCCCCTCGACCTTCAGGTGGTGACCGTCGGGATGGATGCCCAGGTGTCCTTCGCTCCGTGGCAGCCGGTACCCCCGCCCGGGCCGTGGGCGGCGCCCGAGGAGTAGACGGGCCGGCCTCGGCCCCGGACTCGGGGCGTCGCGGCACGGGTGCGGGGCGCGTGAGCGGTCCCCGCTGCCCGGTTCGACGGACCACGGGCGGAGACTGTATGCTCGTACCTTGGCGGCGGGCCGCCTGCTTCTCGCGGGTGCCTCCGAACGCCGAAGGGGTGTGGCGCAATTGGTAGCGCAACGGTCTCCAAAACCGTAGGTTGCAGGTTCGAGTCCTGTCACCCCTGCTCAGGCTTCGCCGGTCGGGACGACGATCCGGCTCGGCGGAACAGCGGCAATTTCAACGACGACCGAGTGAGGATGCGTGGCAGACACACCTGCGAAGACCTCCGGTGCCCGGCGGGAGCGCGAGACCGAGCAGAAGAAGCGCGGACTCCTCGGCGGAATCCTGCAGTTCTTCCGCGAAGTCGTGGCCGAGCTCAAGAAGGTCGTCACGCCCACCCGCAAGGAGCTCATCAACTACACGCTCGTCGTGCTCGCCTTCGTCATCGTGATGATGCTGCTCGTCACCGTACTGGACTTCATCTTCGGCAGGCTCGCCGGGTTCGTCTTCGGGGGGACCCCGCTCTGGCCGCTCTGGTGAGCCGCCCCGCGACCACCCGCAGCCGCCCGGCCCGCACGGACCTGGCGCATGCCACCCACTGATTCACAAGGAGAACTGGTGTCGGACAACACCCCGGAAACCGAGAACGTCGAAGCCGTCGAGGAGACGACTGCAGTCGAGGAGCAGACCGCCGCGGTCGAGACCGAGCAGCAGTCGGCTGACTCCGCCGACGCCTCGGCCGAGGTCGACGGCGCCGACTCCTCCGCAGACGCCGCCGCGGGCACCGGTTCCGACGATGCCGAGGCCGCTGCCGCGCCTGCCGCCGACGACGCCGAGCAGTCCGCCGGTCCCGCCGCGGACGAGGTCGACCCGGCCGAGGAGTTCAAGGCCGAGCTCCGGATGAAGGAGGGTGACTGGTACGTCATCCACTCCTACGCCGGCTACGAGAACCGGGTGAAGGCGAACCTCGAGAACCGGATCGTGAGCCTCGACATGGAGGAGCACATCTTCGAGATCCAGGTCCCGATGGAGGACGTCGTCGAGATCAAGAACGGCCAGCGCAAGCAGATCCGCCGCGTGCGGATCCCCGGCTACGTGCTCGTGCGCATGGACCTCACCGACGAGAGCTGGGGCGTGGTGCGCCACACCCCGGGCGTCACCGGATTCGTCGGCAACGCCTACGATCCCGTCCCGCTGCGCCTCGACGAGGTGTTCTCGATGCTCGCTCCGGTGTTCGAGGAGCAGCAGGCGAAGGCTGCAGCCGAGTCCGGCGCGGCCGGCTCCGCGCAGCCCGGCGCCCCGATCTCGGTCGAGTTCGAGGTCGGCGAATCGGTCATGGTCAAGGAGGGCTCGTTCGAAGGCCACCCGGCGACCGTGCAGGAGATCCGCCCCGAGTCGCAGAAGCTCACCGTGCTGCTCTCGATCTTCGAGCGCGACGTTCCCGTCGAGCTCGGCTTCGAGCAGGTCTCGAAGATCTGATCTGCACGAACACCCGCTTCGCGACAGGCGCCCGGTGCACACCGGGCGCCTGTCGCGTCGGTGGGCGCCCACCGGATTAGAGTTCCCCGGTAAACCGTGGAACAATGGTGTGGTTTGATTGCTGATCCTCATCGGGACCGGCGATCACCTGCCCCTCAGCACTCGGCTGCGGGGCCGACGAAACAGAAAAGGACCGAAACATGCCTCCCAAGAAGAAGGTCACCGGTCTGATCAAGCTCCAGATCCAGGCAGGTGCCGCGAACCCGGCGCCTCCGATCGGCCCGGCGCTTGGTCAGCACGGCGTCAACATCATGGAGTTCTGCAAGGCCTACAACGCCGCGACGGAGAACCAGCGCGGCAACGTGGTCCCGGTGGAGATCACCGTGTACGAGGATCGCTCGTTCACCTTCATCACCAAGACCCCGCCGGCCGCAGAGCTCATCAAGAAGGCTGCGGGCGTGAAGTCCGGCTCGGCCACCCCGCACACCGACAAGGTCGCACACCTCACCGTCGACCAGGTGCGCGAGATCGCCGAGACGAAGATGCCCGACCTCAACGCCAACGACATCGAGACCGCATCGAAGATCATCGCGGGCACCGCTCGCTCGATGGGCATCACCACCGACGTCAAGCTCTGATCCGACCGGATCGGAACGTTCCAGTGGCAGGGCCGGCGCGGCCCGCACCACGACTGCAAGGAGAGAAGCAGATGGCACAGCGCTCGAAGGCCTACAGGGCCGCCGCCGAGAAGATCGCGACAGACACGCACTACGACCCGGCTCAGGCGATCGCCCTGGCCAAGGACACCTCGGTGTCGAAGTTCGACGCGACCGTCGAGGTCGCCTTCCGCCTGGGCGTCGACCCGCGCAAGGCGGACCAGATGGTGCGCGGCACCGTCAACCTCCCGCACGGCACCGGCAAGACCGCCACGGTCCTGGTGTTCGCCGCCGGCGACCGTGCGGAGGCCGCCCGTGAAGCAGGTGCCGATTTCGTCGGCTCCGATGACCTGCTCGAGAAGGTGGCCGGCGGTTTCACCGGCTTCGACGCCGCAGTCGCCACCCCGGACATGATGGGCAAGGTCGGTCGCCTCGGTAAGGTGCTCGGTCCCCGCGGCCTCATGCCGAACCCCAAGACCGGCACGGTGACCATGGATGTCGCCAAGGCGGTCCAGGACATCAAGGGCGGAAAGATCGAGTTCCGCGTGGACAAGCACTCGAACCTCCACTTCATCATCGGCAAGGCGTCGTTCGACCAGGACAAGCTCCAGGAGAACTTCGACGCGGCGCTCGAAGAGGTGCTCCGTCTCAAGCCGTCCTCGTCCAAGGGTCGCTACATCTCGAAGGCCACCATCTCGACCACCAACGGTCCGGGTGTGCCCGTCGACACCAACGCGCTGCGCGGCTGACGCCCAGCTCGAGTACCGCCGGACGGCGGGGTGCGGATCTCCGCCCCCGCCGTCCGGCGCATTCAGGGTCGGTGCGCGGAGGTGGACCGGTGTGGGGTGGAACGGTGTGCGGGGTGAACCGGTGTTCGAGGGTCGACCCGTGTGCGGGCCGCCCCGATCCGATCAGTCCTAAGACCGCCGCTCGATCCACCAGTCGCCCAGGCGCGAGATCACGAACCCGAGGACGACTGACAGCACGATCGCGATGACGACCGCGACGATCGTCGGCACCGGGATCCAACGGGCGGTGAGCCAGCCGAAGCCCACGGAGTAGACCGCCCAGAGCACCGAGGCCGCTGACAGCGCACCGACGAAGTCGCGCACCGACATCCTGCCGGAGCCGGCGAGCAGGGACACCGCGGTCCGGCCGAGGGGGATGAAGCGGGAGACGGCGAGGACCTGGATCGACTCCGATTCGAGTCGCGCGTCGATCCGGTCGAGCCGCCGCTGCGCGCGGGCGGAGGACAGCATCGGCCACGCCCGGAAGTCGAAGCGGGAGGCGACCGCGAAGAGCGCGAGATCGCCGACGAGCGACCCCGCGATCATCGCGAGCACGAGCCCGAGGAAGGACGGTTCGCCGCTCGTCGCATTGAGCGCGCCGAGCCCCACGAAGAGGGCTGTCGAGGGCACCGGCGGGATGATCGCGGCGAGTGCGTTGACGAGAGCGGCGATGGGGTAGACGAGGAGCGTTCCGGCGAACTCCGCCACCCACGCCCCGATCTCGTCCACCGACCCAGCCTACAGGCCCCGTGCCCGGATCCCGCCGCGGCCGCGCGGGCTGCCCTCACGCCGCTGTACCCGCCCTCGGCCCTCGTCCGCACCTCATCGACCTGCCGATTCTGCTCGATGGATGTCGCCCTGCCGTTCATGCCCGAGATTCGGCACCGGATTCGAGCGCAGGTGGCAGGTCGACGGAGGGATCGAGCAGAAACGGCAGGTGGACCACGTCGCCTTCCGAGCGTGGACGTCGCCATCCGGGTGGATTTGGAGCCGGGGTGGCGCGTGCACTACGATGGAATCTGCCCAAGACCGTCGGTCCCCGTGGGAATCACCGCCATCCGTTCTCGGACGGCGGTGCCCGCAGGCGAAGAGCTCGACAGAGCGGCCAGCGCAGGTGTCATGAGAACGACGACCGGATGCTCGCATCCGCACTCCCAGCGTTCCGTGCATTCTGCGCGGAGCGCTTTTTCGTGTTCTCGGCACCGACACCGTACGAAAGGAATACCATGGCGAGGCCTGACAAGGCAGCGGCAGTTGCGGAGCTCAAGCAGTTGCTCGAGAACTCCCCGGCTGCAGTGCTGACCGAGTACCGCGGTCTCACCGTCGCGCAGATGAAAGACCTGCGCGTTGCACTCGGTGAGACGGCAAGCTACGCCGTGGTAAAGAATACGCTCACCGCTATCGCTGCCAAGGAAGCCGGCATCGAGGCATTCGACGGACTCCTCAACGGACCCTCCGCCATTGCCTTCGTCAACGGCGAACCCTCCGAGGCCGCGAAGGCGCTGCGTGACTTTGCCAAGGCGAATCCGCAGCTGGTCATCAAGGCGGGCTACCTCGAGGGGAAGCCGCTGACCGCTGAGGACATCACGAAACTCGCCGACCTCGAATCCCGCGAGGTGCTGCTTGCGAAGGCAGCCGGTGCCATGAAGGGAAGCCTGTACAAGGCCGCCTACATGTTCACCGCCCCGCTGGTCAAGACCGTCCGGACCGTCGACGCTCTTCGCGAGAAGAACGCCGGATCCGAGTCGGCTCCTGCCGAGGACGCCTGAGTTTCACCCCTGTAAACCACCCCGGCTGCTCACGGCAGCCATGTAAGGAAGGACATAGCCATCATGGCTAAGCTCACCCCCGAAGAGCTCATCGAAGCGTTCAAAGAGCTCTCCCTGATCGAACTCTCCGACTTCGTCAAGCAGTTCGAAGAGACCTTCGAGGTCGAGGCTGCCGCTCCGGTCGCCGCTGCCGCTGCCCCGGCCGCCGGCGGTGCCGGTGGCGAGGCCGCCGCCGAGGAGAAGGATGAGTTCGACGTCATCCTCGAGTCCGGCGGCGAGAAGAAGGTCCCGGTCATCAAGGAGGTCCGCGGACTGACCTCGCTCGGTCTCAAGGAGGCCAAGGAACTCGTCGACGGCGCGCCCAAGGCCGTCCTCGAGGGCGTCAACAAGGAGACCGCGGAGAAGGCCAAGGAGGCCCTCGAGGCCGCTGGCGCCACCGTCTCCCTCAAGTGATCCGGTCCGCCGCGGCGTGATCACTCGGACCGTGCGCGGAACGCATCCAGCATCGGACCCCGCTGCCATCACGGCAGCGGGGTTCCGTGCATTCACCCCTCAATTTCCGAAGGTTCCTGAGAACGAATCCGCAATCTATTGCAATCTCGACCGGCAGGCGCGGCCCCGCAGCCGGTCTGTCGGGCGGTCGGTCATGTGCCCGGACCGGAACATGACCGTCACGTCCGGCGCGGAGTGCCATCGGAGACTCGTCTCATGACCCGCACTCACCGGCACCTGCGCCAGACGTCCCGCGCTCATCGACAGGCGCGCCGGACACCCCACGTTCCGCCGCGCCGTTCTCCGGCAAGCCGCGTCACGACGAAACGCTTCCCGGCGCAGCGCGTCGCGATGGTCGGCCTCGGGCTCCTGCTCGTCCTCTCGACGACCGCATGCATCCCCACACTCAACCCGCGACCGGAACCGACCGGGACCGCGACGAACCACCCGGAATGGCCCGCGGGGTCCACCGCGCAGCCGCTCGATCCCGCAGGCACTGCGCTGCGCGTGAGCTACCGCGACGTCTCGACCCCGCCGCGGTACCACCGGAGCTACCGGCTCGAGGCAGATGCGTCCGACGCCGCGATCGCGGTCTCCGCCTACGGTGCGCACGTGGGAAGCGGGCGGGTGGAGATGGATCCCGAGGTCTGGGAGACCGCCGTCGCCGCAGTCGAGCCCGTAGTCGCCGATTCCGGGTCGTGTCCGCCGCCGTACCCCTCCGGGGCGACCTCGTACTCTCTCGAGGTGTGGGTCGGGGACACCCGGGTCCGGACGGTCGAGGCGAACACCCTGTGCTGGCGCGATGACCCGGTCCACGCGAGCATCGCGGAAGCCGTCGCTCCTCTGCTCGACCTGTTCGACGAGGACGAGGTCTTCCGTCCCGACCACGAACCGGATCCCGCGGTGAGCGCGCAGCCGGAGGACACCGGGCCGCCGTAGCCCTTACCCCCTCGCGAGCGAGTTGTGGGCGGCGCGCAACCCGCCCACGTCCTCAGCGGAGTCGGCGCACCCCGGTCGGGAACTCGCCGGGCACCCAGGGGAACGGGTCCGCGGTGCGGGTGGGCACCTCGGCGGAGGAGTCGGTCTCGGCGACCGCGGCCACGTCCCCGAGCTGCGCGGAGACGAACGCGCGATCGACCGGATGCCCGTGCCCAGGAGCGAAGACCGTGATCCCGCGCTGTGCGAGCAGGGTCTCGAGCGCATCGGCCCAGCGGGCGGGCAGCGCGTCGTCTCCGAACTGCGGAGGGGCGCCCTCCTCGACGAGATCGCCGACGAGCGCGATGTCCTCGCACAGGACGACGAGATCGGATTCGGTGTGCCCGCCGAGTGCGAGGAATGTCGCCGTGCAGCCGCCGAGGTCCACGCGATCCCCCGTGCGCACCTCGCTCACGGAGACGAGCAGGCGGTCGGGGGTGGGGAGGTCGGGTTCGTGGGAGAGCGGGACCGCCTCGAGCTGGATCCAGGCCGAGGCCGCATGATCGCGGACGAATCCCGGTGAACCGAGGAACTCGGTGACGCCCGCGGCGGCGAACGTCGCATTGCCGAAGAAGTGGTCCCAGTGGTCATGGGTGTTGACCACGGTGAGGGGGAGGTCCGTGAGGGCGCGGAAGGCGGAGAGGATCGCCGCGCCCTGGTGGGGGCCGGCTCCGGTGTCGATGACGAGGGCACGGTCGGATCCGACGACGAGGTAGGCGTTGAGCTGCACCGGGTCCGAGGTGAAGACGTAGATCTCAGCCATTCCCACCCCCGTGCCGAGGTGCCTGCGGCGGTCCGCTGCCGGGGTCTGTCGCAGGAGGCCGGGTGGCGTCCGGGGTCGGGGCGGCCCCGGGTCGCATCCCGGGGTCACGGTGCTCCGGTGGTATCCGAAGTTTCGGCCGGCGGGCGGAGCGAACGGGTGTCCCTGACCCGGACGGACCGGAGCCGAGGCCCCGGGAACAGTGCGCGGAGGCGCGGGCATCGGGGGAACCGCGGGACCTGGAGACGGCGACGCGGGTGGGACCCGACGACCGACCGATTCCGGGGTTCCGGGTTGGACCGGGCCGCCGACCGGACCCGGAGACCCGGGTGCGAACGGGTTCCCGGCCGGCGGCACGGAGCGGTACGGGTCGCGGCCCGGCATCCCGCCGACCGGCCCGCCGTCGCGCGGAGCGAACCCGGGCGCCCCGCCCCCGGGCACCCGGCCCGGTGCAGTGTCGTATCCCGGCGCAGCGCCGAATCCCGGAGCCGGCCCTCGGCCGACACCGCTCACCCCGGGACCGGCACCGTTCGGCCTGGTCCCGTCGTTCTGTCCGGGCCCGCCGGCCGCCGGCTTCCGCAGCAGCAACCAGACCACGACGCCGATGAGGACGAGTGCGAGGACGATGAGCGCGAGCCAGACGAGATCGCGGAGAAACCACACGATCGCCGCGACGGAGGCGCCGAGCCCCCACCACAGCGCCCATGGTCGGGAGCGCACTGCGCCGTAGACGAGGAGGGCCACATGGTCGACGAGGAAGAGCACGGTGTACCAGCCTCCGTCGACGAGAGCCGCGACCACCCCGGCGACGGTGATGGCGGCGGCGGACACGGACCGGCGGATGAGCCCGCCGGCGGGGGCGTCTCCGCGGCGGTCGGCGAGCCATGCCCACAGCCAGGCCGCCGCGACGAGGATGTGGAGGTTGACGACGAGCGCCGTCGACACCACGCCGTAGAGCGCGATCATCAGGCCGACGGCGCCGATGTACGAGGCGATCTCCGGCACGACCCGCCGCGCGGTGGGGTCGGCGAGGCGGGCGGTGAGGAGGGCGAGCATGAGCGCGGGGATCGTCACCGAGATCCCCGCCGCGAGCTGCGTGACGGAGTGGAGCCAGGGGACGTCCACATCGAGGAATGGGGTGGCGGCGATCGCGACCACCGCGGCCGCGAAGGCCACCGCCAGCGGTGCGAGCGCCGGCACTCGGCGGCTGCTGAGGACCCAGTAGCACGCGTACCACAGCGCCCAGACGATCCAGGCCGACAGCACCGTGCGCAGCGCCCCGTCGTCGAGGAGGAGGCCGGTGAGCCTGCCGACGAGGACCGCAGTGGCGGCGGCTGCCGGCAGGAGGATCCACGAAGACCGGTGCACCCAGGCCGCGTGCACGCTCAGCGCGATGACGACGAGGGCGGTGACGACCGCGAAGATCTCCGGTGCGATCGTCGCTCGGCGGAGGGCGAGCAGCATGAGCGCTCCGAGGCCCGCCCACAGTGCGATGACCGCGAGGGTGGGTGACGGCCGCCGGCGGCCCGGGCGAGCGAGGTCGGGTGCGCCCGTCGGAGGGCTGGTCGGCGGTCGGGTCACGGCGTATCCGCCCGGGCCGGGAACCGGTGATCCAGGAGCAGCCGAGCTGGAAACAGCCGGTCCGGGACCAACCGATCCGGGAACAGCCGGTCGGGGAACCGAGTACGCGGACCGGCCGGACGCCACGGGAGCCACCGGAGCCGAGGGCGCCGCGGGCCCGGGAGCTGAGTGGGCGGATGCGGCGGGATGCAGCCGGAGACAGACTTCGTAGGCGACGTAGAGAAGGGCGAGGAAGACCGCCGCCCCGAGCGCGATGGCGCCTGTGCCGAGGTCGGACTCGATCGGCGGGAACACCGGAACCACGGCGTCGAGGCCGACGACGGCGCCGAGCACCAACGCCATGATGCCGGCGTACCGGGCCCGCCACCGTCGCCCGGCGCGCAGCAGCAGGAGCTCCGCGATCGCGACCCCGGCGAGGAGCGCGACGAAGAGGCCGGCCCGGGTGAGCTCGAAGACCGCGGGTGCCGGTGTCCGCGCCTCCGGGGTCGCGTACGAGCCGGCGAGGGACAGCGCGACGGCCACGGCGAGCGGGATCGCCCCGGTGAGGAGGAGCGCCGACCGCACCGCCCAGGCTGCGGCGCACAGGGTGAGGAGGACGAGGAGATAGCCCACGAACGCGATCATCGGGTGACCGAGGTCGGGTGCACCGGCGGCGGGGGCGAGGAGAGCGCCGCTCGTCACCGCCGACATCACCGGAGCGGTCCGCCGGAGGTTCCGAAGCCGCCTGCCGCGCCGCGAGGTGATCCACACCGCTCCGGCCGAATCCGCGGCGAGCACGAGGATGAGGGTGACTACGAGGATGAGGTAGGCCGCGCTGCGAGCCGCCGAGGGCGACGCCTCGATGCCGAGGGCGGCCGCGACCCACGGGCCCAGGGTGACTCCGAACGCCACCGCCCCGGCCCGGGCGAGCGGGGAGTCGAACCGCAGTGCGATGACGACGAGGAGGACGACGAGGACGAGGTCGAGCGCGATGAAGCCGCCGGCGAGCACGCGGGCGGCCGGGGACTCGAGCACGACGGGGGAGACCACCGTCCCGATGAACCCGAGTGCGGAGGCAACCCCGAACACGAGCCACGTGGTCGCCGAGCGGGTGCGGTGCAGCAGGGTCTCGCCGTAGAAGACGCAGGCGAGCACGAGTGCGCACAGGGCGATCGCAGCCCACCGGGTGCTCTCCGGCTGGTCCGGCCAGAGGGTCCGCACGAGAGCGCCGGTCGCGCAGAGCGCCGCTGCCGCCAGCGCCAGCCGGGCCGCCGGACCGCGCACCCGAGCGCCCAGGAGCCATGCGCCGACGACGTAGTGGATTCCGAGCACGGTGAACAGGGCGGCCCACGCCCACGCGCTCGGGAAGGGCCTGACGAACAGCGCGGCGAACACGGCCACGGGCGCGACGACCTCGCCGAGCAGGAGGTGGGGGAGGACGAAGGACCGGTCGACCCGGCCGGTGAGGAGGCGGGCGCCGACGGCGAACACGGTCGCCGCCACGACGAGCGCGCAGAAGTACCAGACGGTGGGTGCCGGGGTGAGCGCCACCGCCGACATCACGAGCGACAGGACGAAGAGCAGGCCGAACCAGGTGACGATCCGCGAGCGGAGCCGGAACGCCGCGAACCCGTAGCAGAGCACGCCGACGAACGAGGCGATGAACCACGCGAGCGAGGGGCTGGTGAGCGAGAAGCCGCCGAGGAGCCCGCCGGCTATCGGGACGAGCGCGAGGCCGAGCCCCGTGAGGGCGATCCCCACCGGGCGCAGCCGGGGGGCGAGGCCGTGGAGCAGGAGGCCGGCTGCGTAGGAGACCAGCGCGACCGCCCAGATGCTCGCGGCGCGCAGCACCGCCGAACCGCTGATCCCGGCGAAGACGACGGCTGCCGCGAGAACGAACAGGCAGGCGACCCCGAGGAGGAGATTCGGGTAGAGCGTGCTCCGTCGGGCGGCCGGGTGTTGCGGCATCCCGGGGCCCGGGTACGGCGGAGAACCGGGGCCGAGGCGCGGGGGAGCACCAGGGCCGAGGTGCGGGGGCGCCCCGGCGGCGTATGGCGGTTGGGCCGAGGTGCGGGGGCGCCCCGGCGGCGTATGGCGGTTGTTCGGGGCCGGCGCTGTGTCCGAAACCAGGTTCGGTCACGTATCCCACCCCGGGGGCGGGCGGTGGGCCGGGCGCGTGACCCGGTCCGGGCACCTGCTCGACCTGCGGCCGGTCTGACTCGGCAGCGCGGCCGGACCACGGAGGGGGAGGCGCCGGGTGTGCGGACGGGGGTACCGGGCCCGGAGAGCGAGAGGGTCGTGCCGACCGCCCCGCGGAGACGCTGACGAGGGTGGCGACGACGGCGGTGACGAGGACGGGGAGTGCGATCGCCCAGGTCAGCAGCTGCCAGAGCGCCAGATAGGTGAGATCGACCATGGGAACAGCTCTCTTCCGCGTCCAGGGGGACTGCACGGCAGCAGACGTGCGGGGCGGAGCACGCCCTCCGCGTATGCCGAACCTACCAGCCGATCGGCTCCCGCGGCCGTCGTCCACAGCCGCATGTCCCCTGCATCGGTGGTCGGGAGGAGAGCCCCGTGGTACGAGTGGACCATGGACGCCGCCATCCCCGCTGTCACCCCCGCGCTCCTCGCACACGCCCGCCCGCACCCTGGCGCCGCACCCGAGGTGCTGCTGGTCCTCGCCGCCGACCTCGGCGACGCCCCCGCGCTCCGGGCCGAGCTCTTCTCCCGCATGCAGGAGATCGAGGAGGAGCTGCTCATGGACGCGATCGGCCTGCCCGAGCTCGCGACCACGGCCGAGGAGCTGGCGGCGACCTGGGAGTCCGACCCGCACCACGAGCGCGACTGCGCGCTCGCCGTCGACGGTGCGGGACGCTGCCTGGGTGCCGCGACCATCGCCCTGCCGCTGCGCGAGAACCTCGAATCCGCCGACGTCCGGGTGATGACCCTCCCCGAGCTCGGCACGGACCTCGCGCGGCTCACGGCCGATGCCCTGTGGAACCGGATCGACCGGATCGCCGCGGCGCGCGGCCGTACCGTCCTCTACGGGTACGAGGAGCACGCCGACCACCCGCGCGCGAACTTCACCGCGGCCGCGCTCGGCGATCGGGAGGCGGGGACGGGCGACTGCGCGCACGTGAGCGGCGATGCCGCGGGGGACCTCGGCTCCGGATCCGGGGAAGTGAGCCCGCCGTCGCGACCGCTGCTCACCCTTGCCCCGGATCACGGCGCGCTCTTCGCCGACGATCCCGTGGTCCGGCGATTCGCGGAGCGCGGGTTCCGGCTCGTGCAGATCGAGCGCTTCTCGGTCCTGCCCGTGCGCGACGTCCCCGTGCGCGCGGTGCCCGCCGGCCTGCGTGCGGAGAGCTGGGTGGGCGATGTGCCCGATCGCCTGCTCCCGGCGGTCGCCCACCTCTTCACCGTGTTCGAGGAGACGATCCCCACGGGCGAGGCCGAGTTCGACGCCGTCGTGCACACCCCCGAACGGGTGCGGGACGAGGATCGGCTGCGGCGCGCTCGCGGCATGACCGCCTACGGCACCGTCCTCCTGGCGGACGCCGACGATGCGCCGCTGGGCCTGACGTTCTTCGAGGTCTGCACCGGCCGGGAGTTCGGGTTCCAGGAGCACACCGTGACCGTCCCCGCCGTCCGCGGCCGCGGATATGCCGCGCTCCTCAAGGAGCTCAACGCCGGTCACCTGCGTGCGCAGGCCCCCGAGGTCGAACGGATCTACACGTGGAACGCCGCGGAGAACGCCCCGATGCTCGCGATCAACAACCGGGTGGGCTTCCGGCCGCTCGGGATGACCGGGCTGTGGCAGCGCGGCGGATCCGCAGCCGACTGATCGCGGGCCGGGAGCGGCCGGGAACCATACCACATCCCGACTTGCACGGCGGGGAACGCAGGTCTACAGTGGATATTTGCGTTGCTTCGCCTTCGTGGTGCCTTCATATAGCGGTGGGCACATCGGAAATCCCGGACTGAGACGACCGCGGGAACCGGATGTGTACGTTACACCCGGATCTCCCTGGCCTCGGCCCCGGCTCAGGTGAAGCCGGACTCAACAGGTGACCCACTCGGAAGGATCCCATTGGCCGCCGCCAACGAAAACACCAGGACCGCTAACCCGCCCCAGCGCATCTCCTTCGCGAAGATCCACGAGCCCCTCGAGGTTCCCAATCTCCTCGGACTGCAGACCGACAGCTTCGACTGGCTCATCGGCAACGAGCGCTGGCAGGACCGCGTCATCGACGCCACCGAGCGCGGGGACGATTCCGTCGCCACGACCTCCGGTCTCGAGGACATCTTCGAGGAGATCTCCCCGATCGAGGACTTCTCCGGATCGATGTCGCTGTCGTTCCGCGAGCACCGCTTCGAGCCTCCGAAGTACTCGATCGACGACTGCAAGGAGAAGGACATCACCTACTCCGCTCCGCTGTTCGTCACCGCGGAGTTCATGAACAACAACACCGGCGAGATCAAGAGCCAGACGGTCTTCATGGGCGACTTCCCGCTCATGACCGAGCAGGGCACCTTCGTCATCAACGGCACCGAGCGCGTCGTCGTCTCCCAGCTCGTCCGCTCGCCCGGCGCCTACTTCGAGTCGACCCCCGACAAGACCTCGGACAAGGACATCTTCACCGCGAAGATCATCCCCTCGCGCGGCGCATGGCTCGAGTTCGAGATCGACAAGCGCGACCAGGTGGGCGTCCGTCTCGACCGCAAGCGCAAGCAGTCGGTCACCGTGCTGCTCAAGGCGCTCGGCTGGACCGAGTCGAAGATCCTCGAGGAGTTCGGCGACTTCGAGTCGATCCGCGAGACCCTCGCGAAGGACACCGTGTCCACCCGCGAGGAAGCCCTCATCGACATCTACAAGAAGCTCCGCCCCGCGGAGCCGGCCACCGTCGAGGCCGCAGAGGGACTGATCAACAACCTCTACTTCAACCCCAAGCGCTACGACCTCGCGAAGGTCGGCCGCTACAAGGTCAACCGCAAGCTCGGCATCGACCGCCCGCTCACCGACTCGGTCCTCACCACCGACGACATCGTCGCGACGATCCGCTACATCGTCTCGCTCCACGCCGGTGCGGACACCATGCCGGGCGTGCGCGACGGCAAGGACATCGACCTGCGCGTCGCGCTCGACGACATCGACCACTTCGGCAACCGCCGCATCCGCGCGGTCGGCGAGCTCATCGAGAACCAGGTCCGCACCGGGCTGTCGCGCATGGAGCGCGTCGTCCGCGAGCGCATGACCACGCAGGACGTCGAGGCGATCACTCCGCAGTCGCTCATCAACATCCGTCCCGTCGTGGCCGCGATCAAGGAGTTCTTCGGAACCTCGCAGCTCAGCCAGTTCATGGACCAGAACAACCCGCTGGCCGGGCTCACGCACAAGCGCCGCCTGTCCGCGCTCGGCCCCGGCGGCCTGTCGCGCGACCGGGCCGGCATGGAGGTCCGTGACGTCCACCCCTCGCACTACGGACGCATGTGCCCGATCGAGACCCCGGAAGGCCCGAACATCGGCCTCATCGGCTCGCTCGCCTCCTACGCGCGGATCAATCCGTTCGGCTTCATCGAGACGCCCTACCGCAAGGTCGAGAACGGCGTCGTCACCGATCGCACCGAGTACCTCACCGCCGACGACGAGCTCGAGTACTCGATCGCGCAGGCCAACGCACCGCTCACCGACGACCAGAAGTTCGCCGAGGACCACGTCCTCGCGCGTCCCAAGGGCGGCGGCGGCGAGGCCGAGCTGCTCCCGGCCGAGGAGATCGACTTCATGGACGTCTCCGCCCGCCAGATGGTGTCGGTGGCGACCGCGCTCATCCCGTTCCTCGAGCACGACGACGCGAACCGCGCCCTCATGGGTGCGAACATGCAGCGCCAGGCCGTGCCGCTCGTCCGCAGCGAGGCCCCGTTCGTCGGCACCGGCATGGAGTACCGCGCCGCAGTGGACGCCGGCGACGTCATGGTGGCCACCAAGGCCGGCGTCGTCACCGAGGTCTGCGCGGACTACGCGACCGTCCTCAACAACGACGGCACCACGACGATGTACCGGGCGGAGAAGTTCCGCCGCTCGAACCACGGCACCTCGTACAACCAGCGCGTGCTCGTCGACGAGGGCGACCGCGTCGAGGTCGGTGCCGTGATCGGCGACGGACCGTCGACCGAGAACGGCGAGATGGCGCTCGGCAAGAACCTCCTCGTGGCGTTCATGTCCTGGGAGGGCCACAACTTCGAGGACGCCATCATCCTGTCCCAGCGCATGGTGCAGGACGACATCCTCTCCTCGATCCACATCGAGGAGCACGAGGTCGACGCCCGCGACACCAAGCTCGGCGCGGAGGAGATCACCCGGGACATCCCGAACATCTCCCCGGACGCTCTGGCCGACCTCGACGAGCGCGGCATCATCCGGATCGGCGCGGAGGTCACCGACGGCGACATCCTCGTCGGCAAGGTCACCCCGAAGGGCGAGACCGAGCTCACCCCGGAGGAGCGCCTGCTCCGCGCGATCTTCGGCGAGAAGTCGCGCGAGGTGCGCGACACCTCGCTCAAGGTGCCCCACGGCGAGTCCGGCACCGTCATCGCGGTCAAGGAGTTCGACCGCGAGGACGACGACGAGCTCGCACCCGGCGTCAACCAGCTCGTCCGCGTGTACGTGGCCCAGCGCCGCAAGATCACGATCGGTGACAAGATGGCCGGCCGCCACGGCAACAAGGGCGTGATTTCGAAGATCCTCCCGATCGAGGACATGCCGTTCCTCGAGGACGGCACCCCGATCGACATCATCCTCAACCCGCACGGCGTGCCGCGCCGGATGAACATCGGCCAGGTGTTCGAGATCCACCTCGGCTGGATCGCCAAGCAGGGCTGGAAGATCGAGGGCAATCCGGACTGGGCGCAGGAGCTCAAGCACTTCCACTTCTCCCGCGAGGCCGAGGCCGGCACGAACGTCGCCACCCCGGTGTTCGACGGCGCCCACGAGGAGGAGCTGCGGGGTCTGCTCGACTCCACCCACCCGAACCGCGACGGCGACCGCCTCATCGACAGCTCCGGCAAGGCCCGGCTGTACGACGGCCGCTCCGGAGAGCCGTTCCCGTACCCGGTGTCGGTGGGCTACATGTACATGCTCAAGCTCCACCACCTCGTCGACGACAAGATCCACGCGCGCTCGACTGGGCCGTACTCGATGATCACCCAGCAGCCGCTCGGCGGAAAGGCCCAGTTCGGCGGCCAGCGCTTCGGCGAGATGGAGGTGTGGGCGCTCGAGGCGTACGGCGCCGCCTACACGCTGCAGGAGCTGCTGACGATCAAGTCCGACGACATCCCCGGCCGCGTCAAGGTCTACGAGGCGATCGTCAAGGGCGAGAACCTGCCGGACCCGGGCATCCCGGAGTCCTTCAAGGTGCTCATCAAGGAAATGCAGTCTCTGTGTCTCGACATCGAGGTGCTGTCCTCGGACGGAATGCAGGTGGAGATGCGCGACTCCGACGAGGAGGTCTTCCGCGCGGCCGAGGAGCTCGGCATCAACCTGTCCCGTCACGAAGCCAACACCGTCGAAGAAGTCTGATACTTACGAACGCGAACCGACGATCGCCCGACGATCGTCACGAGAAAGAGGATTTACGTGCCTGACGTCAATTTCTTCGATGAGCTGCGGATCGGCCTGGCCACTGCCGACGACATCCGCCGCTGGTCGCACGGCGAGGTCAAGAAGCCCGAGACCATCAACTACCGAACCCTCAAGCCGGAGAAGGACGGCCTGTTCTGCGAGAAGATCTTCGGACCGACTCGCGACTGGGAGTGCTACTGCGGCAAGTACAAGCGCGTCCGCTTCAAGGGCATCATCTGTGAGCGCTGCGGCGTCGAGGTGACCCGTGCCAAGGTGCGCCGCGAGCGGATGGGCCACATCGAGCTCGCCGCCCCGGTCACCCACATCTGGTACTTCAAGGGCGTCCCGTCGCGCCTGGGCTACCTCCTCGACCTGGCGCCGAAGGATCTCGAGAAGATCATCTACTTCGCCGCCTACATGATCACCTGGGTCGACGAGGACTCCCGCCACCGGGATCTGCCGACCCTGCAGAACCAGATCGACGTGGAGAAGAAGCAGCTCACCGACCGGCGCGACGCCGACATCGACCGTCGTGCCCGGAAGCTCGAGGAGGACCTGTCCGCGCTCGAGGCCGAGGGCGGCACCGCCCAGGCCAAGAAGAAGCTGCGCGACCAGGCCGAGCGCGAGATGGCGAACCTGCGCAAGCACGCCGAGCGCGACATCGATCGCATCGAGAAGGTGTGGGACCGCTTCAAGGGCCTCGCCGTCTCCGATCTCGAGGGCGACGAGTCGCTCTACCGCGAGATGGTCGAGCGCTTCGGCATCTACTTCTCCGGTGCGATGGGCGCCGAGGCGATCCAGAAGCGGCTCCAGGACTTCGACCTGGCCGCCGAATCGGATGCCCTGCGCGAGCTCATCAAGACCGGCAAGGGACAGCGCAAGACCCGTGCGCTCAAGCGCCTCAAGGTCGTCAACGCGTTCCTCACCACGGACAACACCCCCGAGGGCATGGTCCTCGACGCGATCCCGGTGATCCCGCCGGAGCTCCGCCCGATGGTGCAGCTCGATGGCGGTCGGTTCGCGACCTCGGACCTCAACGACCTCTACCGGCGCGTGATCAACCGCAACAACCGCCTCAAGCGTCTGCTCGACCTCGGGGCGCCGGAGATCATCGTCAACAACGAGAAGCGGATGCTCCAGGAGGCCGTGGACTCGCTGTTCGACAACGGCCGTCGCGGACGTCCGGTGACCGGACCGGGCAACCGCCCGCTCAAGTCGCTCTCCGACATGCTCAAGGGCAAGCAGGGCCGGTTCCGCCAGAACCTGCTCGGCAAGCGCGTCGACTACTCCGGCCGTTCGGTCATCGTCGTCGGCCCGACCCTCAAGCTCCACCAGTGCGGTCTGCCCAAGACCATGGCGCTCGAGCTCTTCAAGCCCTTCGTCATGAAGCGGCTCGTCGACCTCAACCATGCCCAGAACATCAAGTCGGCCAAGCGCATGGTCGAGCGCCAGCACCCGCAGGTGTGGGACGTCCTCGAAGAGGTCATCACCGAGCACCCGGTGCTGCTCAACCGCGCACCGACGCTGCACCGCCTGGGCATCCAGGCCTTCGAGCCGCAGCTCGTCGAGGGCAAGGCCATCCAGATCCACCCGCTCGTCTGCTCGGCGTTCAACGCCGACTTCGACGGCGACCAGATGGCCGTGCACCTCCCGCTGTCGGCCGAGGCGCAGGCCGAGGCCCGCGTGCTCATGCTGTCGGCGAACAACATCCTCAAGCCCTCGGACGGCAAGCCGGTCACCATGCCCAGCCAGGACATGATCATCGGCATCTACCACCTGACGAGCGAGCGCTCGGGGGCCGCGGGCGACGGACGCGAGTTCTCCTCGGTGGCCGAGGCGATCATGGCCTTCGACCGCCACGAGCTCGACCTCGGGGCGCGGATCCGCGTGCGGATCGAGAACATCGTCCCGGACGACTCGATGACCATGCCCGAGGGCTGGGAGGCCGGGCAGCCGGCCATCGTCGAGACCACCCTCGGCCGCGCGCTGTTCAACGAGACGCTTCCCGCGGACTACCGGTACGTCAACCGGACCGTGGACAAGAAGACGCTCTCGCAGATCGTCAACCGGCTCGCCGACTTCTACCCGAAGGTCGAGGTCGCCGCGACGCTCGACAACTTCAAGGCCACCGGCTTCCACTGGGCGACCCGCTCGGGTCTGACGGTCGCGATGTCCGACATCGTGTCCCCGGACGCCAAGGAGGGCATGCTCGCCCAGGCCGAGGAGCTCGCCGCCAAGGTCCAGGACCAGTACGACTTCGGTGCCCTGACCGACGACGAGCGCCGCAACGAGCTCGTCAAGATCTGGTCGGAGACCACCGACGAGGTCGCCGAGGCGATGCAGCAGAACTTCCCGGAGAACAACTCCGTGCTGCGGCTCGTCGAGTCCGGAGCCTCGGGCAACTGGACCCAGGTCCGTCAGCTCGCCGGCATGCGCGGACTGGTGACGAACCCCAAGGGTGAGATCATCCCGCGTCCGATCAAGTCGAACTACCGCGAGGGCCTGTCGGTGCTCGAGTACTTCATCGCCAGCCACGGCGCGCGCAAGGGCCTGGCCGACACCGCGCTGCGGACGGCGGACTCGGGCTACCTCACGCGTCGTCTCGTCGACGTGTCCCAGGACGTCATCGTGCGCACCGAGGACACCGACACGACGAAGGGCCTCACCCTGCCGATCGCGCAGGAGAGCCCGACCGGCGGGATCGAGCTCCACGAGTTCGTCGAGACGAGCGTGCTCGGCCGCCTCACGGTCGCCGACATCGCCGACGCCGACGGCACCGTCCTCTACCCGGCGAAGACCGATGTCACCGCCGAGGTCGTGGAGAATCTCGTGGCCCACGGGATCCGCGAGATCAAGGTGCACTCGGTCCTCACCGCGGACTCCGACGTGCAGATCTCAGCCGTCCACTACGGCCGCTCGATGGCCACCGGTCAGCTCGTCGACATCGGCGAGGCGATCGGCACGGTCGCAGCGCAGTCGATCGGCGAGCCCGGCACCCAGCTGACCATGCGGACCTTCCACACCGGCGGTGTGGCCGCCGGCGGCGGGGGAGACATCACGCAGGGTCTGCCGCGCGTGACCGAGCTGTTCGAGGCCCGGACCCCCAAGGGATTCGCGCCGATCGCCGAGGCCAGCGGCCGGGTCAAGGTCGACGACTCGCGCAAGACGCGCTACGTCATCGTCGTGCCCGACGACGGCTCGGAGGAGATCGAGCACGCCGTGGGCCGCCGCTCGCAGCTGCTCGTCGAGGACGGCCAGCACATCACCGCGGGCGACAAGCTCGTCCAGGGTGCGGTCGACCCCAAGCAGGTGCTCCGCATCCGCGGTCGCCGGGAGGCCGAGCGCTTCCTCGTCGACGAGGTGCAGAAGGTGTACCGCTCGCAGGGCGTGGGCATCCACGACAAGCACATCGAGGTTATCGTGCGCCAGATGCTGCGTCGGGTCACCGTCATCGAGTCCGGCGACACCACGCTGCTCCCGGGCGAGCTGGTGGACCGCGGCCGGTACCAGGAGGAGAACCGGCGGATCGTCGCCGAGGGCGGCACCCCCGCCTCGGCCCGCGACGAGCTCATGGGCATCACCAAGGCCTCGCTCGCGACCGAGTCGTGGTTGTCGGCCGCGTCCTTCCAGGAGACGACCCGCGTCCTCACCGAGGCTGCGCTCGAGGGCAAGTCCGATCCGCTCCTCGGCCTCAAGGAGAACGTCATCCTCGGTAAGCTCATCCCGGCCGGAACCGGAATGCACAAGTTCCGCGACATGGTCGTCGAGCCCACCGAGGAGGCCAAGCAGGAGATGTTCAACAACTCCTACGGCGACTTCTACCCGAGCCTGAGCGGCGAGGGAGCGGCGATCCCGCTCGAGGACTACGACTTCGGAGCGTTCAGCTGAGCCGAACCCCGCAGTCGCAGCACCCGTGAATGGCGGCGGGCCCGGAGAGATTCTCTCCGGGCCCGCCGCCATTCATCGGTCCTGCCGGACCCCCGAACGTCGAGTGGTCGGTTCCGGTCGAATACTCGCGGGTATCCGACCGGAACCGACCACTCGATGGGTGATGCGGCTCAGTAGAGGGCGACGAGCCGGCCCACGACCTCGCCCTTGGCGAGCTTGTCGAGGCCGTCGGGGATGTCGTCGAAGCCGATCGTGGTGATCGTCGGCTCGAGCTTCCCGGTCGCGAGGTACTCGTAGACCCCGGCGATGTCCTCCTTGGTACCGCCCTGGGAACCGACGAGGGTGACCTCGGAGAGGATCATGGCCTTGGTCGAGATCGTCGCCTCGAGCTTGCCCATGCCGACCTGGACGACGCGTCCGCCGCGGCCCACGGTCTCGATCGCCTCGGCGGTCGTGGTGCCGAAGCCGGCGTAGTCGACGATCGCGTCGAACTCGACGTCGGCGAACTCGGTGATCGACTACGCGACACCGGCTGCGCCGATCTCCTTCGCGGTGTCCCACACCTTCTCGTTGACCTCGGCGACGTAGACCTCGGCGCCGGCGAGGATCGCCACGCGGGTGCCGATCTGGCCGAGTCCGCCGAATCCGATGACGCCGATCTTCTTGCCCGGGCCGGCCTGGCCGTTGGTGATGATCGCGTGGTACGAGGTCATGCCCGCATCCGTGGCGGCCGCGCCCTGCTCCCAGGACACGCCGTCCGGGATCGGGGCGAGGGCATCGGCGGAGAAGGCGATCTTCGGCTGGAAGCCGCCGTCGGCGACGTAGCCGGGTGCGCCGGCCGGGGTGGTGGGGCAGACGCCCACGCGGTCGCCGACCTGGACGTTCGTCACGCCCTCGCCGAGCTCGACGACGACACCGGCGTTCTCGTGGCCGATGGTGATGGGCTGCTTGGCGAGAGTGGAGAGCCAGCCCTCGTCCTCGAGCAGTCCGACGTCCGAGTGGCACAGGCCCGCGGCCTTCATCTCGATGACGACCTCGCCGGGTCCGGCCTTGGGCTCCTCGACCTCGTTGAGGACGAGGGGCTCGTGGGTGTTGGTGAAGTGCCATGCCTTCATGGGGCACCGCCTTCCTTCGGATTGCGGCGGCGACTCGTCCTGCCTTTCGGACGGCGCGCGACCGCCATCCGGTCGGACGGCGGTCGCGCGGAATCGGCATCAGCCGAGGAGCACCTGGACCTCGTCCCAGCGCTCGCGGGGCACGAACTTGAGGTTGTCGACCGCATCGGCGAGGCGCACCCGGGTGATCGCCGTGCCGTCGAGAGCGGCCATGTGGCCCCACTGCTCGTCGCGCACGATGTCGACCGAGGCCATTCCGAGCCGGGTCGCGAGCACGCGGTCGTACGCCGTGGGGGAGCCGCCGCGCTGGAGGTGGCCGAGGATCATCGCCCGCGTCTCGATGCCGGTCGCCTCCTCGATGAGCGGCGCGAGGTGGTTCCCGATGCCGCCGAGGCGCACGCGGCCGTGCTTGTCGGTGCCGCGATCGGCGACCTGGTCCTCGACCCCTTCGGGCACGAAGCCCTCGGCGACGACGACGAGCGGCGCGCGCCCGCGGTCCCAGGCCGAGCGCACCCAGTCGTAGATCCGCTCGTAGCTCACCGGGAACTCGGGGATGAGGATCGCGTGCGCGCCGCCGGCCATCCCGGCCTGGAGCGCGATCCAGCCGACATTGCGGCCCATGACCTCGAGGACCATGCAGCGGTGGTGGGAGTCGGCGGTGGTGCGGAGGCGGTCGATCGCCTCGGTCGCGATCGACTGCGCGGTGTCGAAGCCGAAGGTGTAGTCGGTGCCGTCGAGGTCGTTGTCGATGGTCTTCGGCACGCCGACCACCGGCATGCCCTCGTCGTCGGCGAGGCGCGCGGCCCCGGCGAGGGTCCCCTCGCCGCCGATCGCGATGATCGCGTCGATCCCGCGCCGCTCCATCACCGTGCGCATCTGCTCTGGTCCGCCCTGCGAGTAGGGGTGGGTCCGCGAGGTTCCGAGGATCGTGCCGCCGCGGCCCGACAGCCCGCGAACGTCGACCATGTGGAGCGGGAAGGTGTCGTCCTCGAGGAGGCCGCGCCAGCCGTCCCGGATGCCGGTGAAGGAGAAGTCGTGCGCGCGGATCCCCTTCCGGACCGCCCCGCGGATCACCGCGTTGAGGCCGGGGCCGTCGCCGCCCGAGGTCATGATTCCGATGTTCATCCGTTCTCCTTCGGTCGTTCGCTGTGCGGTCGAGTGGCCGGGCAGGGGTGCGCGTCCCCGCGCGGGCTCCTCCGGCAGGCTATCGGTCGTGGGTGAGCAGGAGGTTACGAGCGTTCGACCGCCCGGGCCCAGCCGGGATCGATCTTGATGTCGTGACCGGCCATGAGGCTGAATCCGGTGAGGACGAGGGTGCCGTTCGAGCCGTCGCCGCGCGCCTTCTTCTTGACGTCGTTGCCGGCGATGATGTTGACCGTCCGGTCGATGATGCGCACCCCGCCCGGGATGTAGATCGTGTTGCCGCCCATGAGGGCATAGCAGTCGAGGGTGATCTCGACCCCGGGGCCGAGCGCATCGGTGAGGTAGATGTCGTCGCCGCCCATGACGCAGTAGCTGTGGACCGCGGGGGTGCCGGGGGCGACCTCGATCTCACGGCCGGAGAGGATCGCCACCGAGTTCTCGGACGCGCCGGAGCCGGGCCGGGCGGGGACGACATCGGCCGGGCCCGAGGCGGGCGCGGGGACCAGGCCGGTGCCGGGCCGCCTCCCGGTCCCGAGCTGCGTCTCGATGCGCCGGGTGACCTCGGCGCCCTCCGGCAGGTCGGCGATCGGGTCGAGGAGCGCGTCGAGGAACTTCGCGCGCACGACCGCGGTCTGGCGCTCGTCGACCTCGAAGGGGTCGAGGCGCCCGGAGGCGTGAGCGGCGGCGAGCACGTCGAGCACGGCATCGCGGTCCCGGTCGGAGGCCCGGATGCGGCGGGGAGCGGGTTCGATCGGTTCGGAGGGGGAGTCGGCGTCCATGGTCCAACTCTAGGACACCCGGAAACCGCCCGGACTCCCCGGTGTCCGCCGTTTTGACCGATGGAACCCGCACCGTCTACGCTTGATCGTGTCTGACTCCATCAGACGTGCCCGCACGCCTGCGGGCGGGACCCGGACCGCTGAGACCGTACATCGGCGGTGACGAGCGGGCCGCCGCACGGGCGAGCGAGCCGCACAGTCCAGTTCCCACCGTATCAAAGCGGGAGCGTGTCATTGCGACACACCCGACCTCGGGGTGGGAGAGGCCGTGCGGGAACTGGGATCGAGCAGGTCGCTTCACTCGATCGCAGTGAGACATGTGCGAGATGTACGGGCCGGCGCCGCACCCGCGGTCGGCGGACTCTCGGACTTAGGACCAGCGAGAAGCAAACGGAGAACATCTCAGTGCCAACAATCCAGCAGCTCGTCCGCAAGGGACGGCAGGACAAGGCCGCGAAGAACGCGACGCCTGCCCTCAAGGGCAGCCCGCAGCGGCGCGGCGTGTGCACCCGCGTGTACACGACCACCCCCAAGAAGCCCAACTCGGCCCTCCGCAAGGTCGCCCGCGTGAAGCTCTCGAGCCAGATCGAGGTCACGGCCTACATCCCGGGCGAGGGACACAACCTGCAGGAGCACTCGATCGTGCTCGTGCGCGGCGGTCGTGTGAAGGACCTCCCCGGTGTCCGCTACAAGATCGTGCGCGGTTCGCTCGACACCCAGGGAGTCAAGGGTCGTCAGCAGGCCCGCAGCCGCTACGGAGCCAAGAGGGAGAAGAAGTAATGCCACGCAAGGGCCCCGCACCCAAGCGCCCGGTCGTCATCGACCCGGTCTACAGCTCGCCGCTGGTCACCCAGCTCATCAACAAGATCCTCCTCGACGGCAAGCGCTCCACCGCTGAGCGCATCGTCTACGGCGCCCTCGCCGGCGCCGGCGAGAAGACGAACACGGATCCGGTCGTGCTGCTCAAGAAGGCGCTCGACAACATCCGCCCCTCGCTCGAGGTCCGGTCCCGCCGCGTCGGCGGTGCGACCTACCAGGTCCCGGTCGACGTCCGCCCCGCGCGCTCGACGACCCTGGCCCTGCGCTGGCTCGTCGGGTACTCCCGCCAGCGCCGCGAGAAGACCATGACCGAGCGTCTGCAGAACGAGATCATGGACGCCAGCAACGGCCTCGGCGCCGCCGTCAAGCGGCGCGAGGACACCCACAAGATGGCCGAGTCCAACAAGGCCTTCGCCCATTACCGCTGGTGACCGTCGGGCCGGGCGGACCACCGTCCGCCCGGCCGGCACACCCAGTCATCGAGACGAGAGAGAGACATCGTGGCACTCGACGTGCTGACCGACCTCAACAAGGTCCGCAACATCGGCATCATGGCCCACATCGATGCCGGCAAGACCACCACCACCGAACGCATCCTCTTCTACACCGGTGTGAACTACAAGATCGGCGAGACGCACGACGGTGCCTCGACGATGGACTGGATGGAGCAGGAGCAGGAGCGCGGCATCACCATCACCTCGGCTGCCACCACCTGCTACTGGGAGGGCAACCAGATCAACATCATCGACACCCCCGGGCACGTCGACTTCACCGTCGAGGTGGAGCGCTCCCTGCGCGTGCTCGATGGCGCCGTCGCCGTGTTCGACGGCAAGGAGGGCGTTGAGCCGCAGTCGGAGACCGTGTGGCGGCAGGCCGACAAGTACAACGTGCCGCGCGTCTGCTTCGTCAACAAGATGGACAAGCTCGGCGCCGACTTCTACTTCACCGTGTCGACCATCAAGGACCGTCTCGGTGCGAAGCCGCTCGTCATCCAGCTGCCGATCGGCGCGGAGAACGACTTCGCCGGCGTCGTCGATCTCGTCGAGATGAAGGCCTGGATCTGGCCGGACGAATCCCAGAAGGGTCAGGACATGACCGAGACGGAGATTCCGGATGATCTCAAGGGGCGCGCCGAGGAGTACCGCAACCAGCTCGTCGAGGACGTCGCAGAGGCGAACGAAGAGCTCATGGAGAAGTACCTCGAGGACGGCGAGCTCACCGTCGACGAGCTCAAGGCCGGAATCCGCCAGCTCACCATCGCCTCCGAGGCGTTCCCGGTGATGTGCGGTTCGGCGTTCAAGAACAAGGGCGTGCAGCCCATGCTCAACGCCGTCATCGACTACCTGCCGACCCCGCTCGACGTCGAGGCCGTCGAGGGCCACCCGGTGGGCGACGAGGAGACCGTCGTCACCCGCGAGCCCTCCGTCAACGAGCCCTTCTCGGCTCTCGCGTTCAAGGTCGCGACCCACCCGTTCTTCGGTTCGCTCACCTACGTCCGGGTGTACTCCGGCAAGGTCGCGTCCGGCGCCCAGGTGCTCAACACCACGACCGGGAAGAAGGAGCGCATCGGCAAGCTCTTCCAGATGCACTCCAACAGGGAGAACCCCGTCGAGGAGGCCGTCGCCGGCCACATCTACGCGTTCATCGGCCTCAAGGACACCACCACCGGTGACACCCTGAGCGATCCGAACAACGCCGTGGTGCTCGAGTCGATGAGCTTCCCGGACCCGGTGATCTTCGTGGCCATCGAGCCCAAGACCAAGGGCGACCAGGAGAAGCTCTCGACCGCGATCCAGAAGCTGGCGAAGGAGGATCCCACCTTCACCGTCAATCTCAACGATGAGACGGGCCAGACCGAGATCGGCGGCATGGGCGAGCTGCACCTCGATATCCTCGTCGACCGCATGAAGCGGGAGTTCAAGGTCGAGGCGAACGTCGGCAAGCCCCAGGTGGCGTACCGCGAGACCATCCGCCGCAAGGTGGAGAAGGTCGACTACACCCATAAGAAGCAGACCGGCGGCTCCGGCCAGTTCGCGAAGGTGCAGGTCACCTTCGAGCCCCTGGAGGTCACCGGCGAGACGATTTACGAGTTCGAGAACGCCATCACCGGCGGCCGCGTGCCGCGCGAGTACATTCCGAGCGTCGACGCCGGCATCCAGGACGCCATGCAGATGGGCGTGCTCGCCGGCTACCCGCTGGTGGGAGTCAAGGCCACCCTGGTCGACGGGGCCTACCACGACGTCGACTCCTCGGAGATGGCGTTCAAGATCGCCGGCTCGATGGTCCTCAAGGAGGGCATCAAGAAGGCGAACCCGGTTCTGCTCGAACCGCTCATGGACGTCGAGGTCCGTACGCCCGAGGAGTACATGGGCGACGTCATCGGCGACCTGAATTCGCGGCGCGGACAGATCCAGTCGATGGAGGATGCGTCGGGCGTCAAGGTCGTCCGTGCATACGTCCCGCTGTCGGAGATGTTCGGATACATCGGTGACCTGCGGTCGAAGACCCAGGGCCGCGCCGTGTACTCGATGCAGTTCGAGAGCTACTCGGAGGTCCCGAAGGCAGTCGCCGAGGAGATCATCCAGAAGGTCCGCGGAGAGTAATCTCCGCCCCCAGTCTGCGCGGGCTGCCCGGCCCGACGGCATATGAATATCCAACCCAGGCGTAGGATGTGAACCGCACATCCTGCACCACCCACGAGGAGGAACCCAGTGGCAAAGGCTAGCTTCGACAGGACCAAGCCGCACGTCAACATCGGCACCATCGGCCACGTCGATCACGGTAAGACGACGCTGACCGCGGCGATCACCAAGGTCCTGGCCGACAAGTACCCGGATCTCAACGAGGCCCGTGCCTTCGACCAGGTCGACAACGCGCCGGAAGAGAAGCAGCGCGGCATCACCATCAATGTCTCGCACGTCGAGTACCAGACCGAGAAGCGTCACTACGCTCACGTCGACGCCCCCGGTCACGCCGACTACATCAAGAACATGATCACCGGCGCGGCACAGATGGACGGCGCGATCCTCGTGGTCGCCGCCACCGACGGCCCGATGCCCCAGACCCGTGAGCACGTGCTGCTCGCGCGTCAGGTCGGCGTGCCCTACATCGTGGTCGCGCTCAACAAGTCGGACATGGTCGACGACGAGGAGCTCCTCGAGCTCGTCGAGATGGAGGTGCGTGAGCTCCTCTCCGACCAGGAGTTCGACGGCGACAACGCTCCGGTCGTCAAGGTCTCGGCACTCAAGGCTCTCGAGGGAGACGCCGAGTGGGTCAAGACCGTCGAGGAGCTCATGGACCAGGTCGACGAGTACGTTCCGGAGCCGGAGCGCGACGTCGACAAGCCGTTCCTCATGCCCGTCGAGGACGTCTTCACCATCACCGGCCGCGGCACCGTCGTGACCGGTCGTGTGGAGCGCGGCGTGCTCCTCCCCAACGAGGAGATCGAGATCGTCGGCATCAAGCCGGCCTCCTCGAAGACCACCGTCACCGCCATCGAGATGTTCCGCAAGACCCTGCCGGACGCTCGCGCCGGTGAGAACGTCGGTCTGCTCCTCCGCGGCACCAAGCGCGAAGAGGTCGAGCGCGGTCAGGTCATCGTCAAGCCGGGTTCGATCACCCCGCACACCAAGTTCGAGGGCCAGGTCTACATCCTGTCCAAGGACGAGGGCGGCCGTCACAACCCGTTCTACTCGAACTACCGTCCGCAGTTCTACTTCCGGACCACCGACGTCACCGGCGTCATCACGCTGCCCGAGGGCACCGAGATGGTCATGCCGGGCGACAATACCGACATGTCGGTCGAGCTCATCCAGCCGATCGCCATGGAGGAGGGCCTCCGCTTCGCCATCCGCGAGGGCGGACGCACCGTCGGCGCCGGTCGCGTCACCAAGATCACCGAGTGATCTGATCTGCGACTGAACAGCGGCCCCGGAGAGCGATCTCCGGGGCCGCTGTCGTGTCCGGACGCGTCCGTCGTCATGCACTCCGACCGGTTCGGCGTTAGGGTGGGGCTGATATGACGAAGACGACGGCGACGACGGAGGCTCGATGATGAGGCCGCAACGGCGGAGGTCCGGGCGACTGCTGGCCCTGGGTGCAGCGGCGGGTGCGGCGGTGATGGCGCTCTCCGGCTGTCAGACCGACCCCGGCGGCAACACCATCACCTGGTACATCAATCCCGACAACGGGGGACAGGCCGCGCTCGCCGAGAAGTGCAGCGCCGATTCCGGCGGTGAGTACTCCATCAGCACCTCGGTCCTGCCCAACGACGCCTCGAGCCAGCGCGAGCAGCTCATCCGCCGTCTCGCCTCGCAGGACTCGTCGATCGACATCATGAGCCTCGACACCGTGTACGTCGCCGAGTTCGCGAACGCCGGGTACCTCGAGCCGGTGCCCGGGGAGTACACCGAGACGTTCACCGAGGACGTCGTCGAAGCCGCCGTCGAGTCCTCGCTGTGGGAGGACGAGCTCGTCGCCGCCCCGCTCCAGGCCAACACCCAGATCCTGTGGTACCGCAAATCGGTCGCCGAGGCCGCCGGGCTCGATATGGAGCAGCCGGTGACGTGGGACCAGATCATCGAGGCCGCGCAGAGCCAGGAGAAGGAGATCGGGGCCCAGGGCATCCGCGCCGAGTCGCTCACCGTGTGGCTCAATGCGCTCATCGAATCCCAGGGCGGCAGCATGGTCGTCGATCCCGAGGCGGAACCGGAGGAGACCGAGCTCGGTCTCGACACGCCGGAGGGGGAGAAGGCCGCGGAGATCATGTCGACGATCGGGAGCGAGGGCCTCGGCGGCCCGTCGTTCTCCAACCTCGACGAGAACGGCTCGCTCCTCCGCTTCCAGGGTGAGAACGGCGGCTTCATGGTCAACTGGCCGTTCGTGTACTCGGCCCTCGTCGCCGGCGTCGAGGACGGCTCCATCGACCAGGAGGTGCTCGACGACGTCGGCTGGGCGCCGTATCCCGCGGTCGAGGAGGGCACCCCCGGTGCGGCACCCTTCGGCGGCGTCAAGCTCGCTGTCGGCTCGTTCTCGACGAATCCCGAGGCCGCCTTCGCCGCGATCGACTGCATCCGCGCACCTGAGAACCAGGCGGAGTACTTCATCACCGACGGACTGCCGCCGGCCACGCGCGCCGCGTTCGACGACCCGGCCGTGCAGGACGAGCTCCCGTACGCGCAGACCATCCTCGACTCGCTCGAGAACGCCGCGTCCCGGCCGACCTCGCCCTACTACAACTCGATCACCGGCGGCATCCAGCGCAGCTGGCACCCGCCGGAGGACATCGACCCGGCGACGACACCTGCGGAGTCGACCGAGCTCATCCTGGACATCATGCGAGGGGAGGCGCTGCTGTGAGCGAATCGACGACGGTCCACGGATCCGGGTCGGGCTCCTCGGCGGCCGCCGGCGGCACTGCGCCGGGCGGAAGGACGAAGAAGACGAAGCGCTACACCTCGGAGCGGAGCCGGGCCGAAGCGAAGCTCGGGCTCATGCTCGCGGCTCCCGCCGCGATCGTGCTCCTCCTCGTCACCGGCTACCCGATCCTCCAGGCGGTCTACCAGTCGTTCTTCAGCCTGCGCCTGACCGACCAGGAGAACTCGTACTTCAACTGGGGCGCGAACTACGTCACGGTCCTCACCGACCCGCTGTGGTGGCAGACCCTCGGCTTCACCCTTCTCATCACCGTCGTCACCGTGGCGATCGAGCTCGTGCTCGGCTTCCTCTTCGCGATGGTCATGCTCAACGCGATGAAGGGGGTCCGGGGACCCATCCGCACGATCATCCTCGTGCCCTACGGCATCATCACCGTGGTCGCCGCCTTCTCGTGGCAGTACGCGTTCGACCTCGGCACCGGGTTCGTCGGCACGTGGTTCGGCATCGAGACGTTCGACTGGTTCGGCAACTTCTGGTCGTCGTTCTTCGTCATCGCGCTCGCCGAGATCTGGAAGACGACCCCCTTCATCTCGCTCCTCATGCTCGCCGGGCTCGCCCAGATCCCCGGTGACATGGTCGAGGCCGCGACCGTCGACGGCGCCACCTGGTGGCAGCGGCTCACCCGCGTGATCCTGCCGAACATGAAGAGCGCGATCATGGTCGCCCTGATGTTCCGCACGCTCGAGGCGTTCCGCATCTTCGACTCGGTGTTCGTCATGACCCAGGGCGCCAACGGCACCGCCACGGTGTCCTCGCTCGCCTACGACCAGACGATCTCGCAGCTCCAGACCGGCCTCGGCTCGGCGGTGTCGGTGCTGCTGTTCCTCTGCGTCGGCCTCATCTGCCTGCTGTTCATCAAGGGGTTCCGCGTGAACCTCGGCGATTCGAGAGGATGAGTCGATGGCCGCCAAGCGCACCACCTCACCGCTGACCACCGGCCTGTGGATCGTCGCCTTCGTGCTCATCGCGCTGTGGGCCCTGTTCCCCGTCGTGTGGATCCTGTCCCTGTCGCTCAAGAGCCCGTCCGACGTCGCGAACCGGCAGTTCTGGCCGACGGAGATCTCGTGGGAGAACTACGAGCTCATCCTCGCCGGCGGCGCCCAGGACCTGTTCCTGCCGGCGCTGCGGAACTCGATCGGGATCTGCCTCATCGCGACCCTCGTCGCCGTCGTGCTCTCCACGCTCGCGGCCTACGCGATCGCCCGCCTCGACTTCCCGGGGAAGAACATCGTGCTCTACATGTCGCTCGCGATCACCGTGTTCCCGGTGATCTCGATCGTCACCCCGCTGTTCAACCTGTGGTCGGTCATCGGTCTCTACGACACCTGGCTCGGGCTCATCATCCCTTACCTCTCGCTCACCCTGCCGATCTCGATCTGGACGCTCACGTCCTTCTTCCAGGAGATCCCGTGGGAGCTCGAGCAGGCGGCGCAGGTCGACGGCGCAACCGCCTTCCAGGCGTTCCGCAAGGTCATCGTGCCGCTCGCCGCGCCGGGGGTCTTCACCACCGCGATCATCGCCTTCTTCATCGCGTGGAACGACTTCCTCTACGGCATCTCGCTGACCTCGACCTCGGCCGCGCGTCCGGTGCCCGCCGCGCTGTCGTTCTTCACCGGCGCCTCGCAGTTCGAGGAGCCCGCCGGGTCGATCGCCGCGGCGTCGATCATCGTCACCATCCCGGTGATCGTCATCGTCCTCCTCTTCCAGCGCCAGATCGTGTCCGGCCTGACCTCGGGCGCGGTCAAGGGATGAGCGCGCCCGACACCTCGAACTCCGTCCGCCCCCGACCAGGAGCACACCATGGCTGAAATCGAACTCAAGAACCTCGTCAAGCGCTACGGCGACGGATTCCCCGCCGTCAACGACGTCAGCCTCCACATCGACGAGGGCGAGTTCGTCATCCTCGTCGGGCCCTCGGGCTCGGGCAAGTCGACCGTGCTGCGGATGATCGTCGGGCTCGAGGACATCACCGACGGCGACCTCCTCATCGACGGCGAGCGGGTCAACGACAAGGCCCCGCGCGATCGGGATCTCTCGATGGTGTTCCAGAACTACGCCCTCTACCCCCACCTCACGGTGTACGAGAACATCGCGTTCCCGCTCCGCCTCGACAAGGAGTCCTACCCCGAAGGCGAGGTCCGCTCCCGGGTCGACCGGGCGGCGTCGATGCTCGAGCTCGGCGAGCACCTCGACCGCAAGCCGGCCAACCTGTCCGGCGGCCAGCGGCAGCGGGTGGCGATGGGCCGCGCGATCGTGCGCGACGCCAAGGCGTTCCTCTTCGACGAGCCGCTGTCGAACCTCGACGCGAAGCTCCGCGGCCAGATGCGCACCGAGATCGCGCGGATGCAGCGCACGCTCGGCATCACCACCGTCTACGTCACCCACGACCAGACCGAGGCGATGACGCTCGGCGACAAGGTCGCCGTGCTCAAGCGCGGCGCACTGCAGCAGTACGCGAGCCCGCAGGAGCTCTACCGAGAGCCGGTCAACATCTTCGTCGCGGGATTCATCGGCTCGCCGTCGATGAACTTCCTGCCCGTGACGCACCGCGGCGACGGCGAGCTCGAGTCCCCGTTCGGCACCTTCCGGCTGCCGGAGGAGCGGGCCCGCGGGCTCGCCGACGCGCCCGAGCTGCTCATCGCGGGCCTCCGTCCCGAGGCGTTCCAGGACGCCGAGCTCCTCGAGGACGCGGACCTCGAGCGCGGGGCGGTCATCGCCGCCGAGGTCGACGTCACCGAATGGCTCGGCAACGAGATCTACGCGTACCTCCCGTTCGAGGCCTCGTCCGAGGTGCAGGAATCGCTTGACGAGCTCGACCGCGATCTCGACGGCGAGGGCATGCGGACCCAGGTTGTCGCCGCGCTCGACCCGCAGTCGCGGGTGCGCGAGGGCGACACCGTGAAGCTGTTCTTCGACCCCGCCGACGTCATGGTGTTCGATCCCTCCACCGGGGCGAACCTCACCCGCGACGAGGAGCGCGCCGCGGAGATCACGCGGAAGTCCGAGGAGACGCGCAAGCGCGCGCTCGAGCGCGCCCGCGCCGATCACGACTCCGCCGACCTCGACGCCCGCCGGACAGACGACCGGGCCGACGACCGGGCCTGACCGGCGAGCCTGCCGGGCCTGACGAGGAGTGGGTCGGCCCGACGACTGCTCCGACGATCGGCGCGACGGCCGAGATCTCGATCGGCCCGCCGGCCGGAACCGGCCCCGGCGGGTCCGGCTCCCGCCTCGGCCGCGGACCGCACCCCAGGGGAGGGGCCCGCCGTGGACTGCGCGGTATCCCGCGAGCTGCGCGCAATGATGCGTGGATCGTGGGATACCGCGCAGTTCGCCGGAGGTGCGCAGCCGGGAGCGCGCGGATCCGCTCGGCAGGATGAGCGGCCGGAGGAGTGCGGGCCCGGTTCGCGGCGGGTGAGCAGCCGCGGGAGCGAGGACTCACCGTCGCCGGGGTGAGTAAGCACGGAAGTGAGGAATCGCCCCGGCCGGTCACGAATCACCGTCGCCGGCGCCCGGAAGCAGGAGTCGAACGTCACACCGGGGCCGGCCGCCCCGGATTTGCGGTGACTTGTGCCCTGTGACAAGATGAACAAGTTGTATTTCGGGCTCATGACCCCTGCACAGCGGCCTCCGCGCCGCGAACAGTCCGAGATCTACCGGGAGAATCTGCCGCAGGCGGGTTCGTCAGCACCGGGCAGCCGATTGATGAAGTGGAGCTTCGCCCGCAAGGGAGTGGCGACACGCCCGACCTCGGGGGTCGGTCACACCAAGCCGGAGCAGACCGCGCGATCCGCACAGGACGGCGGTTGATGTCCGGGAAGACCAAGAGAGAGAGTTACGACGCCATGGCGGGACAGAAGATCCGCATCCGGCTCAAGTCGTACGACCACGCGGTCATTGACAGTGCAGCACGCAAGATCGTGGACACTGTCACCCGCGCTGGCGCTACGGTTGTGGGCCCCGTGCCGTTGCCGACGGAGAAGAACGTGTACTGCGTCATCCGTTCGCCGCACAAGTACAAGGACAGCCGCGAGCACTTCGAGATGCGCACCCACAAGCGGCTCATCGACATCGTCGACCCGACGCCGAAGGCCGTCGACTCGCTCATGCGACTCGACCTCGCCGACGACGTCAACATCGAGATCAAGCTCTAAGGGGGAGTAATGGCCAACATGCGTTCCAGCGCTCTCCCCACCACCCGGACCGTCAAGGGTCTGCTGGGCACCAAGCTCGGCATGACCCAGGTGTGGGACGAGCAGAGCAACCTGGTTCCGGTCACGGTGATCGCCGCCGGTTCCAATGTCGTCACCCAGATCCGCAACGAGGACGTCGACGGCTACACCGCCGTGCAGATCGCCTTCGGCGAGATCGACCCGCGCAAGGTGGACAAGCCCACCGCCGGACACTTCGAGAAGGCCGGGGTCGCCCCCCGCCGCCACCTCATCGAGCTGCGCACCGCCGACGCCGGCGAGTACACGCTCGGTCAGGAGCTCGGCGCCGACGTCTTCGAGGCCGGCACCAAGATCGACGTGACCGCCAAGAGCAAGGGCAAGGGAACCGCCGGCGTCATGAAGCGCCACGGCTTCGCCGGCGTGGGCGCCTCGCACGGTGCCCACCGCAACCACCGCAAGCCCGGCTCGATCGGTGGGGCATCGACCCCCGGTCGCGTCTTCAAGGGACTGCGGATGGCCGGCCGGATGGGTGCCGTCAAGCACACCACCCAGAACCTCACCGTCCACGCTGTCGACGCCGAGAACAACCTGCTGCTCATCAAGGGTGCCGTCCCCGGCCCCAAGGGCGCAGTCGTCTTCGTCCGCACTGCCGCGAAGGAGGCCTGAGAGCGATGACCGAGAACACCACCATCGACGTCCTCGACGCCACCGGCAAGAAGTCCGGCACCGCTGAGCTCCCCGCCGACGTGTTCGGCGTGGCAACCAACGTGCCGCTCATCCACCAGGTCGTCGTCGCCCAGCTCGCCGCTGCGCGCCAGGGCACCCACAAGGCCAAGACCCGTTCCGAGGTCCGCGGCGGCGGTCGCAAGCCGTACCGCCAGAAGGGCACCGGCAACGCACGTCAGGGCTCGATCCGCGCTCCGCAGTACGCTGGCGGCGGAATCGTCCACGGCCCGGTGCCGCGCGACTACTCGCAGCGGACCCCGAAGAAGATGAAGGCCGCCGCTCTGCGCGGTGCCCTGTCCGACCGCGCCCGCCTCGACCGGGTGTTCGTGGTCAGCGGCCTGATCGACGGCGACGTGCCGTCGACCAAGCAGGCCCGTACGGCTCTCACCAACCTCAGCGACCGGGCGAACAAGCTCGTCGTCGTCGAGCGCGCCGATGAGCTCACCTATCTCAGCGTCCGCAACCTGCCGAAGGTGCACGTGCTGCCCGCCGACCAGCTCAACACGTATGACGTGCTGATGGCCGACGACATCGTGTTCACCGAGGGCGCGCTCGCGACCTTCCTCGACGGAGCCGCTCGCGGCCGCGTCGCTGCAGGCGGACGCTCCACCCGCGAGGAGGACGCAGAATGAGCGTGACGTTCAAGGACCCGCGCGACATCATCATCGCCCCGGTCGTCTCGGAGAAGACCTACAACCTCATGGACGAGGGCAAGTACACCTTCCTCGTCGATCCCCGGTCGAACAAGACCGAGATCAAGTACGCAATCGAATCCATCTTCGGCGTGAAGGTCGCATCGGTGAACACCCTGAACCGTCAGGGCAAGCGCCGTCGCACCCGGTCCGGTTGGGGCAAGCGCAATGACACCAAGCGTGCCATCGTCGCCCTCAAGGAAGGTTCGATCGACATTTTCGGCGGATCGCTCTAAGCGATACCCCTCGTCAGAAGGATCAAGACTCATGGGAATCCGTAAGCACAAGCCGACGACCCCGGGCCGACGCGGCTCCTCGGTCGCCGACTTTGTCGAAGTGACCCGGTCGACGCCGGAGAAGTCGCTTCTGCGCCCGCTGTCCAAGAGCGGCGGCCGCAACAGCCAGGGACGCGTGACCACCCGCCACCACGGCGGTGGACACAAGCGCCAGTACCGTGTCATCGACTTCCGTCGCCATGACAAGGACGGCGTGCCCGCACGCGTCGCACACATCGAATACGACCCGAATCGCACCGCACGCATCGCGCTGCTGCACTACGCGGACGGCGAGAAGCGCTACATCCTCGCGCCGAACCGCCTCAAGCAGAACGACCGCATCGAGGCCGGCCCCACGGCCGACATCAAGCCGGGCAACAGCCTGGCCCTGCGGAACATCCCGGTCGGCACCGTCATCCACGCAGTCGAGCTGCGTCCGGGCGGCGGAGCCAAGATCGCTCGTTCCGCCGGCTCCTCGGTGCAGCTCGTGGCGAAGTACGGGCCGTACGCGCAGCTGCGCCTGCCGTCCGGCGAGATCCGCAACGTCGACGTGCGCTGCCGCGCCACCGTCGGCGAGGTCGGCAATGCCGAGCAGTCGAACATCAACTGGGGCAAGGCCGGACGCATGCGTTGGAAGGGCAAGCGCCCGACCGTCCGCGGCGTCGTGATGAACCCCGTCGACCACCCGCACGGCGGTGGCGAGGGCAAGACCTCGGGTGGCCGCCACCCGGTCAGCCCGTGGGGTCAGAAGGAAGGCCGCACCCGCCGCCCCAAGAAGGAAAGCGACAAGCTCATCGTGCGTCGCCGCCGTACCGGCAAGAAGCGTTGATAGGGAGCCTGAAGAATGCCTCGTAGCCTCAAGAAGGGCCCCTTCGTTGACGAGCACCTGTACCAGAAGGTCGCTGCTCAGAACGAAAAGGGCACCAAGAACGTCATCAAGACCTGGTCCCGACGCTCGATGATCATCCCGGACTTCCTGGGACACACGATCGCCGTGCACGACGGACGCAAGCATGTGCCGGTGTTCATCACCGAAGCCATGGTCGGGCACAAGCTCGGCGAATTCGCCCAGACGCGGACTTTCCGCGGCCACGACAAGGACGATCGCAAGGGCCGCCGCCGCTGAGGCGGGCAGCTCTGAGCGATCTTCGACAAGGAAAGAAGGAAGCGATGGAAGCCAAGGCGAAGGCGCGTTACCTGCGCGTCACGCCCCAGAAGGCTCGGCGCGTCGTTGACCTCATTCGTGGTCAGCAGGCAACCGAAGCTCTGGCGGTGCTGAAATTTGCAGAACAGTCGGCCTCCGACCCGATCTACAAGCTCGTCGCCTCGGGCATCGCGAATGCGCGTATCCAGGCCGACAAGCTCGGTGAGGCGTTCGACGAGAACGAACTGGTCATCTCGGAAGCATTCGTGGACGAGGGACCGACCATGAAGCGGTTCCGGCCTCGTGCCCAGGGACGTGCCTACCGCATCAACAAGCGCACCAGCCACATCACCGTGGTCCTGGCGTCCGGCGACGACGTCCCGGCGAGCGCTTCACGGAAGGGGAACCGCTGATGGGACAGAAGATCAATCCCAACGGATTCCGACTCGGAATCACCACCGACCACAAGTCGAAGTGGTACGCAGACTCGACGAAGGCCGGGCAGCGCTACCGCGACTACGTGGGCGAGGACGTCAAGATCCGGCGCCTGCTGAGCACCGGCCTCGAGCGGGCCGGCATCTCGAAGGTCAACATCGAGCGCACCCGTGACCGCGTGCGCGTCGACATCCGCACCGCGCGTCCCGGCATCGTCATCGGCCGCCGCGGCGCCGAGGCCGACCGCATCCGCGGGCAGCTCGAGAAGCTCACCGGCAAGCAGATCCAGCTCAACATCCTCGAGGTCAAGAACCCCGAGACCGATGCCCAGCTGGTCGCCCAGGGAGTCGCCGAGCAGCTCGCGAGCCGCGTGGCGTTCCGCCGCGCGATGCGCAAGGCCATCCAGTCCGCGCAGCGCGCCGGCGCCAAGGGCGTCCGCGTCCAGTGCGCGGGTCGGCTCGGCGGCGCCGAGATGAGCCGTTCGGAGTTCTACCGCGAGGGACGCGTGCCGCTGCACACCCTCCGCGCGAACATCGACTACGGCTTCTACGAGGCGCACACGACCTTCGGCCGGATCGGCGTGAAGGTCTGGATCTACAAGGGCGACCTCACGGACAAGGAGCTCGCAGCCCAGGAGGCCGCGCAGCCCAACGCCCGCGGACCCCGCGGCGGTGCAGCGCGCGGTCGCGGTCGCGGCGGACGCGGTCGGGGCTCCGACCGTCGTCCCGAGGCCGGCCAGAGGAAGACTGACAACAACGCCGAGGCGGCTCCCGCCGCGGCCGGATCGGAGGGCTGACACATGCTGATCCCTCGTCGAGTCAAGCACCGGAAGCAGCACCACCCCAAGCGCGGTGGCATGTCCAAGGGCGGCAACGAGGTCACGTTCGGCGACTGGGGCGTCCAGGCGCTCGAGCCCGCCTATGTGACCAACCGGCAGATCGAGGCCGCTCGTATCGCCATGACCCGTCACATCAAGCGCGGCGGCAAGGTGTGGATCAACATCTACCCCGACCGCCCGCTGACCAAGAAGCCCGCTGAGACCCGCATGGGCTCCGGCAAGGGCTCACCCGAGTGGTGGGTGGCAAACGTCAAGCCCGGTCGAGTTCTGTTCGAGCTCGCCGGCGTCCCCGAGGAAGTCGCTCGTGAGGCCTTGCGCCTGGCGATCCACAAGCTTCCTCTCAAGGCCCGCATCGTGCGGCGCGAAGGTGGTGAATGACAATGGCGATCGGTTCCAAGG